>NZ_JBHSON010000060.1:0-82503 GCF_042656285.1 Actinomadura rugatobispora | reverse complement strand
CGCCCGGTGCGGGCGCCGGTGGCGGCGGCCCGCGCTCGCGCGCCCCGCGCGGCACCGCGAAGGGCTCCCGCGCGTCCGAGAACACGCGCGCCGCCGAGGAGAAGCCGCCGGCCCCGCCGGCGCTCCGGCAGCGCCGCGCGAAGGGCGGGGGCACCGCCTCCCGCAAACCCCGCAGGCCCGAGTCGCCGGCCTCCTCGGCGCTCCGGCCGCACCGCGCCACCCACGAGGACGACCGATGAGCGATACCGATACCGCACTGGACTTCGACCTGGACCGGCTGCGCGGCGGCACCCCGCCCCGCAACCACGACGCCCGCACCATCGCCGCGCTGACCGCCAATCCCGGTTGCGCGCGCCGCGGGGTGATGGACGCCGCCGGGGTCGACAAGGACTTCCTCGCGCGGGAGCTCGGGTTCCCCTCGCCGTTCGGCCAGTCGCAGTTCGCCATCACGCGCGGGAACGTGTTCGAGGCCCAGGTCAAGGCGGACGGCTGCGCCGAGCTGCTCACCCTGCTGCGCGAGCGGCTCGGCCTGGAGGTGCCCGAGGTCGCCTACGACGACCTGGAGGTCGTCGCCGGGAACGAGGGCCGCGAGCTGCGGCACGCCCGCACCCGGCGGCTGCTGGCGCGGGCGCTGGAGTCGGGCGAGGGCACGCTGTTCGACCATCCGCTGCTGCGGCTGGAGATCGCGGGCCAGGTCGCCTATCTGGAGCCCGACGTCATCGCCTTCCAGCTGCGCGGCCGGCTGCACGTCATCGAGATCAAGTCGTTCGCGGTGGTGGACGGGCAGGCCGAGCCCGAGCAGGTGGCCGCCGCCGCCCGCCAGTCCGCCGTGTACGTGCTGGCGCTGCGCCGCCTGGTGGCCGAGCTGGGCCACCGGCCCGACCGGGTCTCGCACGAGGTGTTCCTGGTCTGCCCGGAGAACTTCTCCAACCGGCCCACCGCCACGCCGCTGGACGTGCGCCCGCAGCTGGCGGTGCTGGAGCGGCAGCTGGCCAGGCTCACCAAGATCGACCGGATCGTCGGCGAGCTGCCGCCGGACCTGACGTTCGCGCCGGGCGACGCGCTGCCCGAGGCGGTGCGCGCGGTGGAGGCTCGGTACGCGCCCGACTGCATGTCGAGCTGCGAGATGGCCTTCTTCTGCCGGGACGAGGCGCGGGCCTGCGGCGCCACCGGAACGCTCGGCCGCTCGGTCCGGGACGACCTGGGCGGGGTCGACTCGATCGGCACGGCGCTGGGGCTGGCCGAGGGCACGCTCGAGCCGTCCGACGACCTGGCCGAGACGGCGGTGCAGCTGCGCACCGCCGCGCGGCTGCGCCGCGAGGTCCTGGGCGGGGCGGCATGACGGGCTCGCCCCGGGCCCCGCTCCGCGCCCCCGTCGTCCCGTCCCACGGCGAGAGGGCGGAGGTCCCCGCGACGTGAGCGTGCTCACCTCGCTCGCCCAGCTGGAGGCGGCCGCGACCGGCCGCGCCCAGCCCCTGGCGACGGTCCGGCACTGCCACGTGTCGGACGCGCCGCTCGTCCTGATCCCGCTGAAGCTGGCCGGTGAGGCGGCCGCGCCGCTGGCGGTGATGCTGGGCGCCGACCGCGCCGATCCGACGCTGCTGGTCGTCCCGCAGCCGCGCAACCGCGACCTGCGGTTCGCGTTCGCCGCCGACCTGGCCAAGCTGGTCCTCAACCACGTGGAGACCAGCCGCGGCGGCGTGGAGGAGCTGCCGGCGGGCAAGGAGGGCGAGGAGCGGATCCGGTACGCCGACGCCCCGCAGCTGCTGGTGCCGAACCGGGGCGGGGTCGGGTTCCTGCGGCTGCTGGGCCGCTCGACGCGGTTCCGGCGCACCGAGGGGCCGTACGCGGTCGACGCCGCCGTGCCGGTGCTGGGCCGCTGGCTGACGTGGTTCGCCGACCGCAACGACCACCCCGGCTCGTCGCTGCTGCTGGCGATGACCGAGACGCTGCGGCTGCACTGGGCGACCGGGCAGAGCGCCCTGGAGGACGGCAACCTCGCCGCGCTGCTGGGCTGGATCGCCCCGCCCGACGGCCTGGACGGCCCGGCCGCCGCCGCGCTGGCCGAGGACCCGGTCGCCTGGCCCCCGGCCGGTCCGACGACCGACCCGTCGTTCGACAACGAGGTGCTCGCCCCGGCCATCGCCGCCTACGACCACGCGGGCCGCGACCCGCGCGCCGAGGAGCGGGTCCGCAACGTCATCGCCGAGCAGCTCACCCCCACCTGGGAGGTGATGTGGCGGGCGGTGGACGTGCTGCGCGCGCTGCCGCCGGGCGCGAGCGTGGCCTCCCGCTGGGAACGCGACCGCGACTCCTTCACCTACTACCACCAGACGTTCGGCGAGGCGTACCCGCAGGCCCGGCGCGATCCGCCGGTGCGCGCCGCCCGCCGCCTGCACGACCTGGAGCGCGCCCAGGACGCCTACGACGCCCAGCGCGCCTTCGACGACCCGCTCGTCATGGCCGAGCACCGGCTCACCGGCCAGGCGTTCGGCGGCACGGTCGTCGCCAGCGACCCGACCCGGCTGGACGAGACGGGCAAGCGCCCCAAGCTCCGCCCGCACGTGGTCGTCGCGACGGAGGACCCGGTGCGGCTCGACACGGGCGCCACGGTGTGCGACGCGTCCCGGCCGGCGCTCAAGGGCCGCGTGGTGGAGATCGACGCCGCGGCGGGCGAGGTGCTGCTGGAGCTGACCGGGGGCATGGGCCGCAAGCTGGTGCCCGAACCCGGCGTCGTCCCGGAGGCCGGCGCCCGGGTGGTGTTCACCTCGCGCACCGCCGACTCGTGGGGCGCGGCGAAGTTCCCCGACCGCGAGGACACGCCGTGGACGCACGGCGGCCCGCCCGACGAGTACGTCCCCAGCGACGAGGACGCGGCGGAGGAGTGGTCATGAGCGAGCCGGACGGACGGGGGAGGAACGCCATGGGCGAGGCGGAGGAGTTCGGGCTCGATCCCTCCGTGGCGGCGACCAAGGTGGTCGAGGAGGTGCTGGCCGACCTCGACGGCGGGCATCGCGGCGTGGTGGTCGACTCCCCGCCCGGCGCGGGCAAGTCGACGCTGGTGGTGCGGGCGGCCGCGCACCTGGCCGCCGCCGGTGAGCGGCTGATGATCGTCGCGCAGACCAACGAGCAGGTCGACGACCTCATCGACCGGATCGCCGGGAAGCATCCCGACGTCACGCTCGGACGGCTGTCGGCCTCCACCTACACCATCTCCGATCGCGTCGCGGCGTACCCGGGCGTGAAGGTGGCGACGAAGGCCGACCAGTTCGCCGACCGCATGGTCGTCATCGCGACCGCCGCCAAGTGGGCGACGCTGACCGACGGCTCGTGGCCGTGGGCGATCGTGGACGAGGCGTACCAGATGCGCTCGGACATGCTGCTGCGGATCGCCGGGCGGTTCGAGCGGGCGCTGTTCGTGGGCGACCCTGGTCAGCTCGACCCGTTCTCGACCGTCGAGGTGGAGCGCTGGGCGGGCCTGTCGTGGGACCCGATGCGCAGCGCCGTGTCGGTCCTGCTCGCGCACAACCCGGATCTGCCGCTGCACCGCCTTCCGGTGTCCTGGCGGCTGCCCGCCTCGGCGGCGCCGGTGGTGTCGGAGGCGTTCTACCCGTTCACCGGGTTCCGTTCGGGGACGGGTCCGGGTGACCGCCGCCTGGAGTACGGCGCGCAGGGCATGGGCACCAGTTACGACCGCGCGCTGGACGAGGCGGCGGCGTCCGGCTGGGCGTTGTACGAGCTGCCCGCGCGGCACACGCTCCGTACCGACTCCGAGGCCGTGAACGCGACGGCGGCGCTCGCCGTGCGGCTGCTGCAGCGGGGGCCGGTCGCCCATTCCGAGCAGGGCTCCGCGCCCGTCACCGCGGAGCGCGTGGCGATCGGCGCGGCGCACCGCGACCAGGTGACCGCGATCCGGGCGGCGCTGGGCGAGCACGGCGAGGGCATCACGGTCGACACCGCCAACCGGCTCCAGGGCCGCGAGTACGACGTCACCGTCGTCCTGCACCCGTTGTCAGGGCGGCGCGACGCGACCGCGTTCCATCTGGAGTCGGGCCGGCTGTGCGTGCTGGCGTCCCGGCACCGGCACGCGTGCATCGTCGTCGCCAGGGCGGGGATCCCCGAACTCCTGGACGCGCACCCGTCCACCGAGCCCGTGCATCTGGGCGTGCCGGTCAAGTTCCCCGACGGGTGGGAGGCCAATCAGGCCGTGCTCGCCCATCTGTCCCGGCACCGGGTGCAGGCCCACGCCTGAACGGCCGGGTCAGCGCCGGGCGGTCGCGGCCCAGCGGCCGTTGTGGCGGGCGATCTCGATCGGGTGGTCGAAGCAGGCGCTGACGAGCTCGGTGGTGAGGACCTCTCCGGCGGGGCCGGAGGCCAGGACGGCGCCGTCGCGCAGCAGCAGCGCGTGGCTGGTGCTGCTCGGCAGTTCCTCCAGGTGGTGGGTGACCAGGACGCTGGTGAGGTCGGGGCGGCCTTCGCGGAGTTCGTCGATGGCCGACAGCAGGCGTTCGCGGGCGGCGACGTCCAGGCCGGTGGCGGGCTCGTCCAGGAGGAGCAGCCTGGGCTCGGGCATCAGCGCGCGGGCGATCAGCGCCCGGCCCCGCTCGCCCTGGGACAGGTTGGGCCAGCGCGCGCCGGTGCGGGGGGTGAGGCCCATCAGCTCGATGAGCTCGTCGGCGCGGCGCAGCTCGTCCTCGGTGGGCGTCCAGCGGGGCACCAGCTCGATGGTGCCGGTCGCCCCGGTCAGGACGATCTCCCGTACGGTGCGCGCGGACTCCAGCGGGTGGCGCGGGTTGACCTGGCCGATCAGCTTGCGCAGCGCGTGCACGTCGACGCGGCCGAGCCGGTGGCCGAGGACCTCGGCGGCGCCTCGGGTGGGGTGGGTGTAGGCGCCGAGGATGCCCAGGAGGGTGCTCTTGCCGGCGCCGTTGGGACCGAGGAGGGCCCAGTGCTCGCCGGTGAGGACGGTCAGGGTGACCTGGTCGAGCAGGGTCCGGCCCTCGCGGACCAGATCCACCTTGTCGGCGTTGAGGACGATGTCGGCGCCGCCTCCGTGCGCCGGGTTCCGGTCGGTCACGGCGGACCACGCTAGCGGACAGGGGAGGCCGCGGGGCCTGCGGGGTAAGGAGATCGGCGGTGCCCGGCTCGGGTGCGGGGTTCGCGTCCATGGTTCGATGCTGGGGGCCGGACGGATACTGTGAGAGCCGGTGCCCGGCGATCAGGGGAGGGACATGGAGGACATCGGCTTCATGTGCGCCCGCTGCGGCGGCGAGGTGCACGACGTGACCCACAACCGCGAAGGCTCCCTGGACGGCGTGGGCTACCGCCACAACCGGCGCGTCGAGCCCTGGGACCACGAACTGGAGCTGGCCGTCGGCACGCCGACGCCGCGCGCCCGCGCGTGCGACTTCTGCGGGGTGCCCGGGCCGAGCTGGCTCTACTACCCCACGCTGGACCCCGAGGACACCGACATGTTCGAGGTGGAGCTCGACACCACCCACCTGTCGGACGACGACACCGCGGTGGCGGTGCTCAACATGCTGTACCCGTGGTACGCGTGCGACACGTGCTCGGTGCTGGTGGCCGACCGCAACATCGAGCGGCTGATCGTCCGGGCGCTCGACCGCACACCGGTGCGGGACGACGGGCCGGTCGACGAGGAGACCGTCCGGGCCCGGCTGACCGGTTCGCTGTCGGTGTTCTTCACGACGCGTCCCGGGCGCCCGCAGCCGTCGCGGGCTCTCTGAACGGTAAAGCCGACCTCTCCTTTCCGCCAGACCTCCCTTTCCTCACCTGCCCCTTGCCCGGTGTTTCCCATGCCGTCCCGGAGCCTCCGCCGGACGGGCGGCGGCGGGCGCGCGACCCTGGACGCCGGGGTGGCGCGAACGGTTGTCCGAGCGGCTCATTAAGATTCCGTCAGTTTGGGCACGACAGATGAACGTCCGGGGGAAGAAAGTGATCATTGAGACGCGCTACCGCGGTCCCGAGGGATCGGGCAACGGGGGGTATGTCGCGGGGCTGCTGGCCGGGCACGTGTCGTCGGACACGGTGACCGTGGCGTTGCGGCACCCGCCGCCGCTGGAGACCGAGCTGCTGGTGACGGCCGACGACGAGCGGGGGCTGGGCGCGCGGCTGTGGGACGGCGACCGGCTGGTCGCCGAGGCGCTGGCGGGGGCGATCGTGGTGCCGGCGGTGCCGCAGGTGCCGTTCGAGGAGGCGCTGGACGCGGCGGAGAAGTACCGGGCCGCCGAGCGGCACCCGTTCCCGGGGTGCTTCGTGTGCGGGCCCGACCGCGAGCCGGGCGACGGGCTGTGCCTGGAGCCGGGGCCGGTCGGTGAGGGGACCGTCGCGACGCCGTGGGTGCCCGAAGAGGTCCCCGCCCCGGAGATCATGTGGGCGGTGCTGGACTGCCCCGGCGGGCTGGCGTCCGGCCAGGACGACCCGCCGGTGGTGCTGGGCACCATGACGGCCCGGGTCACGGCGCTGCCCGAGGCGGGTGAGCGGTGCGTGGTGATGGGCCTGGCGCGCAGCCGGGAGGGGCGCAAGCTGCACGCGGCGGCGGCCGCCTACGGCGAGGACGGCCGGCTCCTCGGCCGCGCCGAGCAGATCTGGATCGAGGTCGACCCGGACCGTCTCACCGGCTGACCCCAACCGAACCGGCCCGGCCTTCGCGAAGCGCCGCGCCCACCCGCCCCGACAGGCGTAGCCGCTGCCGCGACCCGGCGGCGGCCTACACGCGACCGGATGTCGCGCGCGGCGCGCCGAAGCACGGCCAGTGCGCAGGCAGGCGACCCCGCCACGCGCCTTCCGTGCCACGGGCCGGCCCCCCAACCACGAGCCTCCGGCTGCGGGCGGACCTCCCGGCCACGAGGCTTCCTTGCCACGGGCCTCTTGGGCTCGGGCGGGAGGTCGGCGGCGCGCCCCCGCAGCGCGGCCCGGAGTGGGGCCTCGGGCCGTGAGGGCGCGCGGCGCATCCTGACCGCCACCGACTGCGGTCAGGGACGGACGGTCACGGGCCGGTGTAGAGCGGGTCGTTCGGCTCGCCGGCGCCGTTCATCTGCCTGCCGCTGGGCACGGGGGCGCCCCCGCCCTGTGCGGGCCCTCTCTGCCCCTGCGGCCCGCCCTGCGGCTGGGCGCCCTGTCCGGCGACCGGAACGCCCGGTTGGCCGGGCTGGCTCGGCTGCCCCTGGCCCTGGCCCGGCTGGCCGTGGGCCGGGCCCATCTGCGGGACGCCGGACGCGCCGTAGCGCCCGCCGGGCGGAATGTTGGACGACAGCGTGTTGTGGGTGAACTGGTCGATCTGGCGGCGGGCCCGGTCGGCCTCGGCGCGCGCGGCGTCGCGCTCCTCGGCGAGGGCGGCCAGCGCGGCCTGCTGCTCGGCGACCGACTGCGACAGCTGGCGCAGCTGGAGGGCCTGGTCGCTGACCTTGGTCTGCAGCTCGTCGCGCTCGGTGACGGCCTGCTGGGCCTGGGTCAGGGAGGCGTCGCGCTCCTTGGCGGCCTCCTCGGCGCGGGCGTTGGCCCGTACGGTCTCGGCCTCGGCCTCCGACTGGGCGCGCAGCGCGGTGGCGCGCTCGGCCTCGGCCTTGCTGGCGGCCTGCATGGCCCGCTGGCGCTGCGCCTCGGTGTCGCGCATGGCGTTGCGGAGGTCCTCGGCGCCCTGCTTGGCCACGGCGGACTCGACCCGCTGCGACTCGACGGCGCCCTCGGCCTCGGCGACCTTGGCGTGCAGCGTGACCAGTTCGGCGCGCGCGGCCTCCAGCGCGGCCAGCAGCTCGGTCTCGCGGGCGGCGATGCGGTCGCGCTCGCTCTCGGCGGCCAGCTTGGCGGAGACCGCCTGCTGGGCGATCTGGTGGGCCTCTTCCCAGGCCTGCTGGGCGGCGTCGCGCTTGGCGGTGGCGAGCTTGGACTCCTCGCGGGCGCGGGCGGACTCCCCTTCGGCGGCCTCGGCGCGCTGGCGGGCGGAGGCGGCCTCCTGCCAGGCATCCTCGGCCTGGCGGTGGGAGGCGTCGCGCTCGTTCTGCGCGATGGACAGCTCGCGGGCGGCCTCGGCGCGCACCTCGGCGACGCGGCGCTCGACCCCGGCGACGCTCAGCTCGGAGGTGAGGGAGTCGGCGAGCAGGTCGGCGGTCTTCTCCAGGCGCTCCACCATCTCCCAGGTGGAGGCGACCTGGCCGGTCAGGCCGGGGGCGTCGCGGCCGCGCTCGCGGCGGTTGCGGGCCTCGCGGGCGCAGGCGCCGTCGTTGTCCTGGCAGTAGCGGACGGCGCGCACGGCCCCGACGGGCTGCGGGACGGGCCGCCCGCAGTTGGCGCAGGGCCAGACGGCGACGGGCTCCCCCATGCGGGCCACGGCGGTCTCGGTCCTGGTCTCGGGGACGCGCGACGCGCTCTCGTCGCCGGAGCCGGAGGGCGACGCGGAGGCGGAGCCGGAGCCGGCGGCGGTCCCCTTGCCGGCGGGCTTGGTCCCGGGTCTCGGGGCGTCGACGACGGTCCGGTCGGCGGGATCCTCGGTCGGGGAGCCGGCGGGCTCGGGGGAAGCGGCGGGGGTGGCGGGGGTGGCATCTTTGGTCGTTCCAGCCTCGGAGACCGCGCCTTCGGAAGTCCCGGCCTGCCCCCTGGGGCCGCTATTGTCGCGCTCATCACTCGTAGGCATGGAATGAACCATACGCACTAGTACGCGTGGCTGCAGTTACTTGGGTGCCATGTGGTACCCCGCACTTCCTCGAAGGGCGCCGCGGGCCCCGGACCACGGGATATCGATGGTGACGTTGGGTGCCGCCACAATCACCCCGAGGCGCCACTGCGCCCTTTTCACGCTGTGCGCCGTCCACCCCGCCCGACCCGTCACGCCTGCGGGTCGGGAAGGCCGCCCAGTTCGGGGACGCGGTGGCCGTAGCGCGCCAGGAGCGCCCGGTTGCTCTCGTCGCCGCCGGGGACGTTCGCGCTGGTCCAGCAGGGCAGCTCGACGCCGCGGGCGGCGGCGAGGTCGTCCAGCTCGGCCAGCACCCGCGACCAGGCGTAGGCGGCCATGATCGTGGAGACGGCGGCGGTCCGCGGCGCCTGGGGCGGGTGCAGCACGTCCCCCGGCGGCACGGCGGTGTCCAGCACGATCGTGGCGTGGTCGGCCAGCGTGGTCTCGGCACGGGCGGCGGCGGCCCGCGACGCCTCCGGGGAGGTCACGGCGATCACCGGCACGCCGCGGCCGGCGCACTCGGCGGCGACCTCGACCGGGTAGGGGTTGCGGCCGCTGGTGGAGAAGACCACGGCCACGTCCGGCGGGGCGGGCTCGGCGTCCAGGACGACCGAGCGGCCCAGGCCCTCGGTGCGCTCGGCGCGGGTGCTGCGCAGGGCGTCGTCGAGGGGCAGCACCGAGGGGTCCCAGATCGGCTTGACCGCGGCCAGGCCGCCGGCCCGGTAGAACGTCTCGAAGACCAGGGCGAGCGAGTGGCCGGCGCCGGCGACGTGCACGATGCCGCCGGCCTCGATCGCCGGAAGGAGCAGCGCGGCGGCGTCGGCGATCGCCGTCCCGGATCGGGCGTCGACCTCGTCCAGCAGCGATCGGACGCGATCAGGGTAGGAGGTCCTCCGGAGGGCCTCAGGCATCGGAGCGCGCCTCCTCCCCCGGGGCCTCGGCACGCAGTGCCCGCTCCAGCTCGGCGGCCATCTCGGCGCGGCCGGGCGCCGCGCGCAGCCGGTCGGCCAGCCCCGCCGACAGCGCCCGTGCCAGCGCGGACAGGGACGCGACGTGCGCGTCGGCGTCCGGGGTGCAGAAGGCAAGGAGGAGGTCGACCGGGTCGTTGTCGGGGTGGCCGAACTCGACCGGCTCGGCGAGCCGGGCGGCGGCCACGCCGACGCCCAGGCCGCCGTCCTCGGGACGGGCGTGCGCCAGCGCCAGGCCCTTGGTCAGCACGATGTAGGGGCCGTTCTCCTCCACCACCCGGACGCAGGCGGCGGGGTAGCCCTCCCCCGCGGCGCCCATCTCGACCAGGATCGCGGCCGCCGCCTCGACGGCCTCCTTCCAGCCGGCCGCGGGCACGCCGTCGCGGGCCCCGACCGCCGCAGTGGACTCCGTCACGCGAGCCAGCCCTTCTCGGTCAGCCGCTCGAGCAGGCGGGCCTGCAGGCCCTCCTTGTCGAGGAAGTCGGTCACCGTGATCACCACCGGGGCCAGGTCCTCGATCTCGCTGGTGTGCATGCCCTGCCCGATGATCACGTCCGGGGTCATGCCGCGGGCGGTGGAGATGTCGGTGTTCTCCACGCGGGCGTCCACGTCCAGGGCGCGCAGCGCGTCCTCGGCGGTCATCTTGAGCATCAGGCTGGATCCCATGCCCACGCCGCAGACGGCGAGCACCTCCAGCGTGCGGTCCAATGCCATGTCGTCGTGTCTCCTTCTTCCTTCTGGACGCCGGATGGGGCGGGCGTCGCGGCCCGGGCGGCGGGCCGGGCCGGGACGCCCGTTCTGTCAGGCCTTCTTGCCGCCCTCGGTGGCGGGCTCGGTTCCGGCCGGGACGGCGTCCTTGGCCGCGGCCTCGCGCCGCTCGCGGCGGCCCAGGATCAGCAGTGTCCCCGCGGTGACGGCCAGGGCCACCACCGGGACGGCCCAGATCGAGGCGTCGCCGACCACCGGGTCGATCGCCTTGAGCAGCCACGCGATGGCGTACCAGTCGGGGTCGGCCAGGGTGGCCAGCTCGGGCGCGGTCCGCTCGAACAGGCCCCAGGTGACGGCCTGCCCGATCGCCAGGATCAGACCCGTGATGACGCCGCCGATCACCGCGCCGCGCCAGCCGGCCACCACGTTGCCGAACAGCGCCGCCGCGCCGCCCACGAAGAACAGCATGATCATGGGCGGGGCCAGGGTGAACCAGCCGGCCGTGGCGAAGACGCCCAGGCAGGCCAGGAACACCGTGGTGGACGCCACAAAGCCGATCATCACGGCGGTGGGCGCCACCGGGAACACCGTCGGGGCGTCCAGCGCGGGCCGGGTGCCCGGGATCACCTTGTCGCTGAAGCCCTTGAACGCGGGCACGATCTCGGCCAGGAACATCCGCACGCCGAACAGCAGGATCGCGATGCCGCCCGCGAAGCGCAGGCCGACCAGCAGCGCCCACACCCAGGGCGAGAGCTTCTCGTCCATCTCGGCGGCCAGCTTGGCCACCACCTGGTCGTCGGCGAAGGCCACCGCCACCAGCATGATGACGGAGATGACCAGGGCGGTGCTGACGTTGACGTCCTTGAAGAACGACAGCTGGCGGGGCAGCTTCACCTTCTCGGTGTCGTGCCGCTCGCGGTCGCCGAACGGGCGGGCGAGGTATCCGGTGGCCAGCGCGGCCAGGGAGCTGGTGTGCGCGAACCCGAACCGGTCGTCGGGCATCACCCGGCGCATCAGCGGCCGCATCCACAGCGGCTGCAGCGTCCAGTACGCGGCCACGAACCCGGCCCCGCACAGCACGAGGGTCAGCTGGTCGGCGCCGGGCGCGATGGTGACCAGCCCGGCGACCACCACGGTGCTGATCCAGAACATCAGGTGCCCGGTCAGGTAGAGGTACCGGGCCGCGGGGAAGATCCGCACGATCGCCACGTGCAGCAGGAACGCCACCGTGATGACCAGCGCGATCGTGCCGCCCTCGCGGCCGAGGAAGTCGGTCAGGCTGTTGTCGGCCTTGGGCGGCGTGGTGCCCATCGCGTCGGCCAGCACGGTCTGGAAGCTGGTCAGCCCGCCGGTGAAGATCTCCACGCCGATGAACAGGATGACCACGCCGATGGTGGCGCGCAGCGCGCCGGCGAGGGTGTCCTCGAAGCGCTTGCGCTGCAGCAGCAGCCCGATCAGCGTGATCAGGCCGATGAGGATGGGGACCTGGCCGAACACGTTGTCGGCCAGGAAGGTGAGGGTGTCCTTGAAGATGTCCACGGTCTGGTCTCCGTTCCTGCGGGGCACCGAATCCCCGGCCGGCGGCGCGGCCGGCCGGGCGGGGGTTCGGGTCTGTCGGTGCGCCGGTGCCCCCGCCGGCGCGGGTGAAGCGGTGGGGCCTGCCGCGGCCCGTTCCTGCCGCGGCCGGTCAGCGCGGGACCGGTTTCAGCTCCAGTTCGAGCCGGTAGCGGTCACCCCGGTAGAGGGAGCGGACGTACTCGACCGGCCGCCCCTCCTCGGTGTGGCTGACCCGCTCGAACAGGAACGCCGGCGCGTGCACCGGAACGCCCAGCACCTCGGCCTCCTCGGCCGTGGTGACGGTGGGCTCGATCGTCTCCCGGCCGGAGGCGAGGACGATGCCGTGTTCCCGCAGCAGGGTGTAGAAGGACCGTCCTTCCAGATCCTCGCGGCGCAGCTCCGGCACCAGCGCCCTGGGGAGGTAGAGGGTCTCGATCGCCATGGTGGCGCCGTCCGCCAGCCGGAGCCGGCGAATGGTAAATACCTCTTCCATCGGGGAGATGGACAGCCTGCGGCCGATCTTCGCCCCGGCGGTCTCGGTCCGGAACGACAGCACCCGGCCCCCCGGGCGCATGCCGCGCCGGATCATGTCCTCGGTGAACGACGACATGGTCAGCGCCACCGCGATCTTGCGTTCGGCCACGTAGGTGCCGCTGCCCTGGCGCCGGTCCAGCAGCCCCTGGGCGGCCAGCTCGTCGATCGCGGCCCGGAGGGTGGGCCGCGACACGCCCAGCTCGGCGGCCAGCCGGCGCTCGGACGGCAGCGCGTCGCCGACCTCCAGGCCCTCCAGCATGGCCAGCAGTTCGCGGCGCACCGCCCGCCGTTTCGTGGTCGCGGGTTCCGGCTCACCGACGGATCGCACGCCGCTCACCTCCCCTTCCCTTCGTACCGTCGGTCCTCAGGTTAGGCTGCGGTCAGCAATTGGTCAATACCACTTTGGAACGGTCTGAGAAAACGCCGAGCACCCGCCCGGAGGACGGGTGCTCGGGGGGAACCCGGGGTGCTCGGGGGTGAACGTCAGCGGGCGCCGTGCTGCGCCATGGCCTTGCGGATCCGCTTGTCGGAGACCGGGTAGCGGGTGCCGAGCTGCTGGGCGAACAGGCTCACCCGCAGTTCCTCCAGCATCCACCGGATCTGCCGCACGGACTCCTCGTCGCGCCGGGCCGGGTGCAGCCGCTGCACGAACAGCCCGTACTCGGCCTCCAGCGCCCCGGCCTGGTTCATGAGCAGCCGGTCGCGGTTCGGGTTCTCGGGCAGCTTGTCGAGCCGGACCTGCAGCGCCCGCAGGTAGCGCGGCAGATCGGGCAGCCGCTGCCGGCCCGTCTCGGTCACGAACCCCGCGTGCACCAGCCCGGTCAGCCGCTCCCGGATGTCGGTCAGCGACGGGACCAGGACGAGGCTGGCCGTGCCGCGCAGCCGCCGGTCGATCTCGTGCGACTCGGCCAGGATCCGCTCCACCTGCGCCACGATCGCGGCGGTGGCGTCGTGCAGGTCGGCGCGGACCCGGTCGTACAGCGCGCGGAAGCCCGCCTCGTCCCAGGCCGGGCCCCCGGCCTCGGCGATGAGCCGGTCGGCGGCGGCCGTCACGCAGTCGTCGAACAGGGCCGCCACCGAACCGTGCGGGTTGTGGCTGAGCGCCAGCTTGCCCTGGTTGGTGAGGCGGCCCTGGATGAGCTTGACCGGGGACGGGGCGTTGAGGAGGATCAGCCGCCGCGTCCCCCGCCACATCGCCGAGCGCTGCTCGGCCTCGGTCTCGTACATGCGGACCGCGACGCTGTCGCCCTCGTCGGTCAGCGCCGGGAACGCCTTGACCTCGTACCCGGCCTGCTTGCGCTCGTAGGTGCGGGGCAGCTCGCCGATCGTCCACTCGCGCAGGCCGGTGCGCTCCACTCCCCCGGCCGTCGCCGCCTTCGACAGGGTGCCGCGCACCTTGCCCTTGAGCCGGCGTTTGAGGGCGTCGAGGTCGGTGTCCTCGGCGAGGGTGCGCTTGCGGTCGTCCACCACCCGGAAGGTGATCCGCAGGTGCGCGGGCAGGCGGCCCAGGTCCCAGGCCTCGCGGGCGATCTGGACGCCGGTCATGTCGCGCAGTTCGCGTTCGAGGGCGTCCAGGAGGGGCTCGGTACGCGGCGTGAGCCGCTCCAGCGCCTTGCGCGCGTAGTCGGGCGCCGGGACGAAGTTGACCCGCAGCTGCTTGGGCAGCGACCGGATCAGCTCGGTGACCAGCTCGCCGCGCAGCCCCGGCACCTGCCATTCGAAGCCGTCCGGGCGCACCTGGTTGAGCACCTGCACCGGGATGTGGACGGTCACGCCGTCGGCGTCGGCGCCGGGCTCGAACTGGTAGGTCAACCGCAGCCCCAGCGGGCCCTGCCGCCAGGAGTCGGGGTAGTCGGCCTCGCTGACGTCCCCGGCGTTCTGGTTGATGAGCATCGACTTCTCGAAGCTCAGCAGGTCGGGCTCGTCGCGCCGGGTCCGCTTCCACCAGGTGTCGAAGTGCCGCCCGGAGACCACGTCCTCGGGGACGCGCTCGTCGTAGAAGTCGAAGAGGGTCTCGTCGTCGACGAGGATGTCGCGGCGCCGGGCGCGGTGCTCCAGCTCCTCGACCTCCTCCAGCAGCGCCCGGTTGTCGTGGAAGAACCGGTGGTGGGTCTCCCAGTCGCCCTCGACGAGCGCGTGCCGGATGAACAGCTCCCGCGACAGCGCGGGGTCGATCGAGCCGTAGTTGACGCGGCGCTGCGCCACGATCGGGACGCCGTAGAGGGTGACCTTCTCGTAGGCCATGACGGCGGCCTGCTTCTTGGACCAGTGCGGCTCGCTGTAGTTGCGCTTGACCAGGTGCCCGGCCAGCGGCTCGACCCACTCGGGCTCGATCTTGGCGTTGATCCGCCCCCAGAGCCGGGAGGTCTCGACCAGCTCGGCCGCCATCACCCAGCGCGGCGGCTTCTTGAACAGCGCCGATCCGGGGAAGACGGCGAACTTGGCGCCGCGCGCCCCCACGTACTCGTTCAGCTGGCGGCGCCGCTGACCGCCGCCACCGCCGCCCTCGTCCTTCTTGTCGGCGTCCATCAGGCCGATGTGCGACAGCAGGCCCGACAGCAGCGCGACGTGGACGCGGTCGGGCGGCGCGTCGGCGGTGTTGGGCGTGACGCCCAGGGACTTGGCGACCTGCTTGAGCTGGGAGTGCAGGTCCTGCCATTCGCGGACGCGCAGGAAGTGCAGGAACTCGTTCTTGCACATCCGCCGGAACTGGCTGCCCGACAGCTCCCGCTGCTGCTCCCGCAGGTAGTTCCACAGGTTCAGGTAGGCCAGGAAGTCGGAGGTGGGGTCGGCGAAGCGGCGGTGCTTCTCGTCGGCGGCCTGCTGGTGCTCGGCGGGACGCTCGCGCGGGTCCTGGATCGACAGCGCCGCCGCGATGATCAGCACCTCGCGGACGCAGCCGTTGGCCTCGGCCTCCAGCACCATCCGGCCCAGCCGCGGGTCGATCGGCAGCTGAGCCAGCCGCCGCCCCCGCTCGGTGAGGCGCTTGCGCGGGTCCTTCTCGGCCGGGTCGAGCGCGCCCAGCTCGTGCAGCAGGTCGACGCCCGCCTTGACGTTGCGGCGGTCCGGCGGCTCCACGAACGGGAACGCGGCGATGTCGCCCAGCCCCAGCGCGGTCATCTGCAGGATGACCGAGGCCAGGTTGGTCCGCAGGATCTCCGGGTCGGTGAACTCGGGCCGGGTCTCGAAGTCCTCCTCCGAGTACAGCCGGACGCAGATGCCCTCCGACACGCGCCCGCAGCGGCCCTTGCGCTGGTTGGCCGACGCCTGCGACACCGGCTCGATCGGCAGCCGCTGCACCTTGAGCCGGTGGCTGTAGCGGGAGATGCGGGCGGTGCCGGGGTCGACGACGTACTTGATGCCCGGGACGGTCAGGGACGTCTCGGCGACGTTGGTGGCCAGCACGATCCGCCGCCCCCGGTGGGCCTGGAAGACCCGGTGCTGCTCGGCCGACGACAGCCGCGCGTACAGCGGCAGCACCTCGGTGGCCTCGCCGCGCCGCCCCCGCAGGTGCTTGGTGAGGGCGTCGGCGGTGTCGCGGATCTCGCGCTCGCCGCTGAGGAACACCAGGACGTCGCCGGGGGCCTCCAGCGCCAGCTCGTCCACCGCGTCGAGGATGCCCTGGATCTGGTCGCGGTCGGGGTCGGCCTTGGCGTCCTCGGGGTCCGACAGCGGCCGGTAGCGCACCTCCACCGGATACGTGCGGCCGGAGACCTCCACGATCGGGGCGTCGTCGAAGTGCCGGGAGAACCGCTCGGGGTCGATGGTGGCCGAGGTAATGATGATCTTGAGGTCGGGCCGGCGCGGCAGGATCTCCCTGAGGTACCCGAGCAGGAAGTCGATATTGAGGCTGCGCTCGTGCGCCTCGTCGATGATCAGCGTGTCGTAGCGGCGCAGCAGCCGGTCGGTCTGGATCTCGGCCAGCAGGATGCCGTCGGTCATCAGCTTGACCAGCGTGTCGTCGCTCGACCGGTCGGTGAAGCGGACCTTGTAGCCGACCGCCTCGCCCAGCTCGGTGCCCAGCTCCTCGGCGATCCGGTCGGCGACGGTGCGGGCGGCCAGCCGGCGCGGCTGGGTGTGCCCGATCGAGCCGAGCACGCCGCGGCCCAGCTCCAGGCAGATCTTGGGCAGCTGGGTGGTCTTGCCGGAGCCGGTCTCACCGGCGACGATCACGACCTGGTGGTCGCGGATCGCCGCCGCGATGTCGTCCTTCTTCTGGCTGACCGGCAGCTGCTCCGGGTAGGTGATCGCGGGCACGGCGGCGCGGCGCCGGGCGACCCGGCGCTCGGCGGCCTCCACGTCGGCGGCGATCTCCCGGGCCACCTGCTCGCGCCGGGACGCGTCGCGCATGTTCTGCGTTCCGTCGATACGCCGGCGGAGCCGGTGCCGGTCCAGCGGCATCAGCTCGGGCAGTCGCGCGCGCAGATCGGCGAGCGGCGCTTTCACAGGAGTCCTCATAAGCTTCGACAAGGATAGGTCGCGGGCCGGAGTGATCTTGCAGGGCGGCCGGGCCGCGCGGCCGCGACCTACGCACGGTAGCCGCCGGGGGCGGGCGGGGGCGATCGATTTTTCCGCCGCACGTGCAACGCGCGCCGGGGGCCGGTCATTCCATCTCCTGCGACAGCTCGGTTACCGTGCGAAGTCGCCGTGCATCGTTCAGGATGGTCGAACATGGGGACTCCACGTGGCGCCGGGCGCTACCGGATCGACAGGCTGCTGGGTTCGGGGGGATTCGCGGCGGTCTGGCTGGGTCATGACGAGGACCTGGACGCCCCGGTCGCGATCAAGATCCTGGCCGATCACTGGACGCTGCGCGAGGACGTCCGGGAGCGGTTCGTCCAGGAGGCCCGGCTGCTGCGGCAGGTCGACTCGCACCGGCTCGTCCAGGTGTACGACATCGGCGAGCTGGACGACGGCCGCCCCTACTTCGTGATGACCTACGCCGACCGCGGCACCATGGAGGAGCGCCTGGACGGCGGGGCGCTGCCGCTGAACGAGGCGCTGCGGGCGGCCCGGGAGATCGCCGAGGGCGTGCAGGCGCTGCACGAGCGAGGGATCGTGCACCGCGACCTCAAGCCGTCCAACGTGCTCATCCGCTCCGCCCAGGGCGAGGGCCCCGGCGAGCGGATCATGCTGTCCGACCTGGGCATCGCCCGCACCGGCGACCGGCTGTCCAGCCTCACGCTGCCCGCCGGCTCCCCCGGCTACATGGCGCCCGAGCAGACCCAGATCGACGGCGCGCCGGACCAGCGGTCGGACGTGTACGGGCTGGGCGCGCTGACCTACCACCTGCTGACCGGGGAGCCGCCGGGCGAGGACCGGCGCCCGCCCAGCGAGGTCGAGCCCGCGATCCCGCCCGCGGTGGACCGGGTCGTGCTGCGCGCGCTGGAGCACGATCGGGACGCGCGCTGGCCGACCGCGGCGGCGTTCGCGAACGCCCTCGACCGCATCACCAGCAGGATCGACACCGACCCCCTGGCGGCGGCCGCCGTGGCCCGCGACCGCCCGGCGAGGCGCCGGGCGCCGGGCCGCCGGACACTGGCGGTGGCCGGAAGCGCGGTCGCCGTCGCGGCCGTGGCGATCGGCGCGGCCTTCCTCGTCCTGGACGACGGCGGGGGACGGGCCGCTGACGCGACCGCCAAGAGAGCCGACCCGCAGGGCCGCTGGCTGCGCACCGATGCCGGGATCCCCTCGCAGTACCGAGCCCTGATCGTCCGGGCGGGCACGTGGTGCGAGATGAAGGGCCTGTCCCCCGCGCTGATCGCGGCGATGCTCAAGGTGGAGAGCGACTTCGACCCAAAGCTGTCGGACCCGCAGATGGACGAGTACGGCATCGCCCGCTGGACGCCGCGCGTGCTCGTCCACTGGCAGCCGGGCGGGCTCAACAACCCGGAGCCGCGCCCGGCCCAGATCACGCCCGAGCTGTCGATCCCCGCGATGGGCCGCTACCTGTGCTTCTGGGGCAAGGACCTGGTCAACGTCCAGGGCGACCCCGCGCTCAACCTCGCCGCCGCGTACCGCACCTCGTCCAAGACCGTGGTGAAGGAGAACGGCGTCCCGGACAAGTACCAGCAGTACACCGCCCGGGTCGCCACCCTCATCGACGCCTACGAACCTCGCTGAGCACGCGGCACGAGGCGCAGCGCGAGCCCGGGGCACCTGGCCACGGCCCGGCGGGCGTCGTCCTCCAGCCGGGCGGGGACCGGCTCGCCGGGGATGACCGGATAGCCGTACTCGTCCATGCGCACCAGCCCGCGCAACACGTCGGCGCAGAGCCCGTGGCCGTCGCAGCGGCTCCAGTCGACCTCCAGGCGCAGCCGCGCGTCGGTGTCGGCGGGCAGCACGCCGAGCACCGGCCGCCCGCAGCCACCGCCGTCGACGTGCCGGGCGGCGTCGGCCGCGAAGACCTCCAGCGCCGACAGGACGAACCGGGCCGTCCCGTCGGGGTGGGCGCACGCGCCGCGCCGCTCGGCCATCCGGGCCGACCGCCGGACGGTCTCGCACGCGGCCGCGGCGTCCCGGCCCTCGGCGAGCGCGGCCAGCGCCCCGGCGAGGTCGGGAAGGCCGAGCCGGCAGGGGCCGCACTGCCCTGCCGACTCGGCCGCCAGATAGCGCACGACCCGCGCGCACTCCCCCAGCGGGCAGGTGCCGCGGCCGAGCGGCATCACGATGCCCGCGCCGAGGGTGCCGCCCACCGCCGCCAGGCCCTCCCGCGACAGCCGCGTGCCGACCGCCGCGTCCCCCGGGATCCAGGCGCCGTGGTAGCCGCCGACCAGGACGCCCTCCCCGGCACGGGTCCCGCACAGGTCCAGCAGGTGGCCGAGGGGCGCCCCGGCCGGGGTCTCCACGACGGCCGGGAAGCGGGCCGAGCCGGTCACGGTCAGCAGCACGGTGCCGGGCTCGCCGGGCGTGCCGACCGATCCATACCGGCGCGGCCCGAGCCCGGCGAGGACGGCCAGCTGGGCGTAGGTCTCGGCGTTGGACAGCAGTGTGGGCATCCCGCCGACGCCCTTGGTGGACGCGCGGACCTTGCGGCCGGGCGGCACCGGCCGCCTGCCGTTGATACCGCGGATCAGCGCGCCGCTCTCCCCGGTGATGAACCGCTCGGGGAGCCGCACGACCCGGGCCCGCCCGTCCAAGCCCCGCTCGGCGAGGGCGCGCTCCATCGACTCGGCGGCGGTCTCGTCGGTCACGCCGAGGACGATCTCGGTGGCGCCGAGCGCGGTCGCGGCCAGGGTGGCGCCGTCCAGGACCAGGTGCGGGGCGCGGCACAGCAGCACCTTGTCCTTGGCGCTCCCGGGCTCGCCCTCGGTGCCGTTGACGACCACGACGGGCCGCCCGCGCCGCCGTGCGGCGTCGAGGACCGCGCGCGCCTTGCGAGCGAACGGGAACGCGGCGCCGCCCCGGCCGTGCAGCCGCCCCTCCTCGGCGAGCGCGACCAGCCGGGCGGCGGTCAGCGGCCGCGGCTCGGGGTGGACGCGGCGGTGCGCGTCCCAGTCCAGACGGGCGGCGCCGTCCAGGCCGGCGGTGAGGCGGGGCGGGCCGAGGTGCCGCACTGCTATCCGGGTCACGGCGCCCGCCTCGCCGCCCGCGCCCGCAGGATCGGCCGGGCGGCCAGCGCGGCCGCGACGCCGCCGAGGCAGCACAGGTAGGCCGCCGTCACCCAGGGGGCGGGGTCGCGCCCGGCGGTGAGGCCGTGGCCGATGGCCAGCGGCCAGGCGGCGTAGGCGGTGAGGTGCAGCGCCCGCCAGGTCCAGGGCCTTCGGGACGCGGCGAACCGTCCTCGCGCGATCCCGCTGGCGACCGCGACGATCAGCAGGTAGAACGCCACGGTGCCCAGGCCGGATTCGCGCGTCGGCAGGAACATCTGGGCGGCGCCGACCCGGTGACGCAGCAGCTGGGTGGCCAGGTGGAGCAGCAGCATGGCGACGGCGGTGAACGCGGCGGCGCGGTGCAGCGCCTGGGCCCGCACCCGGTTGCCCGGGGACAGCAGGGTCTGCTCGGCGGCCAGAACTCCGATCATGACCGAGATCGACAGCGCCACCAGCGCGAAGACGCCGCAGTAGAAGTCGAGGAAGTCACCCACCGCCGCGACCGCCGGGGTGGACCAGCCGAGCGAGATCGCCAGGCCGAGGAGGAGACCGGCGGCGGCAGGCACGGCGAAGGCCCGCAGCACAACGCCCCGCGCCGCGGTCGCGGGCCCTCGCGCACGCCCGGCCCCACGGCCTTCCGGGGCGCCGCCCAGGCCGAAGCCCAGGGTCATCTCGTGCGGCGGGCGGTCGGGATCCATCGCTCGTCAGCACCGGCCTCTCGGAATCGTCCCCTCACGAATCCTGACGGCCTCTACGATGCCCGCTCCGGGCGTCCGGTTCGGTGATTTTCCCGTAACCATGCGTGATCAACGACCAGAAGGCGGCAGGTCAAAGCGACGCCGTGCGATGCCGTGCGATGCCGTGCGAACGGGCCGCGGATCGTCCAAGATGGTCGAACATGGGGACTCCGAGCCGCGCCGGACGCTATCGAATCGACAGGCTGCTGGGTTCGGGGGGATTCGCGGCGGTCTGGCTGGGCCATGACGAGGATCTCGACGCCCCCGTCGCCGTCAAGATCCTCGCCGAACACTGGACCCAGCGCGAGGACGTGCGGGAACGCTTCGTCCAGGAGGCCCGGCTGCTGCGGCGGGTCGACTCGCACCGGCTCGTCCAGGTGCACGACATCGGCGAACTCGACGACGGCCGCCCCTACTTCGTGATGACCTACGCCGACCGCGGCAACCTGGAGGAGCGCCTGGCCTCCGGGGCGCTGCCGCTGGACGAGGCGCTGCGGTTGGCCGGGGAGATCGCCCAGGGCGTGCAGGACCTGCACGAACGCGGCATCGTGCACCGCGACCTCAAGCCGTCCAACGTCCTGATCCGCGCAACCTCCGCCAAGGGCGGCACGGGCGAGCGGATCATGCTGTCCGACCTGGGCATCGCGCGCACCGAGGACCGGCTGTCGAGCCTGACACTGCCCGCGGGCTCGCCCGGCTACATGGCGCCGGAACAGACTCAGATCGACGGCGCACCAGATCAGCGGTCCGACGTCTACGGGCTGGGCGCGCTGACCTACCACCTGCTGACCGGGGAGCCGCCGGGCGAGGAACGGTGCCCGCCCAGCGAGGTCGAGCCCGCGATCCCGCCGGCGGTGGACCGGGTCGTGCTGCGCGCCCTGGAACATGATCGGGACGCGCGCTGGCCGACGGCGGCGGCGTTCGCAGCGGCCCTCGACCGCCTGAACAGCAAGATCGACACCGATCCGCCGACCGGTGCCGCCGCGGCCCCCGATCGCCGTCGGCGGCCAGGCCGGCGGACCCTGCTGGCCGCCGGGAGCGCGGTGGCCGCCGCAGGGGTGGCGGCGGTCGCGGCCTTCCCGACCCTGGGCGACGGGGACGGGGAGGGACGGGCCTCCGACGCGGCCAACGCGGGCACCGACCCGCGAGGCCGCTGGCTGCGCACCGACGCCGACATACCGGCCCAGTACCGGACCCTGATCGTCCAGGCGGGCACGTCGTGCAAGGTGGAGGGCCTGTCCCCGGCGCTGATCGCGGCAATTCTCAAGGTGGAGAGCGGCTTCGATCCGAAGCTGTCCGATCCGGGCATGAACGAGTACGGCATCGCCCGCTGGACACCGCGCATGCTCATGCACTGGCAGCCGGGCGGGCTCGGCAACCCCGAGCCGCGCCCGGCCCAGATCACGCCAGAGCTGTCGATCCCCGCGATCGGCCGCTACCTGTGTTACTGGGGCAAGGACCTGGCCGACGCGCCCGGCGACCCCGCGCTCAACCTGGCCGCCGCGTACCGCACCTCGGCCAAGATGGTCCGGGAGTCGCTCGGCGTACCGGAGAAGCACCAGGCGTACATGGCGAGGGTCGCCAATCTCATCGAGATGTACGAACCCGCTGACCGGTCAGGCGACCCGCCCTGATCCCGGCGACGACGTCCGCGAACACGTCCCGCCGCAAGATCAGCCTCGGCCCGTCCGGATCCCTGGAGTCCCGCACACCGACCCCCAAACCAAGATCCGCCGGCTCGACGCACTCGCTCTCACCCGCGCCAGCACTGCGGCTGGACTTGCGCCAGTGGGGGGCGCTTTTCAATAGCTCGCCTTGATCGCGCGGACGAGCTCCCCGAACTCGCGCCGCTCCAAGACCAACTTCGACCCCTCCGGGTCCTTCGAGTCACGCACACCAATCGCGGCAGCAAGATCCACCAGCTCGACACAGTGGCTTTCTCCAGAACCAGCACTGTGGCTGGACTTGCGCCATTGGGGGGTGGTGTTCACAGGCCCTCCATGATCGTTCTAATGAGTTCCCTGCTCTCACCGACAGGAAGGGCGTTTCCCGAGATGCGGCCGAACTGTATCGAGAGCCAGTTCACCTGGTCAGTTGGTTCGATGATGTGGCCGCCGACTTCGGTTTCCACATACCCGAGGTCCGCCTCCTCGTCGTAGGTGAGCAACACGAACATACCCCGCGGGAAGACTGCCCTACCCGTTGGCACGACGTTGATTACCACGTTGAGCAGTTCGGACAACTCAAGCAGCTGAGCGAGCTGCTCCTTCATCACCTGAGGGCCGCCGACCACTTCACGCAGCACCGACTCACGGAACACGGACACTACGTGGGGCGGGCTCTCTCGCGTAAGGACATCCTGACGGCTCATCCGTACCGCAACGTATTCCTCGATCTTGCCCGGCGGCTCATAGCTACTGATCAGGTACCGCGCGTAAGACTCGGTCTGGAAGAGCCCGTCGATGTGCAGCGGGTGGTAGGCGCGGATCGCGCGTGCGAGGGACTCCAGATCGGTGTACTTGCGGAACGGGGACCGTTCGACCTCGCGGCTGATGTCGTGGTAGCAGTCCTCGAAGTAGGCGATTTCGGTGAGGTCGAAGAGTTTGTCGAGGCGTTGGGCGGTGTCCAGGCGGGGCGGGAGGCGGAGCGTCTCGATGGCTGTGATGCTCTCGCGCGAGATGTAGCAGGCGGCGCCGACCTGCTGGGCGGACATGCCGCGCTCGTTGCGGAGTTTCCGGAGGCGGTAGGCGAACTTGGCGGCGGCGGACTCGTGGGGCGTCTCGGGTACGGACATCGGATCCTCCCGGCTCGACGGTCGTCTTGGTAATGCCTTGACAACCGAACGTAACGGGGTTTTCTCCATGGTCAAGGGCGAAGAGGACGGGAAATCACCGTTTCGTCGCACGCATCCCTGTTATTGGTTCCGATACCGCGGCGGGACGATCATCACGACAGGTCGTCGTGCAGCGCGCGCATGAACTTCTCCCGGCGCCGCTTGTCGGTGTCCCGCCATTCGTGCGCGCAGGAGGTGCACCGCCAGTTGGGGTCGTTCGGGCGGACCTCGCTGCTGGTCCTGAGCCGCGCGACGAGGCCCTGCTCCTCTGCGCGCATCATCGGGGTTCCGGGGAAGTGCAGGCCGCCGACCAGCGGGATCGGCGTTCCGGCGCACTGCGGGCACGGTGGCGCGGTGGCGGGTGGGACCAGGGCGGGGAGCCTCCGGCCGGGCAGGGCGAACGCGTGGACACGCTGCGCGGCGCAGCCCTGGCAGGTGCCGAGGTACTGGGAGACCAGGTGATCGTCCGCCTCGGTCACGATGTTGCGCCACCACCAGCGGAATTCACCGCAGGGGCAGGTCCGGTGGGCGGCCTCGGTGAGGGCGCTGATGTTGGAGTCGTGGCCGTGTTCGACCGGCGGCTGCCGGAAGGCGTCGATCGTTTCGGCGGGATCGGCGAGCCCGTACCGCTTTCGCTTCCATGCCATGTCCTCGGGGCCCCGGTAGCCCTTTCCGGCGCATTCGAGGCATGTGCCCGGACCGGCGTTGGCCGCGGCGCATTCGCACCGTCCGTAGCCGCGGCGGCTGCGGCTGCGGGCGGTGCCTTCGCATTCCAGGCACACGGTCCAGCCGTGGCAGTATTCGCACACCACGCCGACGCCGCCGACCGTGCTGGCGGTGAAGTGGGGCTGCCGGAGATCCCGTTCGGTGAACACGACCGGGGTCCAGCCGGTGAACGTCACCATCCCGGCCCCCTGCCCCGCGTACACCATGACACTGAAGTCGTCGCCCGTGGCCGACGCGCGGATCTCTCCGGGGTGGGCCTTCCAGTGGTGTCCGGGCCATCCCGCCGCCTCGAAGGCGTTCAGGGCGGCGTCGACGACGGGTTCGGCGGGGCGGTCGTCCGCGCCGGTGGCGACCAGGAACAGGGCGCGGTGGCCGACCGGTTCGGGCCCGTGCAGCAGTACCGGGTCGGTCCACTCGCGCACGATCACCGGGGGACGCTCCGGGTAGGCCGCGGCGGCGGCCTCCAGCATCCGTTCGCGGAGGAACGCCTCAGCGGACATCACCGGCGCCTCCCTGCAAAATGATCTCTGTTCGCAGGCTACGCCCGTTCAGGACGCCGGCGGGTTCCAGACGCCTGTGGCGGCCGTCTCCTTGACGTAGTCGGCGAAGGGGCGCGGGTCGCGGCCGAGGGCGCGGCGGACGCCGTCGCCCACCCGGTCGCCCGCTCCCTGGCGGAGGGTGTCCATGAGGTCGGCGACCTCGTCGCTCAGGTCATCGGGGAATCCCCCGGAGCGGAGCAGTTCGGCGTAGGCGGTCTTCTCCAGGGGCGTGTAGCGGATCTCCCGGCCGGACGCGGCGGCGATCATCTCGGCCACGGTGCGGAACGACAGCGGCTCGGGGCCGCTCAGCTCGTAGGTCTCCCCCGCGTGGCCGTCGCGGGTGAGGGCGGCCACGGCGACGTCGGCGATGTCCTCGGCGTCCACGAACGCCTCGCGGCCCTCGCCGGTGGGCACCGCCAAGTCGCCCGCCAGGATGGGCGGGAGGAGGTAGTCCTCGCTGAAGTTCTGCGAGAACCAGGCGGGCCGCAGGATCGTCCATTCGGCGCCGGAGGCGCGCACGGCCTCCTCGGCGGGTTCCTGGCCGTGCACGACGTCGCCGTCCTTCGTGCGCGCCGACAGCAGGACGAGCCGCCGGACGCCCCTGTCCACGGCCTGGCCCACGAAGGCGGCCACGGCGGCCATGTCGACGTACTCGGCCATCGGCACGAGGTAGACGGCCCCGGCGCCGTCCAGCGCGGGGCCCCAGGTGGCGCGGTCGTCCCAGTCGAAGCGGGTTCCCGTGGTGCGGGAGGCGGCCCGGACGGGGGCGCCGAGGGTCTCAAGGCGGGCGGCGACGCGGCGGCCGGTCTTGCCGCGGGCGCCGATGACGAGGATCGGTGAGTCGTTCATGGGATCGATCCCACCGCCGCGGGACGCGTTCCTCCATGGGCGTCCGTCCCGCGGGCATGCGTGATCGTCCCCGGTCAGGTGGCGCCGTAGACGGGTTCGGGCTCGGGGGTCTGGGCCAGGAGGTCGCGGACGGCGGCGCCGACGTCGGCGGGGTCCCAGCGGGCGCCCTTGTCGATCACGGGGCCGTGGCGGAAGGCGTCCATCACGCAGATCCGGCCGCCGTCGGTCTCGAAGATCCGGCCGGTGACGGCGCGGGAGTCCGCCGAGCCGAGCCACACGACCAGCGGCGAGACGTTCTCGGGGGCCATCGCGTCGAACTCGCCCTGGGCCGGGCGGGCCATGGTCTCGCCGAACACGTCCTCGGTCATGCGGGTGCGGGCGGAGGGCGCGATCGCGTTGACGGTGACCCCGTACCGGCCGAGTTCGGCGGAGGCCACGAGGGTCAGCCCGACGATCCCGGCCTTGGCGGCGGAGTAGTTGCCCTGGCCGACGCTGCCGAGCAGCCCGGCGCCCGAGGAGGTGTTGATCACGCGGGCGTCGACCGGGCGGCCGGCCTTGCTCTCGGCGCGCCAGTGGCGTCCGGCGTGCTTGAGCGGCAGGAAGTGGCCCTTGAGGTGGACGCGCATGACGGCGTCCCACTCGTCCTCGGAGAGGTTGATCAGCATCCGGTCGCGCAGGAACCCGGCGTTGTTGACCAGGACGTCCAGCCGTCCGAACGCCTCCAGCGCGGTGGCGATCAGCCCTTCGGCGCCGTCCTCGGTGGCGATGTCGTGGGGGCTGGCGACGGCCCGGCCGCCCAGGGCCTCGATCTCCTTGACGACCTCCTCGGCCGGGCTGGCGGTGGCCTCGCCGGTGCCGTCCCGGGCGATGCCGAGGTCGTTGACGACGACGAGGGCGCCCTGGCGGGCGAACTTCAGCGCGTGGGCGCGGCCCAGGCCGCGCCCGGATCCGGTGACGGCGACGACGCGGTCCTTGCAGATCACTTGGGGTCCTCCTTGTTCGCGGTGGCGGCGTCCAGGAAGGCGGGGCGCTCTCCCCCGCCGTGCATGGTGAGGGTGGCCCCGGTGATGTAGGCGGCCAGGGGGGAGGCGAGGAAGGCGCAGACGCGGCCGACCTCGTCAGGGAAGGCCATCCGCTGGACGGGGATGGTGCGCTCGATCGCCTCGACCCCGCCCTCGTCGCCGTAGTGCAGGTGGGACTGCTCGGTGCGGACCATGCCGAGCTTGAGGGCGTTGACCCGGACGCGCGGGGCCCACTCGACGGCCAGCGAGGCGGCCATGCTCTCCAGGCCGGCCTTGGCGGCCCCGTAGGCGGCGCTGCCGGGCGAGGGGCGGGTGGCGCTGACGCTGCTGATCATGATGACCGCGCCCCCGGCCGGGGGCATCCGCTCGTACATGACCTTGGACATGATCAGCGGGGCGGTCAGGTTCAGCTCGATGATCTTGGCGTGGGTGCGCGGGTCGCCCTCGGCCAGCGGCAGGAACGGGGTGCCGCCCGCGTTGTTGACCAGGACGTCCACCCTGTCGAGGCTCTCGGCGAAGGCGCGGGCGGCGGACGCGTCCCGCACGTCCAGGGAGGCGAAGCGGGCGGTGCGCCCGGCGGCCTCGGGGAGCCGGTCGGGCTCGCGGCGGGCGACGGCCACCACCTCCGCCCCGGCCTCCAGGAACGCCCGGCTGATGCCGAGGCCGACACCGCGCACGCCCCCGGTCACCACCGCCACCTTGCCCGTCAGTTCCGGTACCGGCACGTCGCTCCCCTCTCCAGGTCGCTCTGCTACCTTCTGTTCTAACAAATGTTTGGTGGAAAGGTAGCGCATGGGAATCTCCACCACGAGCCGTCCCGGCGGGGTCGCCGAGATCGTCGTCGACGCGCCGCCGGTCAACGCGCTGACCGTCCAGGGCTGGTACGACCTGGCCGACGCGGTCACCGCCGCCGGGCGCGACCCCGCCACCGGCGCCGTCGTGCTCCGCGCGGAGGGGCGCGGCTTCAACGCGGGCGTCGACATCAAGGAGATGCAGTCCACCGAGGGCCACACCGCGCTGGTCGGCGCCAACCGCGGCTGCCACGCCGCCTTCGCCGCCGTCTACGACTGCGAGGTCCCCGTGGTCGCCGCCGTGCACGGCTTCTGCCTGGGCGGCGGCGTCGGCCTGGTCGGCAACGCCGACATCGTGGTGGCCTCCGACGACGCCTTCTTCGGGCTGCCCGAGGTCGACCGGGGCGCGCTGGGCGCCGCCACCCACCTGGCGCGGCTCGTCCCGCAGCACCTGATGCGCGCGATGGTCTACACCTGCCGCACCGTCACCGCCGCCGAGCTGCACCACCACGGCTCGGTGCTGGAGGTCGTCGCGGCCGAGAAGCTGCTGGCCACGGCCCTGGAGGTCGCCGGGACGATCGCCGCCAAGGACCGCTACGTGATCCGGCGGGCCAAGGAGTCGCTGAACGGCATCGATCCGGTCGACGTCAAGCGCAGCTACCGCTACGAGCAGGGCTTCACCTACGAGCTCAACCTGGTGGGCGCGGGCGACGCGCACCGCGAGGCGTTCGTCCGGCGAGGACGGGAGGACGGCCGGTGACCGGCACCGCGATGGACAAGGTCATGAGCGTCGAGGAGATCGCCGGAACGCTGGAGAGCGGGATGACGATCGGGATCGGCGGCTGGGGCTCGCGGCGCAAGCCGATGGCGCTGGTCCGCGCGATCTGCCGCTCGGACGTCACCGATCTGACCGTGGTCTCCTACGGCGGGCCCGACGTGGGGCTGCTGTGCGCGTACGGCAAGGTCCGCGCCGTCGTCGCCCCGTTCGTCACGCTGGACTCGGTGCCGCTGGAGCCGCACTTCCGGATCGCCCGGCAACGCGGCACGGTCGCCTTCACCGAGTACGACGAGGGCATGTTCATGTTCGGCCTGTACGCGGCGGCGCACAGACTGCCGTTCCTGCCCACCCCGGCCGGGCTCGGCTCGGACGTCCTGAGGGTCAACCCGGGCCTGCGTACGGTGTGGTCGCCGTATCCGGACGAGGACGGGAACGTCCAGGAGCTCATCGCCGTCCCGCCGCTGAAGATGGACGTCGCGCTCGTCCACATGAACCGGGCGGACGCCCGCGGCAACGCCCAGTACCTCGGGCCCGACCCCTACATGGACGACCTGTTCGCCAAGGCGGCCGGGCGCACCTACGTCTCGTGCGAGCGGCTCGTGGAGGAGCCCGGCGCGCTGCTGAAGGAGGGCCCGGTGCAGTCGCTGCTGATCAGCCGCTCGCACGTGGCGGGCGTGGCAGAGACCCCGAACGGCGCCCATTTCACCCTCGGCGAGCCCGACCACGGCCGCGACGAGGCGTTCCAGCGCCTCTATGTGGAGTCGGCCACCGATCCGGAGAAGTGGGCGGCGTTCCGCGACCGCTTCCTGTCCGGCGACGAGGCCGCCTACCAGGACGCCGTCCGGACCTGGCGAGAGGAGCGCTCATGAGCGTGACGAGGGCGGAGGTGTGCGCGGTGGCGTGCGCCGAGCTGTTCCGCGGCGACGGCGAGATCGTGGCGGCGGCGGTCAGCGGGACGGTGCCGATGCTCGGCTCCCGGCTGGCGCGCAGCACGTTCGAGCCGGGGCTGCTGACCACCGACGGCGGCCCGGCGCTGACCGCCGAGCCCGTCCCGCTGGGCGCGACGGCGGACGGCTCGGCCGCCGGAACCGAGGGCTGGCTGCCGTTCCGCGACCACCTGTGGCTGGTGCTGAACGGGCGGCGGCACGTCATCCTGGGCGCCAGCCAGATCGACCCGTACGGCAACTCCAACATCTCCTGCATCGGCGACTGGGAGCGGCCCAGGTCGCAGCTGCTCGGCATGCGCGGCGCCCCCGGCAACACGCGTGTCAACACCACCAGCTACTGGATCCCCAAGCACTCGCCGCGCGTGTTCGTGGAGAAGGTCGACTTCGTGAGCGGCATCGGCTGGGACCGCGGCGCGTACGAGATCCGCGCGGTGGTGACGAACCTGGCGGTGCTCGACTTCGCCACGCCCGACCGGAGGATGCGGCTGCGGTCCGTCCATCCGGGGGTGGAGGTGGAGGACGTCGTGGCCGCGACCGGGTTCGAGCCGGCGATCCCCGACGAGGTTCCCCAGACACGGCTCCCCACGGACGAGGAACTGCGGATCATGCGGGACGTCCTCGACCCGCGCGGCCTGCGCGAACGCGAGGTCGCGTCATGACCGAGGCGGTCCTGGACACCCCGCTGACGCGCCTGGCAGGCGTGCGGCATCCGGTCGTCCAGACCGGGATGGGCTGGGTGGCCGGGCCGCGGCTGGTGTCGGCGGTGGCGAACGCGGGCGGCCTGGGGATCCTGGCGTCGGCGACGATGACGCTCGACCAGCTGGGCGCGGCGATCCGCGAGGTCAAGGAGCGGACCGGGGAGCCGTTCGGGGTCAACCTGCGGGCCGACGCCTCCGACGCGGGCGAGCGGATCGACCTGCTGGTCAGGGAGGGCGTGAAGGTCGCCTCGTTCGCGCTGGCGCCCAAGGCGGAGCTGATCGCCCGGCTGAAGGACGCCGGCGTGGTGGTGGTCCCGTCGGTGGGCGCCCGGCGGCACGCCGAGAAGGTCGCGGCCTGGGGCGCCGATGCCGTGCTGGTGCAGGGCGGCGAGGGCGGCGGGCACACCGGCCCGGTCGCCACCACCCTGCTGCTGCCCCAGGTCGTGGACGCGGTCGACATCCCGGTGATCGCGGCGGGCGGGTTCTTCGACGGGCGCGGGCTGGCCGCGGCGCTGGCGTACGGGGCGGCGGGCGTCGCGATGGGCACCCGGTTCCTGCTGACCGCCGACAGCTCGGTGCCGGAGGAGGTCAAGCAGGTCTACCTCGGCACCCGCGAGACGGTGGTGACGCGGCAGGTCGACGGGATGCCGCACCGGGTGCTGCGCAGTGACCTGGTGGACGCGCTGGAGCGGTCGGGCCGGGCGGGCGGCCTGGTGCGGGCCGTCCGCAACGCGGCCCGGTTCCGGAGGCTGTCGGGCATGTCGTGGCGGGCGATGATCGCCGACGGGCGGGCGATGAAGCACGGCAAGGACCTGTCGTGGTCGCAGGTGCTCATGGCCGCCAACACCCCGATGCTGCTGAAGGCCGCGATGGTGGACGGCCGGCCCGACCTCGGGGTGATGGCGTCCGGGCAGGTGGTGGCGGTGATCGACGATCTGCCGACGTGCGAGGAGCTGATCGGCTCGATTGTCGGCGGAGCGGTGCGGGCGATCGAGGGGCAGCGCTCCCACCTGGCGGGTTAGCGGCCGGTGTGCACGATCTCCCGCTGCCACGCGTCGCGCGGCTGGACGTGCAGGCGCCAGTAGTGCTCGGCGATGTCGTCCGGGTCGAACGCGGTCCCGGTGGCGACGGGCCCGTCCACGGTCACCGTGGCGACGTGCACTCCGGACGGGCCGTACTCGGCGTCCAGGAGCCCGACCAGCGCCCGCACCCCGGCCTTGCCGAGGGAGAGGCTGACGTAGCGCGGGTCGGGCTCGGGCATCCCGCCGGTGACGATGTAGGTGCCGTGCCCGCGTCCGGCCATGCCGGGCGCGACGTGCGCGGCCGCGTTGACGGCGCCGACGACGTTGACCGCCCAGGCGGCCTGGTGCTCGCGGACCGACAGCTCGCCGGGCGCGTCGGGCCGGATCACGGCGGCGTTGTAGACCACGGCCTCGGGCGGGCCGAACGCGCTCGCGGCGGCGTCGAGCGCGGCCCGGAGCCCGGCCTCGTCGGTCACGTCGGCCGTCAGCGCCAGGGCCCGGCCCCCGGCCCGCTCGATGTCGGCGGCGACCGCCTCCACGGTCGCGGCGCTCCGGGCGACGACCGCGACCGGCAGCCTCTCCCGCGCGAACCGCAGCGCCACCGACCGGCCGATCCCCGGCCCCGCCCCGATCACCACCGCACCCGCCATCTCCGGCCTCCTCGCCTGGTCCTACTGGGTGTCCGGGCCGACGTTAGGGCTTCACACCGATGTGAGGGTCAAGCGCTGTCACACCTTGAGCACGAGCTTGCCCGTCGTGCCGCCCGACTCGATCCGGCGGTGCGCCTCGGCGGCCGACTCCAGGGGCAGTTCCTCCACGTTGACGTGCAGGTCGCCGAACGCCGCCGCGGCAACCGCCCGCCGCAGCGCCCGTCCGATCTCGTCCGGGCGGACGGCCGTGAAGGCGCCCAGGTTGAACCCGGCGACGGTCTTGGTCGACAGCCACAGCTCGTTGGGCGAGAGCGGCACGTCCGCGGCCGCCGAGGCGTTGCCCAGGACGATCATGCGCCCGAGCGGGGCCAGGGCGTCCAGGCTCGCCCGGCGCGCGGGCCCGCCGACCATGTCGACCACGATGTCGAAGCCCTTCCCGCCGGTCAGCCCGGCGACCCGGGAGGGCAGCTCGTCGCGCAGCACCACCTCGTCGTAGCCGAAGCCCCGCGCGACCGCCGTCTTGGCCGCGCCGCCGACCGTCCCGACGACCTGCCCGGCCCCCAGCAGGCGGGCCGCCTGGCCCAGCTGGCTGCCCAGGCCCCCGGCGGCGGCGTGCACGAGCACGCTCTCGCCCGGCTCGATCCGCGCCACCCGGTCCAGCGCGAAGAACGCCGTCGTGCTGTTGGACGGGACCGCCGCGGCCACCTCCGGCGACAGGCCGAACCCGTCGATCGGGGCCACGAGGTCCGCCGAGGTGACCACGACCTCGGCGTACCCGCCGCTGTCGACGACCGTCAGCGCCGCGACCGGCTGCCCGGGGCTCAGCCCGTCCACGTCGGCGCCGAGGGCGCGGACCCGCCCGGAGACCTCGATGCCGGGCACGAACGGCAGCGGCACGTCCGCGATGCCCTGCCGGTAGAGGATCTCGGCGAAGTTGGCCCCGGCGTACTCGACGTCGATGGAGACCTGGCCGGGGCCCGGCTCGGGGACGGGCCGCTCGTCCAGGCGCAGCACCTCGGCCCCGCCGAACTCGGGGATCGTGATCGCGCGCATCAGTAGCGGCTCCCCACGGGGGCGGGGAGGCCGTCCAGCTCGGCCAGGTCGGCCGCGGTCAGCTCCAGGGAGGCGGCCCCGGCGTTGTCGCGCAGGTAGCGGCGCTTCTTGGTGCCGGGGATGGGGATGACGTGGTCGCCCTGCGCCAGGGTCCACGCGATCGCGACCTGGGCGGGGGTGGCGCCGTGCCGGCCGGCCACCTCCCGGACGACGTCCACGATCGCGAGGTTGGCCTTCAGCGCCTCGTCCTGGAAGCGCGGGTTGCCGCCGCGGAAGTCGTCGTCCTCGAAGTCGGCGCCGGTCACGGTGCCGGTGAGGAAGCCGCGGCCCAGCGGAGAGAACGGCACGAACGCCGCGCCGTTGGCCGCGCACCAACCGACCACGTCGCCGGGCCCCTCGCCCGCCTCGCCGAAGTCGGGGTCGCCGGAGAACGCGCCCGCCGTGCCGCCGGGGACGCCCATCGGGTCCCGCGTCCACAGCGACAGCTCGGACTGGATCGCGGCCACGGGGTGGATCGCGTGCGCCTCCTCCGCCTGCGCCGCCGTGACCTCCGACAGCCCCAGGTGGCGGACCTTGCCCTCGGCCACCAGCTCGGCCATGGCGCCCCAGGTCTCGGCCAGCGGGACCTCCGGGTCGACGCGGTGCAGGTAGTACAGGTCGGCGGTGTCGGTGCCCAGGCGCCGCAGGCTCTCCTCGGCGGAGCCCTTGACGTGCTCGGGCGTGCCGTCGCGGCCCATCCCGTTCGGACGGCCCGGGGCGGCGACCAGGCCGGTCTTGGTGGCGACGAAGGCCCGGTCCCGGAACCCTCCGGCCAGCGCCCGGCCGAGCAGGCTCTCGTTGTGGCCCTGGCCGTACTGCTGGGCGGTGTCCAGGAACGTGACGCCCAGGTCGAGGGCCTCGCGGATCAGCGCGACCGAGGCGTCGTCGTCGCGTTCGGAGGAGCTGTAGGCCCAGCTCATGCCCATCAGGCCCAGGCCCACCGCGCCGACCGGGGCACCGGCGAACGCGCGGGTGGGGATGGGGCCGTTCTTCGTGGTCTCGTCCGTCATGCCCACGATCCTGGACGGCCCCGGCGGCGTCCGACAGAGTCGGCTTATCGTGGGTCTGCCACCACCACCCTCGGGATCATCCGGTCTCGGCCAGGCGGGGTCCGCTCATGAGCCGCTCCAGCCTGGACTCGGTGTCGCCGCCCGGCTTGGGGTTGTGCAGGACGAGGTGGTGCCCGGGACGGTCGGGCAGCGGCAGCACCGTCGACTCGAAGACCAGCTCGCCCACGTCCGGGTGCCGCACCGCCTTGATCGCCTGGCCGCCGGACGACACGTCGTGCCGCGCCCACAGCGCGGCGAACTCGGGGCTGGCGACCAGCATGCCCTCGATCAGGTCGGTGAACCCCTCGTCGTCGGGGTAGCGGGCCACGTCGGCGCGGAACCGGGCGACCACGCCGGGCGCCGCCTGCTCCCACTGCGTGTGCAGGGCGCGGTAGCGGGCGCTGGTGAAGAACGTCACCAGGCAGTTGTGGTCGGTGTCGCCGTACCCGAACACCGCGCGGGCCGCGGCGTTGATCGCGATGAAGTTCCAGCGCCGGTCGCGGACGTAGCCGGGACGCGGCGCCCAGGCGTCCAGCACGCGCTGCAGTTCGGGCGTGACGGGGACGGCGGGCTCGGCCTCGGCGCGCGGCGGGTTGAGCCCGGCCAGCAGGTAGAGGTGCTCGCGCTCGGCCCCGTCCAGGTGCAGGGCGCGGGCGACGGCGTCCAGGACGCTCCCGGAGACCTTGATGTCGCGGCCCTGCTCCAGCCACGTGTACCAGGACACCCCCACGCCGGCGAGCACCGCGACCTCCTCGCGCCGCAGGCCGGGCGTGCGGCGGCGGCCCGCGGAGGGCATGCCGACGTCGGCGGGGCTCAGCCGGCCGCGGCGGTTGCGCAGGAAGTCGCGCAACTCGTCGCGGCGGCGTCCGGCGGCGGAGGCGGAGTGGATCTCGCTGGTCATGCCGCCACGATAACCCCGGGCCGTCAGACGAAGGGGCGGCCCGTGTCGAGGCGGCGGCGCGCGTCGCGCAGGTACAGGTTCCACGGGAAGGCCCGCATCCGCCGCGGCATGACCCGGTTGATCCGGGCCGCCCGGCGCGTGAAGTGCGCGAACCGCGCCTGGTCGCGCTCGCTCCACGGCAGGCCCAGTTCCTCCCGGAACTCGGGCGGCAGGAAGCCCAGGGTGACGAAGCGGCTGAACCGGCCGAGCGTCCACCGCGCCGGGGCGGGCAGGAACGACAGGTCGGTCAGCGCCTGCAGGTAGGCGCGGGTCACCCGGTCCATCTCCAGCTTGCCGAGCTCCTCCTTCCAGTACTCGGCGAACGCCTCCCGGTCGGCGGGCCACAGGTCCGCGGGCACCTGCAGGGTGGTGCCGAAGCGGGCGGCGTGCGTGTAGAGGTCGTCCAGCGCCTTGTCACCGAGCGGCCCGTACAGCGCCTGGAGGACGTCCTCGGTGCCCTTGTACAGGCAGGCGGCGACCCACAGCTGCAGCTCGCGGTCGAAGGCGTTGTACTTGACGGGGCTGGAGGCGTCGGAGCGGACGAACCGGTGCGACCGGTTGACCTCCTTGCGCATCCACTCCCGCTCCTCGTCGGTGCCGTGCCAGGCGACGGCGACGTAGCTGAGCGTGGTGCGCCCCCGCTTGATCGGGTGCTTGTCGATGCGGCCGCTCTCGACCTTGCTCTCGGCGACGCCCCGGCCGACCGGGAGCCGCGACAGCTGCATGACGACGTTGGCCGACGCGGCGCTGAGCGCGAACCAGTGCAGCGCGTTGCGGACGACGTACGGGGTGTCGCCGGCGGCTCCCGCGCTCTCGTCGGCGGGCAGCGGTCGCCCGCCTGGGAGGTCGAGACGATCGGCTGCTCCGGCGGTCATGTGACCTCACTCTCGGGAAGGCGTCACGGAAGGCGAACCGGCACGCCCACCGTGACACCTGTAAGTGGTCACTTGCAACGTGATCTGGGCCACCGTCCAGCCCCCGTCTCAGCCCCGCGTCTCACCCCGCCGTCTCAGCCGGCCGCGCCCCGCTCCCGCAGCCGCGCGATCGCCGCCTCGTCGTAGCCCAGCTCGGCCAGCAGCGCCCCGGTGTGCTCCCCCAGCTCGGGGATCGGGCCCATCCGCGCCTCGGCGTCCCCGAACGTGATCGGCGGCAGGATCGCCCGCAGGTCCCCGACCGGCGACCCCACCTCCCGCCAGCGGTCGCGCTCGGCCAGCTGCGGATGCGCGACCAGTCCGTGGCCGTCGTTCAGCGTGGCGCTGGGCACCCCCGCCTCGTCCAGGCGGCGCAGCAGCTCCTCGCGCGGCATCCGCGAGGTGGTCTCGGCGACCAGCGCGTCCACCTTCCCGCGGTTGCGGACCCGGGCCTGGTTGGTCGCGTAGTCCGGGTCGGTCACCAGGTCGGGACGGTCCAGCACGCCGGTCGCCAGCGCCGCCCAGCCGCGGTCGTTCTGCACGCCGATGACCACGTCCGCGCCGTCGGCCGTCGGGTACGCGTCGTACGGCGTGATCACCGGATGCCCCAGCGTGGTCCGCCGCGGCGGCTCCCCGGTGTACATCGTGGTGTAGAGCGCCTGGCCCATCCACTCGGCGACCGCGTCGAACATCGACACCTCGATCGCCGCCCCCTCCCCCGTCGTGCCGCGCCGCACCAGCGCGGCCAGCGTGCCGGAGAAGGCGTACATGCCGGCGGCGATGTCGGCCAGCGGCGAACCCGCCTTGACCGGCGTCTCGGGGGTGCCGGTGACCGAGATCAGGCCCGCCTCGGCCTGCACGAGCATGTCGTAGGCGCGCTTGTCGCGGTACGGGCCGCGCGAGCCGTACCCGGACATGTCGACCACGATCAGCCGGGGACGCCCGGCGCGCAGCTCGCCCGCCGACAGGCCCATCCGCGCCGCCGCGCCGGGGGCGAGGTTCTGCAGGAAGACGTCGGCGCCCTCGATGAGCCGCGCCAGCACCTCGCGGCCCTCCGCGCTCTTGAGGTCGAGGGCGATCGACTCCTTGGACCGGTTGAGCCAGGCGAAGTGCGTGCCCAGCCCGCCCCGCACGTTCGAGTCGTAGGCGCGGGCGAAGTCGCCGCCGTCCACCCGCTCCACCTTGATGACGCGCGCGCCCAGGTCGGCGAGCTGGCGGGTGGCGAACGGCGCCGCCACCGCCTGCTCCAGCGCGACGACGGTGATGCCTTCGAGGGGAAGCACGACCTGGTCCCTCAGCCTTCCAGCAGCCGGCGGCCGATGATCATCTTCTGGATGTCCGCGGTGCCCTCGCCGATCAGCAGCATCGGCGCCTCCCGGTAGAGCCGCTCGATCTCGTACTCCTTGGAGTAGGCGTAGCCGCCGTGGATCCGGAAGGAGTCCTCCACGACCTCCTTGCAGTACTCGCTGGCCAGGTACTTGGCCATCCCGGCCTCGAGGTCGTTGCGCTCGCCCGAGTCCTTGCGGCGCGCGGCCATCACCATCATCTGGTGCGCGGCCTCCACCTTGGTCGCCATCTCCGCCAGCCGGAACATGACCGCCTGGTGCTCGGAGATCGGCTTGCCGAACGTCTCGCGCTGCCGGGAGTAGTCCAGGGCCAGCTCGTAGGCGCGCCGCGCCACCCCGCAGCCGCGCGCGGCCACGTTCACCCGGCCCACCTCGACGCCGTCCATCATGTGGTAGAAACCGCGGCCCGGCGTGCCGCCCAGGATCTGCCCGGCCGGGACCCGGTGGCCGTCGAACACCATCTCGGTCGTGTCGACGCCCTTGTACCCCATCTTCTCGATCTTGCCGGGGATCGTCAGGCCCGGCGCGACCTCACCGAAGCCCGGTGTCTTGTCGACCAGGAAGGTGGTCATCCCCTTGTGCCCGCCGTCCGGGTCGGTCCGCACCAGCGTCGCGACCAGGTGGGACGTGCCGCCGTTGGTCAGCCACATCTTCTGCCCGGTGATCACGTAGGAGTCGCCCTCCGGCACCGCCCGGGTGCGGATCGCCGACACGTCCGACCCGCAGTGCGGCTCCGACATCGAGAACGCGCCGCGGATCTCGCCCGCCGCCATCTTCGGCAGGTAGTGCGCCTTCTGCTCGGGCGTACCGTGCTGGGTGATCATCCAGGCCACGATGAAGTGGGTGTTGACGATCCCCGACACGCTCATCCAGCCGCGCGACAGCTCCTCCACCACCAGCGCGTAGGTCAGCAGCGACTCGCCGAGCCCGCCGTGCTCCTCGCCGATCATCAACCCGAACAGGCCCAGCTCCGCCATGCCGTCCACGATCCGCTGCGGGTAGGCGTCGGCGTGCTCCAGTTCCGTGGCGACGGGCAGGATCTCCTTGTCGACGAACGCCCGCACCGTCGCCAGGATCTCCCGCTGCTCGTCGCTCAGCCCGTACGTCTGCTGCAGCCTTCCGCCGCTCACGATCGATCGCCCTCCCTGGCTCGCCATGGTCATGTCACGCAGTGGTCGTTGTTCTCTGGGCCGTGGTCATCGGCCCTGGAATCGGGGGCGGCGGCGCTCGGCGAACGCGGCCCGGCCCTCGGCGAAGTCCGCCGAGCCGAACAGCGCCGCCTGCTCCTCGCGCTCGGCCTCCAGCATGCGCTTGAGGCTGTGGTCGGCGCGCGACAGCACCCGCTTGGTCGCGGCGATGCTCAGCGGCGCCAGCGCCGCGGCCTCGGCGGCCCGCTCCAGCGCGGCGTCCAGGGCCTTGCCGGGCGAGGCGAGGGAGTCGGCGAGCCCGATCTCGTACGCGCGCGACGCCGGGACGGTCCGCCCGAACACCAGCATCTCCTTGGCCCGGCCGAGGCCGACGCGCTGTGGCAGCGTCCACAGCAGCCCGCCGTCGGGGATCAGCCCGACCCGGCCGAACGCGGCGACGAACCGGGCGTCCTCGGCCGCGACCACGTGATCGCAGACGGCCGCCAGGGACACCCCCGCCCCCGCGGCCGCGCCCTCCACCGCCGCCACCACGGGGGTGGGGCAGGTCGCGATGAGCCGGACGGCGCGGTGCAGCGGCAGCAGCCGGGCCCGCGCGCCCTCGGCGTCGACGCCCTCGGTGTCGCGGAGATCGCCGCCGGCCGAGAAGACACCGCCCGCGCCGGTGAGCACGATGGCCCGCACGGCGGCGTCCGCGGCCGCGGCGGTCAGCTCGGTCAGCAGCCGCTCGCGGGTGGGCAGGTCGATCGCGTTGCGCGCCTCGGGACGGTCGAGCGTGAGCACGCGGATCGTCCCCTGCTCGGCGTCGTGGTCGGCGGTACGGATCACGCTGCTCCTCCCCGTCGCGGGCCAGAATTTTTTATACGATATGGCCCCGGCTCGGGGCAACGGAAGGCGACCCTGGGGCAAGGGCCCTCAGCCCTCGCGGCGGCCCCCGCCGGTTCCCTCGTCCCAGAAGCCCTGGCCCTCCAGGTGCACGACCAGCAATGTGCCCGCGTGCCGGATGTGGGTGCGCATCGCCTGCCGGGCGGCCTCCGCGTCGCCCGCCCGCAGCGCCGCGAGCACCAGCTGGTGGTCGTCGACCGACGCCTGGCTCCACCCCTGGATGCTGGAGTAGAACCGGCGCGGCGCGTACCGCACCACCAGCTGGAGCAGCCAGGCGGTCTTGGGCGAGTGCGCCGACAGGTTGACCACCCGGTGGAAGTGGTGGTTCGCGCGCTCGATGCCCTCGGAGTCGCGGGTCTTGGAGGCCCGCTCCAGCTCCTCCTGGGTGCGGTCGAGGACGGCCAGCTCCTCCTCGCCGATGGTGCCCGCGGCGCGGGCCGCCAGCTCCCCCGCGAAGTACGCCTGGGCCTCGAAGAGGTCCTGGACGTCCTGGCGGGTGAGCGGGGCCGGCATGAACCCGCGCCGCGGCTCCAGCTGGACGAAGCCCTCGCCGCGCAGCGACAGCAGCGCCTCGCGGACCGGGGTGACGCTGACGCCCAGGTCCTCGGCGATCCGCTCCAGGCGCAGGAACTCGCCGTGCCTGACCTGCCCGGCCATGATCAGATCGCGGACGTAGGCGGCCACCTCGTCGCTGAGCTGGCGGCGCCTGCCGGGCGCCTGGTCACCTGGAAGGGCCACCGTCATCGTCTCCCGCGCGCTCCCTGTGTGATGTGACCAACAAAATATAGGAAGAGCGGGCGCAGGGTGTTCACGCGAAGGTCGCGGACATGGCGGTGACGCCGCCCGGGGCGGTGATCGCCAGTTCCCCTCCGCCCTCGCCTCCGCCGTCGCCGGGCGAGCCGGTGGCGGCGAACGGCTGGCCCGCGTACACGGGGCTGCGGGCCCGGAACGACAGCTCCCGCACCTCCCGTCCCGCGCGCCGGGGCAGCTCCAGGCAGAGGATCGCCAGCAGCGGCCCGTGCACGACCAGGCCCGGGTGCCCTTCGACCTGCGTCGCGTACGCCTCGTCGTAGTGGATGCGGTGTGCGTTGTAGGTGAGCGCGCTGAACCGGAAGAGCAGCGTCGGATCGGCCGTCATCCGCAGCGTCCAGGGGGCGTCGGCCTCGGGTTCCTCGAACGAGGGCGGGGCGGGCCGGTTCGCGGGGTCCCCGCTGCGGTAGACCAGGTCCTGCTCCTCGACCGCGAGCTCCTCACCCTGCTCGGCGAAGGTGTGGCGGACGGTCACGAAGAGCATCTCGCCGCTGCGGCCCTGCTTGAGCGCCGTGGACGCCAGCTCCGACCGGCGCGTGACGGTGGAGCCGATGCGCAGCGGACGGCGGACGGTGAAGCGGCCCCCGGCGAACATGCGCCGGCGTTCGGGGATGGGCGGCAGGAAGCGCCCGGCGAGCGGATGGCCGTCGGGCCCGAGGTCCCTCTGCGCGGGACGGTCCAGGAAGTGGAGCCACTGCCACAGCGGGGGCAGGTCGCGTTCCGGAGGGGCGGTGTCCAGGACCCCGGCCAGCGCGAGCGCGGGGCCCGGCTCGATCGTCTCGGTCGTCTCGTACGGCTCCGGCGCCCAGCCCTCGACGTCGATCACGCCACCGCCCCCTTCTCGCGGAGCGCGGCCGGGTCGAGGCCGAGTTCGCCCACGATCTCGTCGGTGTGCTCGCCCAGGCGCGGAGCCGGCACGGGTTCGCGCGGCGCGGGGGCGGCGGTGTCGAGCGGGGAGGCCGGCGCGAAGATCTCACCGACGCCGGGCTGCTCGATCCGCCCCATCATCGGGTTGCCCTCCAGATCGATCTCGGAGAAGCGGCGGTAGGGCGCCCACAGCACCGAGGAGCCCTCCAGGGCCTGCGTCACCTGGGCGAGCGTGCGCGCCTCGAACCAGGGCGCCAGGAGCGCGGCGAGCGTCTCGCGGTGGGTGTAGCGGTCGCCGTCGGTGGAGAAGTCGGCCTTGAGCAGGCGCTCCAGCTCGGTGACGGTCGCGGTGAGGCCGGTGGTCTCGCAGAGGTCGGTGAAGTGCCGCGCGGTGAGGGCGACCACCATCACCCGGGCGCCGTCGGCGAGCGCGAAGTCCCGGCCGAGGCCGCCGAAGAGGTGGTTGCCGATCCGGGGGCGCTCCTGGCCGAGCTGGGCCTCGGCGAGCAGGCCCAGGTTGCCCGCCATGGCGAGGGCGACGTCGTACAGGGGCAGCCTGATCCGAGCGCCCTCGCCGGTGCGGGAGCGGCGGCGCTCGGCGGCCAGGATCCCGGTGGCGGCGTAGAGCCCGCAGGCCACGTCCCAGGCGGGGAGCACGTGGTTCACCGGCGCCGCGTGCTCGGACGGGCCGGTGACCAGCGGGAACCCGATCTCGGCGTTGACGGTGTAGTCGACGGCGGCGCTCCCGTCGGGATGCCCCTCGATCTGCACGTGGATCAGGTCGGGCCGGGTCCGCGCGAGCGCCTCGTACGACAGCCAGCGGCGCCCGACCGCGTTGGTCAGCACGATCCCCGCCCGGGACGCCAGCCGGGTGACGACCTCGCGGCCCTCCTGGCCGCGGAAGTCGACGGTGACCGACCGCTTGCCCTTGTTCATCCCGGTCCACATCAGGCTGGTGCCCGACGGGGCGAGCGGCCAGCGCCCGATGTCGGCGGCGCCGCCGAGCGGGTCGACCCGGACGACGTCGGCGCCGAGCTGGGCCAGCGTCATGCCGCCCAGCGGGGCGGCGACGAAGCTGGAGATCTCGACGACCCGCAGCCCTTCCAGCAGTGCTCCCATCCTCACCCCTTGTCATATATTTCATATGACTATAGGGGCGCGTCACGGGACGAGCGGGCAGTGGGTCCCGGTGTAGATCGTGGGCATGCAGCGGTTGCAGTGGATGCACAGCGACGGCGTGGACGCGTCCGCCGCGATCCGCGCGACCAGGTCCGGCTCGCGCAGCAGCGCCCGCGCCATCGCCACGAACGCGAACCCCTCCTCCATGGCCAGGTCCATCGTCTCCCGGCCGGTGATGCCGCCCAGCAGGATCAGCGGCAGGTCGAGCGCGTCACGGAAACGCCTGGCGTGCTCCAGCAGGAAGGCGTCCCGGTACGGGTAGGCGCGCAGGAACCGCTTGCCCGACAGCCGGACGCCCAGCCGCAGCGGCTGCCGGAAGTTGGCCGCGAACTCCGGGATCGGCGCGTCCCCGCGGAACAGGTACATCGGGTTGAGCAGCGAGCTTCCGGCGGTCAGCTCCAGGGCGTCGACCGACCCGTCCTCCTGGAGCCAGCGCGCGACCTGCACGCTGTCGTCCACCTCCAGCCCGCCCCGCACGCCGTCGCGCATGTTGAGCTTGGCGGTGATCGCGATCTCGTCGCCGACCTCGTCGCGGACGGCGCGGGCGATGCCCCGGGCGACCCTGGCGCGGCCGGCCAGGCTCCCGCCGTACTCGTCGTCGCGCCCGTTGAGCCGCGGGCTGAGGAACGAGCTGGCCAGGTAGTTGTGCCCGAAGTGGATCTCGACCGCGTCGAAGCCGGACTCGACCGCCAGCCGGGCCGCGGTGGCGTGCGCCCGCGTCACCCGCTCGATGTCGGCGGCGGTCGCGGGACGGGTGAAGCGCATGCCGAGCGGGTTGAAGAAGCGCCCCGCCGACAGCGCGGGCAGCCGGTTTGAGCTCGCGTCGGCCACCGGCCCGGCGTGCCCGATCTGGGCGCACACGGCGGCGCCCTCGGCGTGCACCGCGTCGGTGAGCCGCCGCAGGCCCGGCACCGCCTCGGGCCGCATCCAGATCTGCCGCCGCTCGGTCCGCCCCTCGGGCGCCACCGCGCAGTAGGCCACCGTCGTCATGCCCACCCCGCCCGCGGCGGGCCTGCGGTGGTACTCGATCAGCTCGTCGGTGACCAGCGCGTCGGGGGTCGCGCCCTCGAACGTCGCGGCCTTGATCACGCGGTTGCGCAGCCGGACCGGGCCCAGCCGGGCCGGCGCCAGCACATCGGGTGCCATGGCGCGGTCAGAGCCGTTCGATGATCGTGACGTTGGCCTGGCCGCCGCCCTCGCACATCGTCTGGAGGCCGTACCGGCCGCCGGTCCGCTCCAGCTCGTGCAGCAGCGTGGTCATCAGCCGGGCGCCGGTCGCGCCCAGCGGGTGGCCCAGCGCGATCGCGCCGCCGTTGGGGTTGGTCCGGCCGGGGTCGGCGCCGGTCTCCTTCAGCCAGGCCAGCACGACCGACGCGAACGCCTCGTTGATCTCGACGGCGTCGATGTCGCCGATCGTCATCCCGGTCTTCTTCAGCGCGTGCGCGGTCGCCGGGATCGGCGCCGTCAGCATCCGGATCGGGTCCTCGCCGCGCGCGGACAAGTGGTGGATCCGGGCCCGCGGCGTGAACCCGTGGTCGCGGACAGCCCGCTCGGAGGCGATCAGCAGCGCCGCGGAGCCGTCGGAGATCTGCGAGGACAGCGCGGCGGTCAGCCGGCCGCCCTCGACCAGGGTCCTGAGGCCCGCCATCTTCTCCAGGGTGGTGTCGCGGCGCGGCCCCTCGTCGGCGGCCGCGTCCCCGTACGGGGCGATCTCGCGGACGAACCGGCCCTCGTCGATGGCGCGGATCGCCTTCCGGTGCGAGTCGTAGGCGAACTCCTCCATCTCCTCCCGCGAGATGTCCCAGTCGCGGGCGATCATCTCCGCGCCGGCATACTGCGACACCTCCCGGTCGCCGTACCGCCGCGTCCAGCCCGCCGACCCGGCGAACGGCCCGTCGGTGAAGCCCAGCGGCTCGGCGGCGGTCATCGCGTACCCGATCGGGACCTGCGACATGTTCTGCACGCCGCCCGCCACCACCAGGTCGGAGGTGCCCGACAGCACCGCCTGCGCGGCGAAGTGCACCGCCTGCTGGGACGAGCCGCACTGCCGGTCCACGGTCACGCCCGGGACCTCCTCCGGCAGGCCCGCGGCCAGCCAGCAGGTGCGGGCGATGTCGCCCGCCTGCGGGCCGACCGTGTCGACGCAGCCGAAGAGCACGTCCTCGACCGCGGCCGGGTCGGCCTGCGAGCGGTCCATGAGCGCCGTCAGCACGTGCGCGCCCAGATCCGCGGGATGCACCGCGGCCAGGGAGCCGCCGCGGCGCCCTACCGGCGCGCGGACCGCCTCGACAATGAACGCCTCGGGCATGGGGGTCTCCTTCGCAGGGGGGGGTGAACTGCTAGGTCGCCTCGGTCACCTGGATGCCCTCCAGGACCATGGCGAGGTACTGCTTGGCGATGTCGTCGGCGGACAGCCGCCCGCCCGTCCTGTACCAGCCGGCGGCCACCCACACCGTGTCCCGGACGAACCGGTAGATCAGGCCCCGGTCGAGGTCGGCGCGGAAGGCGCCCTCGGCGACCCCGCGTTCGAGCAGGGCCGTCCACATCGACTCGAAGCGGCGGTGCGAGTCGAGCAGGTAGGCGAAGCGCTCGCCGGCCGCCAGGTGCTTGGACTCGTTCTGGTAGATCACCACGGCCGGGCGGTGCCGGTCGATGCAGCGGAACGACTCCACGACGATGGCCTCCATCGTCTCCCGCGCGCCCAGACCGGCCTGCAGGACGCGGTCGTAGGCGGCCCACATCTCGTCCAGGAACGTGGACAGGATCTCGTCGGCCATCGACTCCTTGGAGTCGAAGTGGTAGTAGAGGCTGCCGCCCAGGATCCCGGCGGCGTCGGCCACCTTCCGGATCGTGGTCGCGGCGTACCCCTGGGAGGCGAACACCTCCGCCGCCGTGGCGAGCAGTTCGGCCCGCCGCTCCGCGCGCGCGGCGGCGGTGCCCTCGGTGTCACGCCGGCGTGGACTCATGTGGCTGGTTTCCTTCGGACGCTCTAGGGATGCTGGCTCGAGACGGACACGACCTCGCCCGTCATGTACGACGAGTAGTCGCTGGCCAGGAAGACTATGACGTTCGCGACCTCCCAGGGCTCGGCGTAGCGCCCGAACGCCTCCCGTGCCGTCAGCTCCTCCAGCAGCTCCTGCGAGGTCACCTTGACCAGATGCGGGTGCATGGCCAGCGACGGCGACACCGCGTTGATCCGCACCCCGTGCTCGGCGGCCTCCAGCGCGGCGCAGCGGGTGAGGGCCATGACCCCGGCCTTGGCGGCGGCGTAGTGCGACTGGCCCTTCTGCGCCCGCCAGCCGACCACAGAGGCGTTGTTGACGATGACGCCGCCGGAGTGCTGGCCGCGCATGATCTGGAGCACGGCGCGGGTGCAGCGCATCGTGCCGTTGAGGGTGACGTCCAGGACCTTGCCCCACTCGCCGTCGGTCATGTCGGCCAGCTCGGCGGTGCCGCCCAGGCCCGCGTTGTTGACGGCGACGTCGATCCGGCCGTGGCGCTCCACGGCCAGCGCGTACAGCGCCCGGACCTGTTCCTCCGAGGTGACGTCGCAGGGCAGCGCCGCGACCCTGTCCTCGCCGAACTCCTTGGCCAGCTCGGCGCGGGTGCTCTCCAGCCGCCGCTCGTGCGCGTCGGACACCACCACGCGGGCGCCCTCCTCCAGGCACCGCCGCGCGGTCGCGCCGCCGATCCCGGCCCCGGCCGCGGCGGTGATCACCACGACCCGGTCGCGAAGCAGGTCGTGCGGGGCGGGGGGCATCGTCATGGGCGTGTCTCCCTGGGGAGGCCGAGCACCCGCTCGGCGATGATGTTGCGCTGGATCTCGTTGGAACCCGCGTAGATCGTGTCGGCGCGGGAGAACAGGAACAGCCGCTGCCAGTCGTCCAGGTCGTAGGGCTCGCCCTGCGCGACCAGCCCGGCGGCGCCCAGCACGTCCATGGCGAGCTCCCCCAGCTCGCGGTGCCAGGTGCCCCAGACCAGCTTGGAGATCGACGACTCGGGGCCGGGCGCGCCCGCGGCCACCCCCGCCATGGTGCGGGTCGCGTTCAGCCGCATGATCTCCAGGCCCATCCAGGCCCTGACCAGCCGGTCGCGCAGCAGCGGGTCGGCGGCGGCGCCCGTGCGGCGAGCCAGCTCGATCACGCCCTCCAGCTCGCGGCGGAACCCGACCTGCTGGCCCAGGGTGGCGACGCCGCGCTCGAAGCCCAGCGTGGCCATCGCGATCCGCCAGCCGTCCCCGGGCTCGCCGACGACGCAGGACGCGTCGGTGCGGGCGCCGTCGAAGAACACCTCGTTGAACTCCGAGGTCCCGGTCGGCTGCACGATCGGGCGGATCTCCACGCCGTCCTGCCGCATCGGGACCAGCAGGTACGACAGGCCGCGGTGGCGCTCGGAACCGGGCTCGGTGCGGCACAGCACGAAGCACCAGTCGGACTCCAGGGCCAGCGACGTCCAGACCTTCTGGCCGGTGATCCGCCAGCCGTCCCCGTCCCGCTCCGCGCGGGTCTGCACGCCGGCCAGGTCGGACCCGGCGCCCGGCTCGGAGTAGCCCTGGCACCACAGCTCCCGCACGGCCACGATCGGCGGCAGGAAGCGCTCGCGCTGCTCGTCCGTGCCGAAGGCGATCACGGTCGGGCCGAGCAGGTTCTCACCGATGTGGCCCACCCGGGCGGGGGCTCCGGCCAGCGCGTACTCCTCGTTGAAGATCACCTGCTGGCGGAGGCTCGCGCCGCGCCCCCCGTGCTCCTTCGGCCAGCCCACGCAGGTCCAGCCGGCGGCGGCCATGTGCCGCTCCCAGGCCAGCCGGGTCTCGAACGCCTCGTGCTCGCGGCCGGGGCCGCCCAGCCCGCGGGCGTGCGCGTAGTCGCCCGACAGGTGGGTCTCCAGCCACGCGCGGACCTCGGCCCGGAAGGCCCGGTCCGCGGGCGTCTCGTTGCGCTGCACGCGCGCAGCCTATCAAACGGTTGTTAGAAAGAATCACTCGATCCGGACCGCGAACAGCGTCGTGTCGTCGGCCGCCCGGTCATGCCCCATCCGCGCCAGCACCCGGTCCAGCACCGGCTCCGGGCTGCTCGACCGGTCCCGGAGGATCTCCATCAGCCGGGCGATCTGCTCGTCCAGATCCACGTCCCGCCGCTCCACCAGCCCGTCGGTGTACAGGAACACCAGATCACCGGGCTCCACCCGCGTCGTGACCGTCGGATACCCCAGGGACGGCACCGCCCCCAGCATCGGCCCCGGATCCACCTCCAGCTGCCAGGCCCGCCCGTCCCGCACCAGGATCGGCGGGAGATGCCCCGCACAGCTCCACTGCATCTCCCGGGCGCGCGGATCGTACCGGGCGATCAGCGCCGTCCCCGTCGCCGCCGGCTCCGGCTCCATCTGGCCCACCATCTCGTTCAGCCAGCCCATCAGCCGCCCCGGCGGCTGATTCGTGTAGGCCAGGCCCATCAGCCCGTTGCGGGTCCGCGCCATCGCCGCCGCCGCCGGAAGCCCGTGCCCCGCCGCGTCACCGATCGCGAACAGCGACCGGCCGTCCGGCAGCGGACGGGTCGCGAACCAGTCCCCGCCGATCCGCGCCGCGCTCTCCGCCGCCAGGCTCCGGATCGCGACCCGCAACCCCGGCAGCGGCATCACCTCGTCCGAATCGGGCAGGATCGCCCGCCGCAGCGTCACCGCCACCCGCCGCTCCTGCGCGGTCCGCGCCTGCTGCCGCAGCATCTCCCGCCGCGTCTCCGCCAGCGCCCGCTCGATCCCCCGCCGCCGGGTGATGTCCTGCGACACGATGTTGACCGACACCGGACGGCCCGCCCTGTCCAGCACCGGCTCGGCGAAGATCCACAGATGCCGGTACTCGCCGTCCGGCGTCATCACCCGATGCTCCATCTCCACCGGGGCGCGGCGGCTCAGCATCGTCTGGACCCGCTCCTCGACCAGCGGGCGGTCCTCGTCCACCACCAGCTTGGTCAGCTCGTCCAGCATGGGCGCCGTATGCACCGGATCCAGCCCGAAGTTGTGGGCCATCTGCTCCGACCACTCCAGCTCGTCGGTCGCCAGATCCCACTCCCCGAACCCCATCAGCGCCAGCCGCCCCACCCGCTCCAGCCTGCGCCGCATCCGCTCCTCGTCGTCGTGGTAGCGCCAGCTCACGCAGATGCCCGTCGGGACCTGGACGCAGTGCACCGACATCCGCGACGTGCGCGTCACGCCCTCCTGGGCCGTCGAGAACTCGAACGGGCCCCGCTTGAACACCTTCCCCGTCTCCAGCGTCTCCACGTACGAGGTGAACAGCCCCAGCAGGGCCGACCCCGGATCCATGCGAAGCAACCGCTTGCCCATGAGCTCCGCGACCCCGCGGCCGAACAGGTCCTTGGTGAACTCGTTGGCCCCCGCGTACAGGAAGTCCAGCACCGTGCCCTCGACCCCGCGCACCGGCACCAGGTGCACGGCCGCGTCGATGGACGCGTCCAGCACCGCCCGCGCCGCCGGATCGTCCTCCACCTCTGCCAGCCGCCCCTCGTCAGCGGCCAGATCCGCCTCCGCGGCCCGTCCCGCCTCCACCAGCGGCATCACCGTCGGCGGCGGCAGGGGCTCGCCCTCGCCCCCCTCCCTGCGGGCCCCGATGACCAGGGCCGCGGCCTCCTCCATTTCCAGGTCCAGGTCGCGCGCCAGCCAGATCAGCTGCTGCAGCGCCTCACCCGGCTGGACCCCCAGTCTGGCGGCGAGCACCACCCGAGCCTCGGCGATGACCGCCCGGCCCCGCGCGGCGCCCCGTAGATCCGCCAACTCCGGTATGAGCGGCGTACTCTCCGCTTCTCCCACCCCGAAGCCCCCGTTCGACGCGATACGGCGTTACGAGAGAAGAACCGTACATAAGGCTATGAGGAGCCCTATTCATAACCTTCGTCCCTGAGCGCGTATTTTGCCGCTCACTGACCGTGTTGGCGCCGCCGCTTTACGAATCCGCCGCCCGATAGACCTGCTTGGTCAGCGTCGTGACCCGCTGGGCCGCCACCTGGAACGACGAACCGGCCGGATGCAGCGTCAGCACCACCACGATCCGGTGGCCCACGACCCCCGTCGTGTGCAGAACGGGCCGCCCCAGCCCCAGATCCGGCGCCGCCGCGGGCCTGACCAGCCCCGCCTTGCACGGCACCGCGGGCACGTCCCCGAACCCCGACCACCCCTGCTTGACCGCCCACGGCCGCGGCAGCGCCCGCGGTATCCCGAAGTACTGGTCGTACTTGTCGAGCCCGCACGGGGTCGCCTTCCGCAACTCCCCCATGATCAGCTCCCGATGCGCCGCGGGCGCCTTCTCCAACAGGAACCGGTACGTCCTGGCCACGTCCATGGCGCTCAGCGCCGTGTACCCCCAGAACCCCGGCTTGTCCGCCGGCGGCGGCCGCGTGTCGCGCAACCCGATCACCCTCGCGGACCGCTCGATGATCGCGCCCTTGCCGCCCCGGGCCCAGAACCGCGTCGCCGCCCCGTCGTCACTCGACCTGAGCATCGGCCGCAACATCGCCAGGTCCCCCGCGGGCACCTCGGTCTTCCCCCGCAGATAGTCCAGCGCAATAAGGATCTTCACCACCGACGCCGACCGGAACGTCCGCCGCGCCCCCTCGTGCAGCAGAACCTTCCCGCTCTCCCGGTCGTAGACCACGTACCCGGCCCGCACCCCCGCCGGCACCGTGACATGCGGCTTCTTCCGAGCCACCGAGGGCCGCTCCGCCGCCGTGCTCACCGGCCGCGCCGCCGGAGTCTTCCCATCCGCACCACAACCACCCAACACCAGCACCCCGGCGACGACCAGCCCCGCACGCCCCACCAACGAGATCACCCGGCCATGCCTACCAGATCGGCCCCACCGCAACCGAGTACGCACCCACGCCCAGACTGCGCTACAGTAATCACGCCCGCTCAACCGGGCACCGGGACGTAGCGCAGTTTGGCAGCGCACTTGACTGGGGGTCAAGGGGTCGTGGGTTCAAATCCCGCCGTCCCGACAGAGTTAACGCAGGTCAGGGCCCTAGTTCTCACTTGTGAGACGGGGCCCTTTTCGCGTCCTAAGGCCGTTCGTTCGTCTCACAATCTCTCACACGCCTAGCTGATCTTGTAAATCTGGCCCAGCGCCTCGGCGCCGGTCTTCAGGTCCTCATCGTTCGCGTGGACGTAGGTCTTCTGCGTGAACGCCGAGTCGAAGTGCCCCGCCCATTTGGAGATCACGGAGATGGGCACGCCCGCCTTCTCCATGAGGCTCAGCGTCGTGTGCCGCGAGTCGTGAAGCGCGATCCGCTTCAGGCCCGCCCGCTTCAGCAGCCGGCCAAACTCATCGGAGTACCACTCCGGGTGAACCGGCATCCCCAACTCGTCCGTCACGAGGTACTGGCCACCCTCGTACCACTCCAGGGCGGCCACGCCGTCCCGGTACGCCTGGCCAGCTTCCTCGCTCTCGGCCAGCTGTGCCTTACGCAGGCGCTCCAGCGCCTCGGCCAGCGCGTCGTCGAGCGGCAGTTCCCGCAAGCCGTTCCGCGACTTCGGCGGCTCGATGATGACCTTGGACTCGCACATCACGCGTGTCTGCTCAACCTTCAGCGTCCGCGCCTTCAGGTCGACGTCCTCCCACCGCAGGCCGAGCACCTCGCCCCGGCGCAGACCGTACAGCGACAGGCGCCAGGCGACCTCCAGCCGGATCCCAGCGATCGCACGGAGGAAGGTGTGCACCTCGGCCTTGGTCCACGTCTCCCGCTCGGCCTGCTGGTAGCTGACGTTCTCGACCAGCGCCACGACGTTCCGCACGAGCTTGCCCTCACGTACGGGCAGCTCGAACGCCGCGCGCAGGCGGCCGAGGGTGAGGTTCACCAACCGGCCCGACAAGCCCGTCCCGGGCTTCCCGCCGCGCTTGCGGCCCTCGGTGAGCATGTAGTCCACCAGGTCCTCGATGTCGTCCTTGCTCACGCTCTGGGCGGGGCGGGCGCCGAGCTGCTCGCGCACGCAGCGGAACGCGTGCCCGTAGTTGGCCTTGGTGTTGCGGCGCTTCCCACGCGTGGCACCCTTCAGGTACGAGTCAATGACCTGGTTGACCGTGACCTTGGACGGCGCGACGTACGTACCCTCGCCGGTCTGGTGGCGGATCTTGTTGAGTTCCTTCTCCGCGTCCTTCTTCAGGTCGAACGTGAAGGTCTTCTGCCTGCGCTTGCCCGTCTTCGGGTCCGGGCCGATGTCGACCACGAAGCGGTACCGCTTCCGGCCGGTTTTCAGCATGATCGTCTTGATCGGGTCTCCTGCCATCTACTCCTCTTCCGCCTGGGGGGTGGGTCGCGGCGTACCGGCGGCAGAACGCCACGGCGGCGCGCCTCTTTGACCCATTGGTGCACGGTGGTGACCGGCACGTTGTTGGCCGTGGCCAGCTTGGCCGCGGGGCGGCTGCCTCGCTCGGTCAGCCACAGGAAGCGTTCGGCGACCTGCTCGTAGAACTTTCTTGCGCCCGCTCGGCACCTGCAACGTGCGGGACAGTTCAGGCTCTCTCTCGTCCGCAGGCGGGCGTTGGGCCCACGCGTTGAGCACGCTCTGCGCTCGGGTTTGCTCATCGAAGTTGACGAACGGGTGATCGCCCTTCCCTGGGCGCTGCGGGAGGCTTGAGACACGGCGGTTCACGGCTGCTTCGATTCGCGCGAATGGCAGGTTCCGGACCAGGACCGCAGTGACCGCACCCGTCCCCCTGACCAGGGTCTCGCGGACCACCAAGGGGGAACTGCGGGCCGGGCTGGGTTCCGACTTCGACGAGCAATTCACCAACGGCGGCGATCATCGCTCCTTCGTCGGTGCAATGGCGCGGGGCGGTACGCGCACGGCAAGTCCGGCGGCGGCGCCGGCGTTCGCCCGCCAACTCTCAGGTCTGCTGCACCGCCTGGTCCGCGTCCAGGAGGGCCGTGACACCGAGCCTTCCGCCTGCGTGATCGACGCCCAGCATCAAGACCTCCACCAACGTCCCGGCCGCCGACCAGGGCATCGACGCCGCCAAGAAGATCGCCGGCCGCAAACGCAGCACCGTGGTCGACACCGCCGGGCTGATCCTGGCCGTGCTGGTCACCCGACCCGGGCACCGTGACGGGCGAGCGCGCGGGCAGTCTCGCACCCCAGGCCGCTGTTCGTACCGGTGACGACGAACGTGCGCCCGCTCTGGTCTGGGATGTCCCTGCTGCTCCAGCGCCCCATGGCGACTCGTTCCGACGATCGTGCGCACTGCCGGACGTGTACTAAGTACATATTTACTTATTATCCCCGCCTTCGCCTGGAGCGATGGGCAGCCCGCTCAGAACGCCGTGTCGGGGGTTCGCATCAGGTCGAGTGTGGTGGCCTCGACGGTGATCCTTTCGGCGGTGAGGTGCGGTAGCACGGTGATGGCGAAGAACCGGGCGGCTGTGATCTTTCCTGTGTAGAAGTCGTGGTCGGCCGACGTGAGGCCGTCACCGGCGAGCCTGGTCAGGGCGATATCGGCCTGACGGCAGAGAAGCCAGCCGATGACGAGTTCGCCGAGCGCGTACAGAAGGCGGGTGGTGTTGAGTCCGGCCTTGTAGATCTCCTCCGGGTCGTCGGCGGCAGCGGACGTCCAGCCGGTCATGACGTCGACCATCGCCGAGACGTCCTTGAGCGCTCCGCCGAGCAGTCGGCGTTCGTTGCGCAGGGGGTCGTCCGCGCCGCCGCTGTCGGTGAAGTCTCTGATCAGGCCGGCCAGCTGCCGCCATGTCCCGCCCTGGTCTCGGACGATTTTGCGGAAGAACAGGTCCAGGCCCTGGATCGCCGTCGTCCCCTCGTACAACGTGTCGATCTTGGAGTCGCGGACGTACTGTTCCAGCGGGTAGTCCTTGAGGAAGCCGGATCCACCGAGGGTCTGCAGCGACTCGGCGCCCAGCAGGGCGTAGGCGCGCTCGGAGGAGAAGCCCTTCACCAGCGGGAGCACCAGCTCGTTGAGGCGTTCCGCCGTGTCGTCCCGCCCGCCGGACTGCTCGGCGACCCGAGCGGCGTCGCGGTAGGACGCGGCCAGCAGGTACAGGGCGCGCAGACCCTCGGCGTAGGCCTTCTGAGTCATCAGGCTGCGGCGCACGTCGGGGTGCCGGAAGATCGCGACCCGCGGCGCGGTGGCGTCGCCCATGCGAGTGAGGTCGGGGCCCTGGATGCGTTCCGAGGCGAAGTCGCGTGCGCTGAGGTAGCCGGTCGACAGTGTGCCCGCCGCCTTGACGCCCACCGTCATTCGGGCACCTTCGATGACCATGAACATCTGCTTGATGCCCTCGTGCACATCGCCGACGAGGTAGCCGACGGCCGGGTGCTTGGCGCCGAATGTCAGTTCGCAGGTCGTCGAGGAGGTCAGACCCATCTTCTTCTCGAGGTTGGTGACGTAGACCCCGTTGCGTTCTCCCAGCTCGCCGGTCTCGAGGTCGACCAGGTACTTGGGAACGAGGAACATCGACAGCCCCCTGCTGCCCGGTCCGGCTCCCAGAGGCCGGGCCAGCACAAGATGGAAGATGTTTTCCGACAGGTCGTGATCGGCCCCGGTGATGAAGCGTTTGACGCCTTGGATGTGCCAGGTGCCGTCGCGCTGCTCGATGGCCCTGGTCCGGCCCGCGCCCACGTCGGATCCGGCGTCGGCCTCGGTCAGGACCATGGTCGCCATCCATCGGCGTTCCAGCGCCAGGTCGGCGAAGCGCTTCTGTTCCGGCGTGCCGATCTGCCACAGGATCTGGGCGAACGTCGGCCCGGTCACCATGAGGTAGGTGCTGGGATTGGCCGCCATGGCCAGTTCCCCCACCGCCCAGGCCAGGCTGGACGGGGCGGACTGGCCGCCGAAGCCGGGATCGAGGAACAGGCGGTAGAACTCCGAGTCCATCCACGCGTGGAACGACTTCTTGATCCCACCTGCCATGGTCACCGCCCCGGTCTTCGCGTCGAAGACCGGCGCGACGCGGTCTCCCTCGGAGAAGGAGTCCGCGAGGACGCCGGTGGCCAGCCTGTCCACCTCGGCCAGCAGGCTGCGCGCGGTGTCCTCGTCGAGGTCCGCGAACGGCGCCTTGCCCAGCAGTTCCCTCAGCCCGAGCACCTCGAAGAGATTGAACTCCAGGTCACGGAGATTGCTCCTGTAATGGCCCACGGGGGTCGTCCTCTCAGGCGGTGGTCACACGGAAGCAGGGCAGTTCAGGAGACGACTCCCCCTCCAGCCGGGCGATCTCCAGATGAACGCGATCTCCGATGCGCACCGGCGCGTCACCGATGACCCGCGACAGCATGCGGGGGCCCTCATCGAGATCGATCAGCGCGATCGTGTACGGGACCTGCGCGGAGAACCCTCCGGCGACGCGGTGCGCCACGGTGTAGGAGTAGACCGTCCCCTTGCCCGAGGCCGTCCGCCAGCTCAGCCGGTCGCAGTGGCAGTGCGGGCAGATCGCCCGCGGATAGAACACTGACCGCAGGCACTCGTCGCATCGCTGCAGCCGCAGTTCCCCTGCGGCGATGCCGTCCCAGAACGGCCGGGTCTCCGGGGTCGACGCGATCTCGGGCATCAGAACCTTCCCAGGACGACGGTGGAGGTGGTGGAGAGCATGCCGCCGGTGCCGTGGACCAGGGCCAGTTCCGCCCCGGGCACCTGCCTGCCGGGCTCTTCCGCGTAGTCGCCGCGCAACTGCCGGGTCGCCTCGATCAGCAGGAAGATCCCGTACATGCCGGGGTGGGTGTAGGACAGGCCGCCGCCGTCGGTGTTCATGGGCAGCGCGCCGCCCGGGGCGGTGCACCCGCCTGCCAGGAGATCGGCGGCCTCGCCCGGCTTGCAGAAGCCGAGGGACTCGAGAGTGAGGAGCACGGTGATGGTGAACGAGTCGTAGATCTCCAGCAGGTCGATCGCGTCGTGACTGACGCCGGCCATCCGCATCGCGGCGAGGCCGGACCGGGCCGCGGCGGTGACAGTCAGGTCGGGCATGCCGGCGATCGAACAGTGGGTGACGGCGTCGCCGTGGCCGAGAATCTCGACCGGGTGCGTGGCGACGTGGGGCCAGCGGTCCTGGGCCGCCACCACGACCGCGCCTCCCCCGTCGGTGAACAGGCAGCAGTCCAGCTTGCGCAGCGGCTCGCAGATCATCGGCGACGCCATGACGTCCTGCACAGTGATCGGCTCACGGTTGGGGGCCTTGGGATTGAGGGCGGCCCATCTGCGGGCGCTCACCGCGACCTCGGCCATCTGCTCACTGGTCACGCCGTACCGGTGGAGGTAGCGGGCGGCGGCGAGCCCGTAGGCGGCGATCGGGAGCGGAACCCCGAACGGTGCCTCGAACTGAGCCGCCATCACGTCGGTGATGTCGGCGGTGCCGTTGCCGACGGGGTCGGTCCGCTGCGTGCTGCCATAGGTGATCAGCGCGACGTCGATGACCCCGGCCTCGATCGCCGCGGCGGCGTGGCCGACGTGCGCCTCGAATGAGGACCCGCCGATGTTGGAGCCGTCGAGGTAGCCGGGCCGGATGCCGAGATACTCGGCCAGCGTCGCCGACGGGCTCCACGACCAGCGGCCCGCCGTGAACAGGGCGTCGACGTCGGAGAAGCTCAGCCCTGCCTCGGCCAGCGCCGCCTTGGCCGCACTGGCCTGGTGCGACATAACGCTCAGGTGCGGCGTCCTGCCGACCTCGGATTCGGCGACACCGACGATCGCCGCGCGCCTCTTGCTAGCCACGAACGGCTCCCTTCCGGTCGGTGCGCCCGGCCGGCGCGTGGCCGGTCATGTCCGCGTTCGGTCGGGCCTTGTCCACCAGGGCCGGGATGGCCACGTCCAGTTCCTCGTAGCCCCACAGCGCCCTGTTGTCGGCGACGGGACCGGCATGCCAGCCCTCGGCGACGCTGATCTGGCCGCCCATCACGTTGAAGATCCGCCCGGTGATGCCCCGTGCGGCCGGCCCCGCGAGCCACACGACCAGCGGCGGGACGTTCTCAGGGGCCCGCGGGTCGAACCCGTCGGGGCCCGCGCCGGGGTCGGCCATGATCCCTTCGGTCATCCGGGTCAGCGCGCCCGGGGCGATGGCGTTGACCGTGATGCCGTAACGCTCCAGTTCCATGGCGGCGATCAGGGTCAGCCCGGCGATGCCCGCCTTGGCGGCGCCATAGTTGGACTGGCCGGGGTTGCCGTAGATACCGGAGGAGGATGTGGTGTTGATGACGCGTGCGTCGACCTCTCGGCCCGCCTTCGCCCCATCCCGCCAGTAGGCGGCGGCGTGGCGCAGCGGGGCGAACGTGCCGCGCAGGTGCACCCTGACCACTGAGTCCCACTCCTGCACCGTCATGTTGACCAGCATCCGGTCACGCAGGATGCCGGCGTTGTTCACTAGCACGTGCAGGTCACCGAAACGGTCGATCGCCGACTCGACCAGCCTGCGCGCGCCGTCGAAGTCGGCGACGTCCTCACCGTTGGCGATGGCCTGCCCGCCCGCCGCGCGGATCCGCTCGACCACCTCGCCCGCGGGGCCGCTGGACGAACCGCTGCCGTCGACGTCCGCGCCGAGGTCGTTGACCACGACCTTGGCGCCCTGGCGGGCGAATTCGATGGCGTGGGCGCGGCCGATGCCGCGCGCGGCACCGGTGACGATGACAACACGTCCTTCCACCACTCCGCTCATTCGGACCTTCCTTCCTGTCGGGGGTACATGTCGTCGATCTGTGCCGCGTAGCGCTCGGTGACGGCGCTGCGGCGGACCTTCAGGGTGGGTGTGAGCTCACCGGTCCGCGTGGTCCACGGCGCGGCCAGGACGCGGAACGCCTTGACCTGCTCGACCCTGCTCAGCTCCGTGTTGGCGGCGGCGACCAGCCGGTCGATCTCGGCGAGCACGACGGGATGCGCCGCCAGCTCGGCCAGGTCGGCGGTGCCGACGTCGTGTGCCCTGGCCCAGTCGGGTGCGGTCTGCTCATCGAGCGTCAGCAGCGCGGTCACGTACTTGCGCCGGTCTCCGACCACCAGGGCGTGCCCGATCAGGGGATGTGTCCGCAGCGGCGCCTCGATCTTGGCCGGGGCGATGTTCTTGCCTCCGGAGGTGATCAGGATGTCTTTCTTGCGGCCGGTGATGTACAGCAGGCCGTCATCGTCGACGCGGCCGAGGTCTCCTGTGGCGAGCCAGCCGTCGGTATCGGTGTCGGGCTCAACGGTCCCGTCGGCGCGCAGGTAGCCGAGGAATACCACGGGGCCGCGCACGCGGATCTCACCGTCGTCGGCGATGCGTACCTCCGTTCCGGGAATGGGTGCGCCGACGGCGCCGGTGGCGAAGCGGTCCGGCGTGCTCAAGGAGACCACTCCGGAGGTCTCGCTGAGCCCGTACAGTTCCAGGACGGGCAGGCCGACGCTCGCGAGGAACTCCAGCACCTTGGTCGGGATGGGTGCGGCGCCGACGGTCAGACGGCGGGCGTTCTCCAGGCCGACCGCGGCCCTCAGCGCACGCAGGCGGGAGACGTCGAGTTCGGCGAGGCGAGCGGACTCCTCGGGAGGGATCTGTTGCCGGGCGGCCCGCCGCCGGTGGACGTCGAGGCAGAACCGCCGGGCCTCGTCCACCGCGACACGCTCGGTTGCCGGAAGGCCGTCGAGCGTGCTCCGCAGGGCGGCGGCGAGCTTCTCCCAGGTGCGGGGCACGGCTCCGAAGGTGTCGGGACGCACGATGCGCAGCGCGGTCGGCAGTTCGGCAGGGTCGGGGCACATGACCGCCTGGCCGGCGGTCAGCAACGGGAGGTAGATGCCGAAGAGCCGCTCCGCGATGTGGGCCAGCGGAAGGTAGGAGATCGACCGTGGCTGCTCGGGAACCGGGCTACTCGCGTGCAGGGCCGCCGACGCCTCCAGGACGTTCCGGTGGCTCAGGACCACGCCCTTGGCCGCGCCCGTGGTGCCCGAGGTGTAGATCATGCACAGCGGATCGTCCGGCCGAACCGCCTCCTCCAGGACTGCGGCACTCTCCGGATCGGCGACGCCGCGCCCGTGGACCTCGGTGTAACCGACGAACCGGTCGTCGTCGGGGACGGCGGTCGGGTCCACGACGACGACGCTGACCGACCGTGGCAGCTCGTCGAGGACGGGCATCCACCGGGTCACTTGTTCGGCGCCTTCGAGGACGATCACGTGGGCGGCGCTGTGCCGGGCGGCGTGACGGATGTCGGCGGTGCTGAGCGTGTCATAGGCGGAGCAGGAGATGGCGCCGAGGTGGGCCGCCGCGAGATCGGCCACCCAGTGCTCCGGCCGTTTGCTCATCATGATCAGCATCCGGTCGCCCCGGCGCAGGCCGAGCGCCCGGAGACCGAGGGCGAACGCGGCCACGTCGTCGCGCAGCCTCGCCCAGGTCACCGTGTGCGTGCCCGGTCCGACGCCGGTGGTCAGCGCCGTTGACTCACCGAAGTGGCGGGCGTTGTAGTGCAGCAGGGCCGGAACGGTCCGTTCACAGCCGTCGGGCAGAGGGCTCACAGGGGCCTCCTCGCATACGGGAGACGATCGGCCGCGACGCGCGGTCTGCGGGATCGGAGTGCTGCCCGGAGTGCCGTGGGCACACCGGGGCCCGGCATCGCCTCTCTCCACCCCGCCGCCGTGGCGAATTCAGGGGATCAGCAGTTTTCGAGGAGGCCGACGAATGAGCCGGACGCAGCTCCCGGGTCCGTACCGAATGGACACTGCCGCGACGCCGGTCGATTTTCGCACGGCCCCGGGGAACTCGATCGGAGTTTGTCCCCGGGGAACAACGAATGTCAAGTGCCGGCTTCGGCCGATTCCGCGCCGGGCCAGCGGTGGCATTCGGCCGACACCTCGTCGAGAAGGCTTATCAGTGCGTGCAGTACGGGATTGTCGTCGCCCTCCCGCCAGGCGAGGGCGAGCGGCAGGGCGGGCATGTCGCTGACCGGGACCAGCACGACGCCGGGGACCTTCAGGTGACTCGCGGACATCGGCACGAAGCCGATGCCGGCGCCCACCGCGGCCAGCAGCATGATCGTGTGGGTGTCGGGGGCCTCCTGCACGATGTTCGGGCTGAACCCCTGAGCGAGGAAGGCGCTGTGCAGCAGGGTCACCGTGCCCGAAGCCCGCTTGCTCGGATAGCTGATCACGGGTTCCCCGCGCAGTTCGGCCAGGCGGACCCGGTCACGGTGCGCCAGGGGGTGGCCGACCGGGAGGACCGCACCGAACGGGTGCTCGGTGATCTTGCGGACCACGATTCCCGACCCGGGGACCGGCAGCCTGATCAGGCACGCGTCGATCTCGTCCCGATCGAGCCGCTCGATCAACTCTCCGGCGAAGGCCGGCCCCGTGATCTCCAGCCTGACGTTGGGCCTGTGCCGACCGAACTTGCCCGCCATCAGGACGAGCACCTCGTAGAACGTCGGCCCGCTGACTCCCAGCCGCAGCACCCCGGTGTCTCCCCCAGCGGCCAGCCGCGCCGTGCGCACCGCTGCCTGAGCGGCCTCGACACACCGTCTGGCCTCGTCGAGGAAGGCCTGGCCGGCGGGGGTGAGGGTCACCTGCCGGGTCGTGCGGCGCAACAGTGTCACACCGACCTCGTGCTCCAGCCGCTTGATCTGCTGGGACAGCGGGGGCTGGGCCATGTGCAGCCGCTCGGCGGCCCGGCGGAAGTTCAGCTCCTCCGCGACGACGATGAAGGCGCGCAGGTGCCGGAGCTCCATCCTCGCACCTCCGTTCCCGCGATTATGTAGCCGGGACGTATCAATCCTACTCGCCTTTGGTGTTGGACTGTACGTGACCGGGGTCATAGCGTGGACATGCCCAAACCACCGACCGGGCGAATTCGCCTCCCCACGGCTCCGCGCGGAGCGGCCCGCCCGCAGAACGTCATCTTCACCGCTGGATTTTCTGTTCGGGAGAATCGCAGCACACAAATCTCAGCAACGAATGATGTCGTGCCCTGGCACGCATTCTTTTGGGGAACCGCGACGCCCCCGAATGCGGGCCACGTTCAATCCACCCCGACAGGCAAAGGAACGACACGACATGGCAGTGACGGAATCGGGTGCCGGAGAGGCCGTTCCGACGGCCGGCCCGGCCCCCGCCCAGATCCGGCGCGTGGCGCTGGGCTCCGCCGCGGGCACCGCGGTCGAATACTACGACTTCACCATCTACGGGCTGCTCTCGGTGGCGCTGGCCGCCCACTTCTTCAAGTCCACCGACCCGACCGCGGCCCTGCTGGCGACGTTCGCGGTGTTCGGGGTGGCGTTCGTGCTGCGGCCGCTGGGCGGCCTGATGTTCGGTCACCTCGGTGACAGGCTCGGGCGTCAGCGCGTCCTGACGGTGACGATCCTGATGATGACCTTCAGCACGTTCGTCATCGGCGTCCTGCCCACCTACTCCTCGATCGGCGTCCTGGCGCCGGTCCTGCTCCTGGCCGCGCGCGTGGTGCAGGGCCTGTCGGCGGGCGGCGAGGCCACCGGCGCGGGCGTCTATGTGGCCGAGAGCGCTCCGGCGAACCGCCGGGCCTTCTTCGTCAGCGGGATCTCCGGAGGCGCGCTGTTCGGCGCACTGGTCGCCTCGGCCCTCATCGTGGGCCTGCGGTACGCGCTGCCAGCGGACGCGATGGCCGAGTGGGGCTGGCGCATCCCCTTCCTGATCAGTCTGCCCATCGGGGTCGTCGGCTTCTGGATCCGCCGCCGCCTGGAGGAGTCCCCCCAGTTCATCGAGATGCGGAACGAAGGCCGGCTGGAGGGCGCCCCGGTCGTCGCGGCGGTGCGGGGCTTCAGCCGGCCGATCCTGGTGGCCGCGCTTCTGACGATGTTCCCGATGGCGGGCTACTACCTGATCTACATCTACATGCCCACGTACATGAACAAGGTCGCCGGGTTCGACGCCATGGTCGGATTCTGGTCCTCCACCGTCACTCTGGTGGTGGCCTGCGCGGCGACGCCGATGTTCGCGGCCCTGTCCGACCGGATCGGCCGTAAACCGATGTTCCTCGTCTCGAGCGTCGCGACGTGCGTCCTGATCATCCCCGCGCTGGTGGTGATGAACTCCGACAGTGTGCCGCGGGCGATCCTGGCCCATGTGCTGATCGCCCTGCCGCACGCGGCGGCGCAGTCGGTCCTGATGGTGACGCTCACCGAGCAGTTCCCGGCCGTGGTCCGCTACTCCGGGTTGGGGCTGGGGTACAACCTCTCGGCCGCGGCGGCCGGCGGCAGCGCCCCGTTCGTGGCGACGTGGCTGGTCGACCGGACCGGCAGCGTCACCTCACCCGCCTGGTTCGTGATCGCCCTGACGGTGCTCACCCTGGCCGCCGCCATCAGCCTGCGTGAGACCGCCGGCAAACAGCTCCAGGCAGCCTGATCTCATCCCACCCACGTGCAAGGAGTGACCACCGTGCCCGAAGACCTCACCCCAGCGACCACGACGTCCGGGGCGCTGCCCCGCCGGGGTCTCGTCATCTACCCGAACGAGCCCGCTCCCCAGGCCGTCGAACTCGCCCGGTCGGCAGACGCGCTCGGCTACTCCAACGTGTGGTTCGGTGACTCGCAGAACAACTGGCGGGAGGTCGCGTCCCTCATGGGGGCGACCGCGGTCAGCACCCAGAGCGTGATCATCGGCACCGGGGTGACCAACGCGGTCACCCGGCACCCGTCGGTGTTCGCGTCCATGTGGGCGACCGTCGCGGAGTTGTCGGAGGGACGGGCGGCGGTAGGGATCGGGACCGGCTTCACGGCGCTGGGCACCATCGGCCACAAGCCGATCTCGCTCGGCGCGCTGGAGACCAGGATCAGCGAGTTCCGCGAGCTCATCGGGGGGCGGTCGGTCGTCGAGGAGACCACCAAGGCGGAGTACCGCCTGGACTACCTCACCGACCGGCCCCGGAACGTCCCCGTTTACATCGCCGCCTCCGGCCCATCCGCGCTACGGATGGCCGGGCGGGTCGGGGACGGCGTCATTCTGCTGCTCGGCACCGCCACGGAGTTCATCACCGAGGCCCTGGGCCACGTCCGGGAGGGCGCCGAGCAGGCCGGACGGACACTCGCGGACATCGACGTCGTGCTCTGGAGCGAGATCGCCATCGGCGACGACCCCACCGAGGCACGGGACCGCGTCCGCGGCCCGATCGCGCGCCTGGTGATGCGCTGGCTGCCGATGACGCTGCCGGAGCGCATCGTCCCGGCGATCGAGCACTTGCGCACGTACGCGCCGGAGTACGAGGGCGACTACTACGGCCACAAGGTGGCCAAGCCCGAGCACGCCAAGGAGGTCCCCGACGAGGTCGTCGACATGTTCGCCCTGGCCGGGACCACCGAAGAGATCGAAGGCCGGCTGGCCGAGATCTCCGCGGCCGGGGTGAACCAGGTCGCCGTGGTACCCGCCTACGGCACGACCCGGGAGCAGCGCATGGCCACGGTCCGGGCGTTCGCGGCCATCGGCCAGGGGACCCGGTGACCGTGCACTCCGGTCTCGAGCACCGGGAAACGGCGCTCGAACCGGCGCTCCCGATCATCGACCCCCACCACCACCTGTGGCCCCGCCCCGTCATCTCGTACGGACCGCAACAGCTCTACCTGATCGATGCGTTGCTCGCCGACACGACCGCAGGTCATGACATCCGCGCGACCGTCCATGTCGAATGCTCCTCCGGCTACCGCACCACGGGGCCGCAGGTACTCCGGCCGGTGGGTGAGACCGCCTGGGTCATCGGCCAGCGCAGACCCGGCCGTGGTGAGCTGGCGGGCATCGTCGGGTACGCCGACCTGCGTCTTGGCGATCGGATCGGTGCCGTACTCGACGCCCATCAGGAGATCGCCGGACACGCCTTTCGGGGCATCCGGACCCGCGCCACCTGGAACCCGTCCCACGACGTGTCCAGCGCGGCCGAGGACGGCCTGCTGCTGTCCTCGGCCGCCGGGCCGTCCCTGCGGCAGCTCCAGCGGCGCGGGCTGCTCTTCGAGGTGTGGGTGTACTTCAACCAACTCGACGACGTCGCGCGGGTGGCCGAGGACAACCCCGACCTGCCGATCGTCGTGGACCACCTCGGCAGCCCGCTCGCGACCGGGGCCGCCTACCGCGGGCAGCGCGACGGCGTCCTGGCACGCTGGCGGCGGTCGCTGCGGCGGCTGGCGGGGCTCGGCAACGTTCACCTCAAGATCGGTGGTATCGGCATCCCGTCCGTCGTCGACCCCCGGCTGACCCAGGCGCCGGTGACCTCGGCCGCCCTCGCGGACTTCTGGGGTCCCGAGATCGGCTTCTGCATCGACGCCTTCGGGCCTGCTCGCTGCATGTTCGAGAGCAACTTCCCTGTCGACGCCTACCTGTGCGACTACGTCACCCTGTGGAACACCTACAAGCGCGTCAGCGCCGACCTGTCGGCCTTCGAACGCGACGCGCTGTTCCGCACGACCGCCCTCACCGTGTACGGCCTCGACCTCCCGACATCGCACCCGGAGGTGCCGGCATGAGAGAACTCCTGTACCCCCGCTCGATCGCGGTCCTCGGCGCCTCGAACGACCCCGTGAAGCTGTCCGGGCGGCCGGTCGACTACATGAAAAGGTTCGGCTACCGCGGCCGGCTGCTGCCGATCAACCCCACCCGGCGCACCGTTCAGGGCCTGCCCGCCTACCGGAGCCTGGACGAGGTCGACGGTGACATCGACCTGGTGATGATCATGCTCCCGGCCGAGCGGGTCAGCGAGGCGGTACGGACCTGCGGCAAACGCGGCGTCAAGGCCGCCATCGTGGGAGCGGCCGGTTTCGCCGAGACCGACGCCGCCGGCGCCGCGATGCAGGAGGAGCTGCGCACGGCCGCCGCCGAATCGGGAGTGCGGGTGCTCGGCCCGAACTGCCTGGGCATGATGAGCGTCGCGGACCGCGCTCTGCCCACCTTCTCCTCCTCCCTCGACGAGCACGTCGAGTTGCGCAGCGGCCCGGTGGCTTTCGTCAGCCAGAGCGGCGCGTTCGGTTCGTGGATGTTCAGCGAGGCCCAGCGGACCGGCATCGGCATCTCCCACTACATCAACACGGGCAACGAGGTCGACCTGACGGTGCCGGAGCTTCTCGACGCGCTTCTCGACAGCGAGCAGACCCGCGTCCTGCTCGCCTATCTGGAGGGCGTCAACGACGGCGAGCGCCTACTGACGGCCGCGCGGCGGGCGAGCCTCCTCGACAAGCCGATCATCGCGGTCAAGGTCGGCAGGTCGGTGGCCGGGGCGCGGGCCGCGCAGTCGCACACCGCGTCGCTGGCGGGTGAGGACGCGGTGTTCGACGGGATCGCCCGGCAGCACGGCATCGTCCGCGTCGACGGCACCGAGGCCATGCTGGACGCCGCCCAGATCTTCGCGGCAGGGCGGCGCAGCGCGGGGCGCAGGCTGACAGCGCTGACCGGATCGGGCGGCGCGGGCATCCTGATGGCCGACGCGGCGACGGCCGCCGGCCTGATCGTCGAGTCCTGGGACGAGCCGTGGCAGGCGAAGATGGCCGCTGTCATCCCCGCGTACGGGACCGCGCGCAACCCGGTCGACCTCACCGGCATGCTGGTGGTCGAACCTGACCTGCTGCGCCGCAGCCTGGAGGTCGCGCTCGACCACCCGGGCACCGACATGATCGTGGTCCTGCTCGGCAACTCCGACGGGTGTGCGGACGAGTTCGTCGCCGCGGTCGCCGACGCCCACGAGACCACCGATCGTCCGATCGTCGTGGTGTGGACCGGCGGCAGCGGCATACCCCGCCGGCGACTGCGCGATCTGGGGATCCCGTGCTACACCGATCCGGGCCGCGCCGCCGCCGCGCTGGGGCTCCTCGCCGACTACAGCCTGCGTCCCGCCATGAGGCAGCCGGAACGGCCCCCGCGCATCGACCCCGGCGCCGCCCGGGAGGTCATCCGGCAGGCACGGGCGGCCGGACGATCCCAGCTCGACGAGGAGGAGTCGAGTCGCCTGATCGCCGCCTACGGCGTCCGGTGCGCGGAGTCACGCGCGGTCGCCGACGCCGACGCCGCCGTCGCGGCGTTCGCTGAACTCGGCGGCCCGGTGGCGGTGAAGCTGCTGTCGGACCGGATCGGCCACAAGAGCGACATCGGCGGAGTGCGCCTGGGCCTGTCCGACACCGAAGAGATCCGCGCCGCGGCGGGTGACCTGCTGGCCCTCGCCCGGTGCGAGGGAGTCCCCGAGGCTCGGCTGCTCGTGCAGCGGATGGCCGAGCCCGGCACCGAACTGATCATCGGGATCAAGCGCGACCCCGCCTTCGGCCCGGTCGTCGTGGCGGGTCTGGGCGGAGTACTGGTCGAGGTCCTGGCCGACAGCGCGTCCGCCGCCGCACCGGTCGGCCCGGAGACCGCGCGGCATCTGCTGACCGGCCTGCGTGGCGGCGGGTTGCTGGGCGCCGTTCGCGGACGACCGCCCCGCGACGTCGACGCCGCGGCCGACGCGGTCGCCCGGGTGTCCTGGCTGGCGGCCGATCTGGCCGACGAGATCGCCGAACTCGACGTGAACCCGCTCATGGTCGCCGAGGCGGGAGCCGGGGCGGTCGCCGTCGACTGTCTCGCCGTGCTGACCAAGAAGAACTGAGAACGCGAGGGGCAACGCCATGGATTTCCGATTCGACCAGGATGAACAGCAGCTCCTCGATCAGGCGGGCGCGACGTTCCGCCGATGGCTGCCGCCCGAACGGCTGCTCACCGGCTCGTCGACCGCCGCCGCGTGGGACATCATCGCGGCCGACGGCTGGCTCGCGGCCGGGTCCACCGGGGACGACGACGCCTTGTCCCTGGCCCTGGTCGCCGGCATCGGCCGGGAGGCCGGCCGGGTGCTGGCGGGAGAGGGCTTCGTCACCAACGCGGTCCTGCTCGCCGCCGCCGAGGAACCGGTCGCGCCCGGCTTCCTGATCGCCGACGGCCGGAGCGAGCCGGTCACCGGCCCGACCGGGGAGACACCGGTGCCCTGGTGCTTCGGCGTGGAGACCGGGCTCGTCGCGTACCGCATCGACGACGCCGGGACTCTTCACCGGTGCGAAGGCGACGCATGGGACTTCCAGCCCGCCGGACGCCTCGCCCTGGGTGTCGGCACCATCACCCCCACGCCGATGTCACCGGTGTCCCGGATCTCCGTTACCGACGAACTGCTGACGTCGGCCCAGATCGTGCACGCCGCGACCCTGGTCGGCCTCGGCGAGACGGTCATCGGCGACGCGGTGGATTACGCCAAGCAGCGGATGCAGTTCGACCGGCCCATCGGCGGGTTCCAGGCCGTCAAGCATCCCCTCGCCGACGCGACCATCGCTCTGGAGGTCGCCTGGAATGCCGTGCTGTACGCGGCGCTGCGGCCCGCAGATACCACGGCCGCGATCGCCCGGCTCCAGGCCAAGAACGCCGCCGACCTCGCCACCCGCGTGGCCGCGCAGACCTTCGGCGGCATCGCCATGACCTGGGAGCACTCCATGCACCTGTATCTGAAGACCGCTCAGGCGAGCCTGTACCGGTTCGGCGCCCCTGACGACCACGCGCTGCGGCTGGCCGAGTACCTGATGAAGGAGGGTGAGGCGGCGTGAACCTTGATGAGACCCCCGCTGAGGCGGCCTTCCGCGCCGAGGTCCGCGACCGGCTGATGGCCGAAATCGTCCCCCTGGTGAGCGGCCGGCCGGTCGGCTTCGCAGAACGGCTGGAGGCCGACCGCAGGCTCGCCGCCGCGGGCTACCTGGGATATTCCTGGCCGACGCGGTTCGGCGGAGCCGGCGGCGACCCGATCATGGCCGGGATCCTCGACGAGGAGTGCTCGCGGGCCGGCGTCCCCAGGTCGCTGTCGCCGTCCCGGTTCGGGGCGGATCTCCTGGCCCCGGCCCTGATGGCGCACGGCACCGATGACCAGCTGGCGGAGCTCCTGCCCGGCATCCGCGACTGCCGGACCATCTGGTGTCAGGGCTTCTCCGAGACCGAGGCCGGATCCGACCTGGCCAACGTGCAGAGCTTCGCCACCGACGCCGGCGACCATCTGGTCCTGAACGGGAGCAAGGTCTGGACGACCCAGGCCCACGAGGCCGACTGGTGCTTCGCCCTGGTGCGGACCAGCCGGGACAGGCCGCGCCACCGGAACCTGTCGTTCGTGTTGTTCGACATGAAGCAGCCCGGAGCGTCCATCCGCCCGATCACCCAGCTAACCGGAGAGGCGGAGTTCAACGAGCTGCACTTCGACGGCGTGCGCGTCGAGCACCGGCACGTGATCGGCGGCATCGACGACGGCTGGCGCGTCGCCATGACAGTGGTCGGCGCGGAACGGTCCTACGGCCAGCTCAGCCGTTACCGCAACTACCTCGGCCAGTTGAAGGCCGTCGCGGCGATGATCCAGCGGGCCGAGGCCGGGCCGCGGTCCACCTGGCTGCGCGAACTCGGCGAGCTCACCGCCGACGTGACCGGCATCCGCAACAGCTCGTACAAGATCACCTCCCTGGCGGCGGCCCGGGAGCCGCTCGGAGTGCTGCCCTCGATGACCAAGCTCTGGTGGAGCTCGACCCACCAGCGGCTGATGGACCTCGGTCAGGAGGTCGCCGTCGCCACCGGCACCGACCTCGACCACTGGCAGACCGAATGGCTGCGCTCCCGCGGCGAGTCGATCTACGCCGGGACCTCGCAGGTGCAACGCAACATCGTCGCCGAACGCATGCTCGGCCTCCCCAAATAGGAAGAGGGCACGTCAATGGATCACGGGATCACCGTGCGGGCCTCGGGCAAGGTCGCCGAGGTCGTCATGGATCGCCCGCCGGTCAACGCGGTCGCCGCCGAGACCTACGAGGCTCTCACCGCCGCGTTCCGGGAGCTGTCGGACCGCACCGACGCCCACGCCGTCATCCTGCGCTCGGCCGGGCGGCTGTACTCGGCCGGCGCGGACCTCAAGCAGCCGGCGGAGTCCGACAGCCTCGCCGAGCGCGGCCCCGAACGGCGCCAGCGCCTCGCCCGCACCTGCTACGAGGCCATCCTGGACTGCACCCTGCCGACCATCGCCGCCGTCAACGGCGCCGCCCTGGGCGCCGGCGCGGTCCTCGCCGCCTGCTGCGACATCCGCCTCGCCGCCACCGACGCCAGGATCGGCCTCCCCGAGATCAAGGCAGGACGCTGCGGCGGCGGCAGCCACCTGATGCGGATCCTGTCCCAGGGGCAGGTCCGGCTGATGTACTTCACCGGCGACCCGATCAGCGCCGAGGACGCCTACCGCCTCGGCCTGGTCCAGCAGGTCTGTGAACCCGACCGGTTGCTCACCGAGACGCGCGATCTGGCCGCCCGGATCGCTGAACAGAGCCCTCTCGGCCTGCGGCTCGCCAAGCAGGCCCTCAACGAGGCCGAGAAGCACCACGTCAGGTCCGGCTACCCGGCCGAGCAGGTTTACACCCTCCGGCTGGGCACGCATCCCGACGCCGCCGAAGCCGCCGGGGCGATCCTGGAGAAGCGCGCCCCCGTGTGGTCGTGGCCCGCCGTACAGGAGGTCTGACCCGGTGACTGCGCCGCCCCGCGTCCGGGGCGGCGCGAACCCTCCGCAACCTGCTGATGGAGATGGGCGAGCAGGCAGACCAGATTTCTCGTGCGTGATCGCGACGCCAAGTTCACCGCGGTGATCGACCGGGTGTTCACCTCCGCCGGCTTGCAGGTCATCACCACGCCGCCGCGGGCACCGCAGGCCAACGCGATCGCAGCGCTGCGCTTGCCGGAAACCTCATCCGTGCAGGTAAAAGGCATGAAAGCTGGTGGCCCTGTGTCCCGGGCTTGGTCGCCTGGCCGAGCACGGGAACGGTGACGGCAAAGCGGTCGCCACGGCAGGATGAGCGGCTGTGCTCTTGCGACTGGCCTACTTGACCGTGACGAACACGTCCGCGCTGTTGCGTCTTCTTCCGGTAAGCGACCGGGACAAGGACACCGAGATCTTGGTTCTGCTTCATCAAATCGCGGTGCTGGAACGCCAACTGAACGGCAGGAAGGTGCGGTTCACCCGGCCCGACCGCTGTGCTTGCCGAAAAGTACGTCCGTGCAGGTGAGAGGCGTGATGGCCGGGGATTGCGGCGTAGGGCCGGGAACTGTCGCGGGACAGGCCAGGACACCGGCCTCGCCATCGGGATGATGGGCGGTTGTGCTGTTGCGACTGGTCTACTTGACCGTGGCGAACACGTTCGCGGTGCTGCGTCTGCTTCCTATGACCGATCGGGAGAAGGACGCCGAGATCTTGGTGCCGCGGCATCAGATCATGGTGCTGGAGCGCCAACTGGACGGGGCGAGGGTGCGGTTCGTCGGTCCGGATCGAGCACTGCTCGCGGCGCTGCTGCACCGGTTGCCTCGTGGTGTACTGCTCCGGATACGGCTGCTCGTGCGGCCGGACACGGTCTTGCGCCGGCACCGGGACATGATCGCGGGTCGGCACGCCGCTCGCTCCAGACCCAAGCGGCCGGGCCGCCCACCGACCGTCCGCTCCATCCGGGCTCTCGTCCTTCGCCTGGTGCGGGAGAACCCGAGCTGGGGGTACCGGCGGGTGCACGGCGAGTTGCTGGTGCTCGGCGTCACGGTGGCCGCCTTCACGGTCTGGGAGATCCTCAAGAACGCCGGAGTCGATCCGGCACCCGAGCGTGCATCGACCACGTGGGCCGACTTCCTGCGCTCCCAGGCCGGGGCACTCCTGGCGTGCGACTTCCTGGAGACCGTCACGCTCACGGGTGCGCGGATGTACGTGCCGGCGGTCATCGAGCACCACAGCCGCCGGATCCGCGTTCTGGGCGCCACCGCCCATCCGACCGCGTCGTGGGTGACGCAGGCGGCCAGGAACCTGGCCATGGACCTGGAGGACGCCGGCTGCCGGGCACGGTTCCTGATCCGTGACCGGGACGGCAAGTTCCCTGACCTCTTCGACATCGTTCTGGCCGATGCCGGCATCCAGACGGTGCTGACCGGGGTGCGGATGCCGAGGATGAACGCGGTGATGGAGCGGTGGGTGCAGACCTGCCGCCGCGAACTCCTCGACCGGACTCTGATCTGGAACCAGCGGCACCTGCTCTACGCCCTCCGCGAGTTCGAGACCTTCTACAACGAGCATCGGCCTCACCACGGCATCGCCAACGCCCGCCCGTTGAAGTCGCTGCCTTCACCGATCACCGAACCCGACGAGATCGCCCAGCTGAACATCCGAAGAAGTCAACGTCTGGGCGGCATCCTCAACGAGTACCGGCATGCGGCTTGACCTGCGCGGACGAGGTTTTCGGCAAGCACAACGTCTGGTCGAACTCGGAATCGACCTGGTCGGCATCGCCGAATTCATGGACTACCCGACGATGATCCCCGGGGTCACCCTCGTCGACTGGGAGACCGGCGCGCCCAACGCCCGCTACCGCGCCCTGGACCCCCTGATGCGGCATTTCGGTGCCGGTGACACCATGGTCTCCACCGGCACCGGTGTCCCCGGAATCCCCGACCCGCGACTTCACGCCCAAGCGTTCATCACGAAGGCGGGGACGCCGAAGCCGCTCATCGTCAATAAGACCGGCAAGACCGTGACGGTCGCACTGGAACAGACCAACGAGCCCACCGGAGTCACGGACGAACTCCGGATCGAGCAGGTGAGCGCCCGCACCGGTGCGGGTCGCGCGGTCTCCACAACGGTCAATGAAGGCCACATCGTCCTGGACCCCTATGCCACGGCGGTACTCTCACCGATGTAGTGCGCACCGCACTGCCAGCGCATTCCAGAAAACCGCAGGACTGGATTCCGTCGGTACCGAACCGCGGTAATGGCGCTGCGTTTCTTTACTGATCAGCCTGCCGAAAATTCTGACTCGACAGTCGTCGACGGCCATTCCTGCCACGTGCCAGGCGGCTGGGGCTGCTACCCACGATGGCATGGATCTGACATGAAGCCTCGCCCGGGCAGCACCCCAGCCGCTTGACCATTCCGGACGGCTGCCAGGCAATCCCACCAAAACTCGGTGATCGCCACCGGCTTGCCCTGCGCGACGAGCGTACGCACGCCCTCGGCGAACCGGCCGGCGATCTCCGCCGACCGGTAGAGATCCACGGACACGATGTCGAAGGGTGCCCAGTCCACGCGGTCGATCGGTATGGCGGCGTAGGTGACCTTGCCGTGGAACCGCTCGCGCACGACAGCGACGGCCTTGCCGAGGAGCTCGTTGACACGTGCGCTGACCTCGGCGATCTGCTCGCGCAGGCGATGCGGCTGTAGCGGCTTCGGGCGGTTGTGACCTGCGGAGATGCGTGGCGCTCCGCTACCCGGCGACCCGGCGCGCGTGGGAGGGGCACCGCAATGGTCCGCTGAGCGGAACGATGTTCGACCGGGATTCGGGGACAACGCAAGCTGTCGTTCGTGCGAACGCCGACCACACTGAAGCGCTACGAGCCGTTCTGCCTGGCCGATCCGGACTTCTTCGACACGCCGGAGCGGGTGGCCGACGCGGCCAGCCGCTTCGCCCAAGCCGACGAGCCCGCCCCGAAGGGCTGGAGCCGGAGCGAGATCGGCTGGTGGGTCGTGCTCACGCCCGGCGCGTACGGCGAGCAGGGGTGGCGGATCGACGTTTCCAGCACGCTGCCCACCGCCGCCGAAACCGTCGAACGGGTCTGGGCCTACTGTGTCGGCGCGGGGATCGCGTTCCGGTTCCTGCGCAGCGGGGCGGCCGTCCGGTCGCAGAACGCCGACGCCGCCGACCGTCTGCACAGTGGTGTGCTGGCACGGCTCCACCCGGTGAGTGAAGACGGACTCGGCGCGGCTCTCCGGCAGCTTTCCGAGCGGCTCGCGGGCATCCGGGGCCCGGCCCCGCTGGGCGCCAGGCGGGTCGGCGCGGGTCCGCTCTACGTTCGCTATGACTCCGATCTGACCTGCGCGGACGCCAATGGAGAACCGGTGCGGGCGTTCCGTCATCCGGCTGGGCACCTGAAGCCCGCGCCCCGGCGCGCGGTGTTCACGGTGCCGGACTGGGTGAGGGTGCCCGATACGGTGCGGCCGCATCTGACGCAGTCCAAGGGCCGGTTCCCGTACCGGATCGACGAGGTCCTCAACGTCTCCAACGGCGGCGGCACGTACCGGTCCGGTCAGTTGGTGCTGCGGGAGGCCCGGCCGTACTGCGGGCTCGACGAGCGCGGTGGCGACGCGGTCGAGCGGCTCGGTCGCCACCGCCGAACGCTGCAGCGGCTCGCCGGGCTGGACTGCGTTCCCGAGCTGGTCGGCTACCGCATCGTCTGGGAGCACCACTACCTGATCGAGGAGTACATCGCCGGGAGGAGTCTCTTTCATGAGGCCCTCGCGCGTTATCCGCTGGGCCACGAGGGGGTCCCGGCGGCGCGGCTCCAGGCGTACGCCGAGTGGGCAACCGAGGTCCTGGCGAAGGTCGAACGGGCGCTGGACGCGATCGGCGACCGGGCCGTCCGGCTGACCGAGCTGCACCCCAAGGTCAGGGCACCGCGAAGGCGGGCACCGGTACCTGCTCGCCTGCCTGCGGTTGTGGACGTTCCTGCCGATCAACCCGCTGCCCCAGCGAGACCCCGGCAAGCTGCCCGCGCTGGCGGCGGTTATCGACGGCGAGTTCCCGCTGCCGCCCGGGTTCGGCGCCGGGTTGGTGCGCGCCCTGGGCGGAGAAGAGGGACGGGACGCCGCCACCGAGATGCTGGAGCGGGCGGACTGGCCGACGCTCCGGGACTCACTGGTGGCAGGCATTCACGCGAGCGCCACGCCCGGGCGCCCCGACCGGCTCGTTCCGGGAAGCCCGGGGCCCTGGGGCATCGGCGGGCACGCGTACGACCACGGCGCCGCCGGAGTGCTGCACGCGCTCCACCTGGTCGGCGCCGAGGTCCCGGACGCGTACGTGGACTGGCTGGTCGCCGCCGTGCGACGCGATCCGCGTCCCCGTCCCGGGCTGTACGACGGACTGCACGGGGTGGCCGCCGTGCTGGCGGAACTCGGCCGTACGGACCGCGCGCTGGAAGTCCTCACCCGCGCCGACCGGGACGGCGATGATCTCCCCGCGGGCCTGTCGAGCGGCCTGGCCGGGATCGCGCTGAACTGGCTGCACTTCGCCGAGCTGACCAGTGACGGCTCGTACCGCGACCGGGCGTTGCGCGCCGGGCACCGGCTTGCCGGGCCGCCCGCGGCCCCGGCCGGTGCGGGGGGCCTGCTCACCGGATCCAGCGGGCCGGCCCTGCTGTTCGTCCGGCTGTACGAGACGACCGGTGACCCGTTCTGGCTGACCCAGGCGGAGTCCGCGCTCGGGCGGGACCTCGGCCGGTGCCGGCCCGACAGGGACGGCGCGCTGCTGCTGTTCAACGGCAGGCAGAACCTGCCGTACGTACGAGACGGAAGCGGGGGCGTCGCGCTGGTCCTGCACCGTTATCTCCAGCACCGTCCAGCGGCTGCGGAGAGCGTCGCGCTGGACGGCATCCGGCGGGCCTGCAAACCGGTCTTCGTCCGGCTCCCGGGTCTGTTCGACGGCCGCGCCGGGTTCGTCACCACGCTGATGCGGTCCGGCTCGGCGGAGGACGAGCGGGCCGCCCGCTCCCAGGTGCGGCGTCTGGCCGTGCACGCTCGGCTCCACGGCGGGCGGCTGGCGTTCCCAGGCACCGGCCTGCTGCGCCTTTCCATGGATCTGGCCACCGGGTCGGCCGGGATCCTCCTTGCGCTCCGGTGCGTGTTCGAGCGGGGGCCCTCGGGGCTCCTGCACGTGGACGCGCCCGGTCATCACCGCACCGTGAGAGGAGGTGACACGCATGGACGAGATCTACGAGCTCCAGGACCTGGAGACCGAGAGCCAGGAAGAGGCCTGGCCGTGTAACAACAGCCACAACTCGAGCTGGCTGGGCGCCTCCTGAGGCCGGCCTGGCTGAGCCGCTCTTGAAAGAGCCGGTCGGTCGCCCCCGGGCGACCGACCGGCCCCATCCGACATGCCACTGGAGACGTGTGTGATCGCGCAGACCTTCCTGGCGGCCGACCCCGTCTTCGTCGACCTGCTCGCCAACGTGGACGACGCGGCCGACCGCTTCGCGGTCGCGACGCGGCCGCTGCCGGACGGGTGGCGGCGCTCGCTGGACGGCGGCTGGGTGTACCTGAGCCCGCCCGGCGCCCGGCTGCCGGAGCAGGGCTGGAAGGTCCACATCTCGGTGGCCCGCGACGAGGCCAGGGACACCGTGGAGACGGTGGCGGACTACTGCCTGCGGCAGCGGATCGCGGCGAAGTTCCTGCGCAGCGATCTCGTGGTGCACATCGTCAACGGCAAGCAGGCGCCGCGTACCTCCAGCGGCAAGCTCATCACGCTCTATCCGGTGGACGACGCGCAGCTTCAGCGGGTGCTGAACGACCTTTCCGCCGCACTCGCGGGCCGCTGCGGGCCGCGCGTGCTCAGCGACCTGCGCTGGGGACAGAGCCCGCTCTACCTGCGTTATGGCGGCTTCCGGGAGCGCTACTGCCTGTCCGCCGAGGGGCAGCACGTCCCCGCGATCCGGGATCCCGACGGCCGCCTGGTGCCGGATCGGCGGGCTCCGGTCTTCAGGGTGCCGCCCTGGGTTCGCGTCCCCGACTTCGTCACGGCCGGAACGGGACCCGCCGAAACCACGGACTTCCCGTACCGGGTGGAGAAGGCCCTGCACTTCTCCAACGGCGGTGGGATCTACCGCGCGGTCGACCATGTGACCGGACGGACGGTCGTCCTGCGCGAGGCCCGCCCGCATGCGGGGCTGGACGAGGAGGGCGCCGACGCGGTCGCCCGGCTCGTCCGGGAACGCGCGATGCTGGAACGTGCCGCCGACCTCGCCGTCGCCCCGAGGGTCCTCGGCGGTGGAGTCTGGGCCGGGCACCACTTCCTGGCCACGGAGTTCATCGACGGAGAGCGGCTCGCCGACGCCGTGGCGGCCCGCAACCCGCTGCTGCGCGCCGGCTCCGGGCCGAAGCGCCGCGTCGCCTACACCTCGTGGGCGCTCGGCGTGCTGGACGGTGTGGCGGCCGCGCTCGCGAAGCTGCACGGCAGGGGCATCGTCTTCGGCGATCTCCAGCCCGGCAACATCCTGCTCCGGTCCGGCGGCGGCGTCGCCCTGGTGGACTTCGAGACGGCCTTCGACGTGGCCGAGGACCATCGGCCGGGCCTGGCCACCCCGGGCTTCGCGGCGAGCTGGGCGAGGACCGGGTTCACGATCGACGAGTACGCCCTGGACTGCCTGCGGCTGTCGGTGTTCGTACCGCTCACGCCGCTGATGGGCCTGTCCCCCGGCAAGGCGGGCGAGCTCATCGACCTCGCCGGGGAGTCCTTCCCGCTGCCGCCGGGCTTCGCGGACCGCCTGCGCGAACGGCTCGCGCGCCCGGCCGCGAACACCGAGGGCGCCCGGCCCGCGCGCCCAGTCCGGAAGGCCGACTGCGATCGGCCGGGTGCCTCGTCCGGTCTCGACGCGCTGCGGGACGCGATCGTCCGCTCCGCGACACCCGAACGGCGCGATCGGCTGTTCCCCGGGGATGCCCGGCAGTTCGACCGGCAGGGCACCACCCTGGCGTTCGGCGCGGCCGGCGTGCTCCACGCGCTGCACGCCACCGGCCGCAGCGACCACCCCGAGTTCCCCGAGCACGTGGCCTGGCTGATCCGCGAGAGCCCGCGGCTTCGCTGGCCCCGCCCCGGGCTGTACGACGGGCTGTCGGGAGTGGCCTGCGTTCTCGACGAACTGGGGCACGGGCGGGAGGCGCGCAACCTGCTCGACCGCGCCCTGACGTTGCCTGCCGGCGGTCCCGGGCTGTTCGGCGGGCTCGCCGGCGTCGGTATCGCGCTGCTGCGTTTCGGCGAGACCGGCCGGGCGGCCGAGATCGCGAACCGGCTGCTCGCGCTGCCGTCCGAGGGCGTACGGACCGGCCTCATGCACGGGTGGTCCGGCGCCGCGCTGCTGTTCGTCCGCCTCTACGAGGTGACGGGTTCGGCGGATCACCTGACGGCCGCGCGGACCCTGCTGACCCGAGACGACTCCCCCGGGGCGGGACTCGACCTGGAAAGCGGCGCGGCGGGTCGCGCGCTGGCTCTGCACGAATATCTGGCCCATCGGGACCACCCGTACTTCGCTGGGGTCCGCGACCGGCTGCTCGGCGACCTGGCGGTGGAGCTGACGCCCGCCGCGGGGCTGCTCAACGGCCGGGCCGGGCTGCTGGCCTGCGTGACCCGGCTGGGCGGCGACCCCCGGACCCGGGACCTGCACCTGCGGCGCTTCGCCGTGCACGAGGTCCCCTACCACGGGCACCGCGCCTTCCCAGGGGCCGTGCCCCAGCGCCTGTCCATGGACCTCGGCACGGGAACGGCCGGTGTCCTCCTCGCGGCGCACGCGGCGCACGCGGCGCTCAAGGGCGTCCCCTGCCCGCTGCCGCTGATCGGCGGGAGGACGGGATGAGCGGCCTGTGGCGAAACCGGGACTTCCAGCTCCTGTGCGCCGGACAGGGACTGTCGCAGCTCGGCTCCCAAACGTCGAGCCTCGCGATCCCGCTGCTGGTGCTGCACGAGACGGGATCGCCGCTGGCGGTCGGGATCGTGGAGGCCGTCTGGACGACGGTGCAGGTGGCCGCCTTCGTGCCCGCCGGGATCATCGTCGACCGGTACAACCGGCGCGCCGTCATGGTGATCTGCGACCTGGGCCGGCTGGCCGCCAGCGCGGCGCTCGCCGGGGCACTGCTCACCGGCTCCGCCTCGCTCCCGCTGTTCCTCGGCTACTGCACGATCATGGGGCTGCTCGGCGCCCCGTTCACGGCCGCCGGGCCCGCGGCCCTGCGAGAGATCGTGCCCGGGGACGGCATGGTCGCGGCCGTGTCCGTGCTCCAGGCGCGCAGCCAGGTGACCTACATCCTCGGGCCGATGCTCGGCGGCCTGCTGTACATGCTGTCGCCGAGCCTGCCGCTCCTCTTCGACGTCTTCTCCTTCGCGGTCTCGGCGCTCAGCATCCTGGCGCTGCGCGCCTCGCTCCGGGTGACGGCACCGGCCGCCGAGCGACGCGGAATCGTCGGCGACCTCGCCACCGCCGCGAGATTCCTGCGGTCCGCCCGCTACCTGCGGCGCCAGATCCTGATCGGGGCGCTGCTGAAACTGGCGTTCGACGGGCTCTTCCTGGCCATCATCATCGTCAGCTCTATGCGGTCGGCGTCCGGCCTGTCGGTCGGCGTGATCATGGGGCTGACCGCGGTCGGCGCCCTGGCGGGCTCCCTGCTGGCGCCCCGGCTGGACAAGCGCTTCGCGATCCGGCCCATGGTCATCGTCGCGACGCTGACCTGCGCGTGCCTGGTTCCGGCGATGGCCCTCACCGGCAACGGCCTGGTGCTGGCGGGACTGCTGGCGGCGTGCTCGGTGCTGGTGACCGCCGCGAGCGTGCTGCTGGCCGCACAGCAGGTCCTGCTGACCCCCGCCGAACTCCAGGGCCGGGTGCACAGCGCCGCCAACCTGGTGAACTTCGCCTTCGCGCCGGTCGGCACGGTGCTGGCGGGCTGGCTGCTCGGCGTGCTGCCGCACGCGGGCGTCTTCCTGGTCTTCGGCGCCTTCCTATGGGTCGTGGCGCTGTCCGACCTCGCGATCCCCGCCACGCCCAAGCCCGCCGCCCAGCCGGAGACGCGGGAGCCGACCGGGCTCGCCGCGACCTGACAACCACTTCCGAAAGGATCTTCCGATGGACACCTCGAACGGCCCCGACGACGTCGTCTGGGACGTCACCTACGCGTGTCCGCTGCGCTGCACGCACTGCTACTCCGAGTCCGGCCGCCGCCCGTCCCGGCAGCTCGGACACCAGGACATGCTGCGGGTGAGCGACGCGATCATCTCGCTGCGGCCGAAGATGGTCTCGCTCGCCGGCGGCGAGCCGCTGATCGTGCGCGGCATCTTCGAGATCGCCGAACGGATCTCGCAGGCCGGCATCGCGGTGGTCGTCTACACCGGCGGCTGGACCCTCAGGCAGGACATGCTGGACGAGCGGATCGACCCGCTGCGCGGCATCGCCGTCAGCCTGGACGGGGCCACGGCGCGGACCCACGACCGCATCCGTGGCCGTGCCGGCTCGTTCGACCGCGCCCTCAACGCACTCGGCCTCCTGGACCGTGCCGCGGCGGAACGCGCGGCGCGCGGCGCCAAACCGGTCAAGTTCGGGCTGGAGACGGTCGTCGTGCGCAGCAACTTCGACCACCTCCCGGAGATCTGCGCGACCATCGCGCCGCGCTTCCCCCGGCTGAGCCTGATCACGTTCGGCGCGTGCGTGCCGACGGGACTGGCCACCCGCGAGGGATTCGCCGAGCACGAGCTGCTCACCGATGAGCAGGTCGCGCGGCTCGCCGACCCCGAGTACGCCGGGTGGCTGCAGTCCAAGGCCCCCTCCTCGGTGGAGGTGTCCACGACCGACAACCACCTCGAGATGCTGCACCCCGACCACGTCCGCGACGGGATCGCCCCGCTGACCCTGGTGGTCGAACCCGACGGGGAGGTGCGGGGCATGCCGACCTACGAGGGCACGGTGGGCAACCTGCTGGACGAGCCGGCGTACGTGCTCTGGGAACGCTCGGTCGCCCGATGGACCGACCCGTTCGTGACCGAGACCCTCGAACCCGTGCGGACCATGGCGCAGTGGGCCGCCGCGGCCCGGCGGATCGACTACCACTTCGGCTCCGCCGAGGTACAGGCCCGCATCGACCGCCGCCCGGCCTTCGCCGGATGAACCCGTAAGGAGCACCCATGACAAGGAGGATCGTGGAAGTCCTCTCCGTCGAGACGTCCGAAGCCGGACGCCTCAATGGCAAGGACGTCGTATCGCCGGGTCGGGCACCGGCCCCCCAGGAGCCGCCGTCTCGGACCACCCCACGCCCGGCCGCGGACGCACCCTCGTCGGACCTCGGGCTTGAGGACTGGTTCGCGCCGCACGGGCTCGCCGAGTTCACCGACACCGTTCTCGGCCACCGGCCGTTGTGCACGGGCCCGCGCCCAGAGCTCGCGGCCCGGCTCGCCGACGCGTTCGGCCTCCACTCGGCCGGGGACGTCCTCGCGCTCCGCGACGCGGAGATGTACGCCTGGTTCCCCACGCTCGACGGCGGAACGGCGAGCGCGCCCATCGCCGGCCGGACCGCGCCCCTGTTCCATGCGGGCGGCACGACGATCTACGTCAGGAACATCGCCAGGTTCGCCGCACACGAACGTGCGATGGCGGCGGCGTTCGACATCCCGCGCACCGGCGTGCACTGCCAGCTGTACTGCAACCGGCCCGGTGCCGTCACCACCATGCACTTCGACCCGTCGAGCGTCATCACGGTCCAGCTCTCCGGCCGGAAGACCTGGCGCCTGGCGCCCAACCGGTTCGCGTTGAGCCCGCTCGACGGGTGGGCGCCCGGCAAACCCGTCCATCCGGGCCTGCGCGCGTACACCCATGACGTACCGCCCGCCGAGATGCCCGCCGACGCGGTCACCTACGACCTCGAACCCGGAGCCGTCCTGCACGTTCCGCGCGGCTACTGGCACGAGACGGTCTCCGACCAGGACTCCCTGTCGGTGCACTTCATCATCCACACGCCCGCGCGCCTCCAGGCGATGCTCGCCATCCTGCGCAATGAGCTGATGCAGGACGAGCGGTGGCGCCGCTCGGCCCGCCGCTTCGACGCGCCGGACTCGATCGACCTGCTCGCCGACGACTACGCCGCCCTGCGCGACCTGGTGTCCCGGCTCGACCCGCGCGACGTCGTCCGCGGCCCCGCCCCTACGACCCCATTCGAGGACGAAACGTCCTTCGTCCGGTGCGGTCAGGCAACTCTCGGCGTGGACGGCATCGACGAATCGACGGCACGCGTGACGGTCACCGCCTACGGATTCGGCGACACCGAGGCCACCACCCTCAACGTCGGCACCGACTTCCTCCCGGCCTGCCGCTGGATCGGCGGCCTGCCCATCGGCGCCGCGTTCACCCCGCCGGACCTGCCCGGCCTCTCCACACCCGAGGCGCGGTCGCTCCTGCCCCTCCTCGAACGCGCCCACCTGATCCGCCGCCCCGACGAGCCGAGCCGCTAGATCGAGTGCGCCGGAACTGCGGCCCGTCCGGCGTCTTGGAGATCAACGACGTACAACTCGACCACGTCTGCCTTGGAGCGCGACACCTGGCTCGCGCTCCGTTCCGCCGCGCCCAGGCCGGCGCCGCACCGGCGGGAGCGAGCCCTCGAGCCCGCCCTTGCCGGCCAGCGGGCGCGGCAAAGGGCGCGGTGTCTTCGTGCCGCGTCCAGCTGCATCCGGATGACGCCCAGAACGCGACGACCCGTTTCGGGGTTCAGCTCTGAGGTCCTCCGCATGCTGGGCGTTCGGCGCGGCGACGCCAGTGGACGACGGCCGGAGGATCGCACCCCGCGGGAAGCACACCTTGGGCACCGGCGAGGCCCCGGCCGCCCCGCCCCGGCTCATGCCGTCGCGTCGCACCATTGACCTCACCGCGTCCGGGCTGTGCGTGCCCGCCTGTACCTCCGGTAGGTGCGCCTCGTCACCCGCCCCTCATCCGGAACCGACAAGGGTGCGGCCCGCATGCGGCGGGCTCGCGGCCGGCGCGTCGCCTGCCTGCGGGACGAGGGGTGAGCGCAAGGACGGTCAGCAGTTCTCCATGCCTGCCAGCGGCGCCAGCACGCGCCCGGCGCCGGGAACGCGGCCCAGGTTGGCGCTGATCTTGTCGGCGGTGTCCCGGACGGGAGCGGCCAGCTCCCGCAGCCTCCGCGGCTCCAGGACCACCACTCCGACCGCCGCCACCACCGTCCCGCCCGGCGCGCGCACCGGCGCGGCGACGCACGCCACCGGCACCGCGGTCGTCTCCAGGTCGAAGGCGTACCCGTGATCGCGGGCGTACCGGACGCGCCGGCCCCACTCGGCCCGAGAAGAGCCGCGCGGAACGGTCAATGCGGGCCGGGCGGCGCTGATGACCGCCTCGGTGGCGGTCGCGGGCGGCAGCACCTCTCCAGGACGCAGCGAGATCACCTCATCGGCCCGCCCGAACATCCCGGCCACGGTCACCGCGTCGGCGGACTCCATCACCGCCAGGCAGACGCTGTCACCGGTCGCGGCCGCCAGCCGCCGCACCGGAGCGGCGGCGGCCGAACGCAGCACGGGCGCCGGATCCCACGCCTGCCCCAGGCAGAACGCCCGCACCCCCACCCGATACCGGCCGCCGGGGCCCCGGTGCACGATCCCCAGTCCCACCAGTTGATCCAGCAGCCGGTGCACCGTCGCCTTGGGCACTCCGGTGGCGGCCGCCAGTTCGCTCAGGCCCGCCTCACCGCGCGTCGCCACCTGCTGCAACACCGCGAAAGCGCCCTGCAGCACTCCTCGGCCTCCACCGGAACCCGGCCTGAGGCGCGCACCACCACCGGCTTCATCACCGTGCGGACCGCGGTGGCAACGACGGTTCTCCTCGAGCGCGTCCGACGGTGTCATTGGCCGACCTCCTGGCAAGACGAAAGCTGGCGAACACCAGCGGTTGCACAAGCCTGGGAGCCCTAGAACGATGTCATCTGCGGCAGTCGGCGGACATCGGGGAAATTTCGTATCGTCCCCACAGTTCGAGTGCGGGATTCGCGATGCGACCCCAGAGTCACTCGCCGTGACGAATCCTCAACCGTTCCCACGGGCGGGGAGGGCGCCGTCGCCACTACCGCAGACCGCCTGGTGCCCCATCACGCGACCTTCACAACGTTCGGCAACCCCGACGGGGGGCGGGAAGGGCGAGGCGAACTGCCAGGCGGCGCGAGCTGGGCGTGGCAGGCGAAGTACCTGTTCACCCTCGACAACGATGCGTTCAAGCAGATCGACAAGTCCTGGACCGCCCTGGCGATGTTGGAGGCCGGATCGGTTGGCTCTCAGCCGGCAGCGGCAGCAGAGCCGCGTGACCGGTGGAACGCTTCCTCGTACTCGCGCGGGGGAATGAGCCTTTTTCAGCAGCGGTTTGAGGTGGGCTGATCACAGCATGATCGCGGGCGGCTTGTGGCCCCAAGAAGAGAAGAAGCCCCTGGTAGGACGGTTGATCTCTCACAACCGGCCGTCCACACCAGAGGCTTCCATGCTTTTCTACCGTGCTTCGCTGCCGTTGTCGCGCCGAACCCTGACCTACGCCACCGGCGTGGTCCGCCGCCACCGCAAGGCGATCGGCAGCAAGGGCCGGGCGCTGCCGCCCGACGCCCAAGCCCTGATGACCCTGGTCCACCTGCACAAAGGCGACACCTACGCCGAATTGGCCGCCGGGTTCGGCGTATCGGTCGCCACCGCCTGGCGCTACGTCAACGAAGCCATCGACCTGCTCGCGGCCCGGGCCCCCACGTTGCCCGCCGCGCTGCGCAAAGCGCGCCGCGACGCGCTGCCCTACCTGGTGCTGGACGGCGTCCTGATCGCGATCGACCGGGTCGCCGCCGACCGCCCCTTCTACTCGGGCAAGCACCGCCGACACGGGATGAACCTCCAGGTCATCGCAGGACCGGACGGAACATGGCTGTGGGTGTCGGGGGAACTGCGCGGCGCCGTCCACGATCTGAGGGCCGCGCGGATCTGGGGCATCATCCGGGCGCTGGCCTCCGCCGGGCTGCTCACCCTGGCCGACAAGGCCTACCAGGGAGCCGGTGAACACGTCCTGACGCCCTACAAAGGGCGCGGCAAGCCAGAGTCCCAGAAGGAGGCCAACCGCGCCCACGCACGACTC
>NZ_JBHSON010000059.1:0-72437 GCF_042656285.1 Actinomadura rugatobispora | reverse complement strand
CGCACCGCTTGGCCCAGTGCAGCAACCGGCTGATGGCGTGCCGCACCTGGGCGTCGCGGTGGTCTGCGGTGCCGGACAGGTCGTAGCCGAAGCGTTTCGGGTCACCGACAGGGTTGCCGTGCGCATCAAGGCGGTAGGCGGCGAAGTGGTCGGCGTTGGTGTCCACTCCGATCACACCCTGCGCGCACGCCGCCTGGAGAGGGAGGGTGCGTGCGGGGGTGCGCTGCCAGGAGGCAGTGAGGTACCAGCGGTCGCGTTCGGGGTCGTGGTGGATGCGGTAGGCCACCGCCCGGTCGGCCTGGATGCGGTCGGCCCACTCGGCTCCCCGGTGCTGGAAGGCGACGCGGGCGGCCAGGACGTAGCGGCCGTGCGGAGCATTGGCCAGATGGGCCAGCGGGGCGGGGAGCCTGAGGGCCGCCTCCCCGCCGGGGGTGAGGCGGATGGTCTCGTTGCCGTACCGCTTCCCGCTCTCGCCATCGGCGGCCAGGAACGATCGTCCGGCCTCCCAGCGCTCCCGCCACCGCTGCTCGGTCAGCTCGGCATTCTCGAGATGGTGGCGAACGTGGGCAAGCCTCTTGCCGCCGCGCACCACGTGCACGATCCCGGCGTCCCGGTCGGCCCGCTCACCGGTGAGCCGGTCTTTCAGGGCGGCCAGGCGGCGGGACTTGGCGAACCACTCCCGCCGAGACCGGTACCCGCCCGGCGCCCGCCCGGCACCCCTGGCTCCCAAGGGCAGGGACAGCCGGTGCTCCAGCGTCCGCACCCCCGACTCCAGGCCCTGGACGTGCGCGTGCTGGGCGCCGCGGGCCAGGGCCCACTGGTCATGGGTGGCCTTGGTGATCGAACCAGCCCACCGCGACGACGACACCCCGGTCAACTCCCGCTTGCGCGCCGCCCACCGGTCGGCATCATGGTCCAGGCCGTCGCGGCACCGCATCTTCAGATCCCGCGCGGCCAGCGAACCCAGATGCGCCCCCACCAGCCGCAACACCCGCTCGTCCTCAGCCGTCAGGCCCTTGAGACGGTCACGCACCGCCACCCCCGACGGGCCCGCCGCAACGAACGGCGGCGCGATCGTACGCACCCCGCCGTCTGGGGGGCGGGCTGTGCGGCCGGGGGCGACCACACCACTGGAAGCGGTGCGCGACATGACGAACACTTTAAGTGATGAGATTCGAACATGCAATCGACTCGTGCTGCTCGGACACCATGGCGGCATGGTGCGCGGGACGGGGCGGCTGTGGACGGCCGTCGTGCTCATCGCCGCGGTCGGCGTGACGGGATGCTCCGGCGGCGAGGAAGCGGACGGGCCGCGGGCCGCCGGCGGGCCGTCCACGTCAAGCGCGGCGGCCATGCCCGGCGACGGGCAGACGCGGCAGCTGATGGAAACGCTGCGCGGGGGCGGGCACGCGATCGTGTTCCGGCATGCGGCCACGGACCATTCCGACCCGGACGCCGACGAGGTCGATCTCGGCGACTGCGCGACCCAGCGGAACCTCTCCGAGCGGGGCCGGGCCGACTCGCGCGCGATCGGGCAGGCGTTCCGGACGCTGCGCCTCCCGGTGGGCGAGGTACGGACCAGCCGTACTGCCGCACCGCGGAGATGGGCAGGCTGCGTCCGCTGCTGGGCCAGGCGCCGCCGCGCGGGCGCAACACGGTGCCGATCGTCCACGGTCACTACGTGCGCGCCCTGGACGGCATCGAACTGGCCGAGGGCGAGGCCGCGGTCTACCGGATCGCCGGCGGCCGGCACGAGCGGGTCGGCAGGGTCCTGCCCGGCGCCTGGACGTCCTGACGGCGGGGGCTTCGCTAGAAGATCCAGTCGTTGGCGCGCGCCTGTTCGAGCAGCTGGTCCGCCTCCCGGCTCTCGAGCATCTCCAGGCCCCGGACGGCCCAGAACCGCAACGGCTCCTCCCGGCTCTCCAGCTGGTCGCGGAACACCGCCAGCGCCTGTGCGGCGCGGGCCTCGGCGATGAGTTCCAGCAGCCAGCAGCCCAGGTCCTGATCTTCCCGCTCCGCCGCGAACTCCGCGATCAGCTCGTCGACGTACCCGTCCGCGTGCTCGCGCAGGAAGTCGAAGGCCTTCTCCCGGACGCGCGGGTCCCTCTCCCGCATGAGCTGCATGGCCTGATCGAAACGACGCCGCGACATACGCCGACTTTACGGGCGCCCACCGACACAACCGGACGCGTTGATGGAAATGAGGTTCTCGTATTTGAGATTACCACTTGCATAAGTCTACGGAGGCGTCTACTTTCGTGTCGGCAGGCCGCTTCACCATGGAGGCAGACCGTGGCGCACTTCACCAAGCCCGTCGAGGGCAGCTGGACCGATCACTACCCGCATCTGCGGAAGACGCCGACGACCTACGAGGACTCGATCTCACCGGAGTACTACGAGCTCGAGCGCAAGGCGGTGTTCGCCAAGACCTGGCTGAACGTGGGACGCGTCGAGCGGGTGCCCCGCGTCGGGTCCTACTTCACCAAGGAGATCCAGGTCCTCAACACCTCGATCATCATCGTGCGCGGCAAGGACCAGCGGGTGCGCGCGTTCCACAACGTCTGCCGGCACCGCGGGAACAAGCTGGTGTGGCAGGACTTCCCGGGCGAGGAGGTGCAGGGCACGGCGCGCCAGTTCACCTGCAAGTACCACGCCTGGCGCTACGGCCTGGACGGCGCGTGCACCTTCGTGCAGCAGGAGAGCGAGTTCTTCGACCTCGACAAGGGCGAGTACGGGCTGGTCCCGGTGCACTGCGACGTGTGGGAAGGCTGGATCTTCGTCAACTTCGACCGCGAGTCCGAGCCGCGGCCGCTCAAGGAGTACCTGGGCGCGTACGGCGCCGGGTTCGAGGGCTACCCGTTCCACGAGATGACGCAGGTGCACGAGTACCGCGCCGAGATCGGGGCGAACTGGAAGCTCTACATCGACGCGTTCACCGAGTTCTACCACGCGCCCGTCCTGCACCAGAAGCAGGCGGTCCCGGAGGAGTCGCTGAAGCTGCAGCAGGTCGGTTACGAGGCCCTGCACTACGGGATCGACGGCCCGCACGGCGTCGTCTCCTCGTGGGGCGGCATGGCGCCGCCGAAGGACGAGAAGATGGTCAAGCCGATCGAGCGCAAGCTGCGCAGCGGGCTGTTCGGCCCGTGGGACCCGCCGATCGACATCGACCTGCCGCCGTCGGTCAACCCCGGGCGGCACAAGGCCTGGGGCATGGACTCGTACCTGATCTACCCCAACTGGATGCTGCTGGTCTGGAAGCCGGGCTGGGTGCTGACCTACCACTACTGGCCGACGTCCTACAACACCCACATCTTCGAGGGCACCTGCTACTTCGTGCCGCCGAAGAACGCCTGGGAACGCGTCCAGCAGGAGCTGGCGGTGGTCTCGTTCAAGGAGTACGGGCTGCAGGACGCCAACACCCTCGAGGCGACCCAGAAGATGCTCGAGTCCCGGGTGGTCACCGAGTTCCCGCTCAACGACCAGGAGATCCTGCTCCGGCACCTGCACCAGACGACCGAGCAGTACGTCGCCGACTACGTCAAGCAGCACCCCGAGGCCAAGGACAGCGTGCCCGGCCCGGCGGCCCGGTGAAGAGGAGAACCACGATGGCCGTTTTCCCGCAGCAGTTCGCCGACCTGGAGCCCTTCGCCGACTGGGCCGTCCAGACCGAGAAGGCGCGTTACGCCAAGCGCTTCACCAGCACGATGGAGGAGCTGCAGGCGTTCTACGACGCGGCGTTCCCGCGCCTGGACGACGCCAAGGCCTACCTGGAGAAGGTGTCCCTCGACGACATCAGCGAGGAGGACAAGCACCTGACCTGGCTGTTCTGCGCGCTGTGCACGGTGTCCTTCCCGGTCGAGGTGTGGCGGCAGCCCAAGGTGCCCGACTCGGGCCCCTCCTCGATCGACGCGGTCCGCGAGCCCGCCGTCTAGCCCGCGCGGCTCCGCTGTCTGCCCTCCCATCACCGCCTTCGCGGGCCGGCGCCCCGGCCCGCGGAGGCGGTGATCCGCGTCCGGCTCAGCGCGGCGTGAGACCGGCGTGGAACAGCGTGACGGCGTGCCGGATGTGGCGTTCCTCGTCGTCGGGGTCGCGGCGCAGCCCGAACACGGCGAGCATGGCGGGGAAGCCGGACACCATCGCCAGGAACTGCTCGGCGGCGAGTTCGGGGTCGTCGACGACGATGGCGCCGGCGCGGGCGTGCCGTTCGAGGACGTCGACGACCGAGCGCAGCCGCGGCGACCAGGTCATCGAGTGCGCGGCCTCGGCGAACTCGGGGAAGTGGTGCGCCTCGCTCATCGCGACCCGGGTCAGCCGCGCCACCTGCGGGTCGACGACCCGCGCGATCGCGATCCGCGCGATCGCCGCCAGCGCGGAGGGCAGGTCGTCGGCCACGTCGTCGAGGTCCGGGGCGTCCCAGTTCAGGGTGGACATCGCCCACGGCAGCACCTTGGCGAACAGCGCCCGCTTGTCGGGGTACTTGGCGTAGAGCGTGCGCTTGCTGATGCCCGCCGCGCGGGCGATCTCCTCCATCGTCGCGCCCTCGAAGCCGCGGTCGGAGAACACCTCCAGCGCCGCCTCGCGCAGGCGCCGTTCCAGCTCGGCGGCCTCGGCCCGCGTGGGCCGACCGGTTCTGAGGTGCTGTCCCATGGCATGAAGTATGACCGCCCGCGCGGGATCCCCCGGGCCGGGGCCCGGCCCATTGACCGAAAGTAAACGCGAACGTATATTTCCGGGGAGACCCGGGGAGGGACATTGGGCACCACCGCACAACCGGCCGCACTCGATGCCGGCGATGTCGCCGCGTGGACGGAGCGTCCGCACGAAGAACTGCTGGGACTCGCACGAGACGTCGTGGAGCCGGTCCAGCGCGAGGTGCTGCGGCGGCGGTTCGAGGCGCTGCGCCCGCGCGTGGAGGCGCTGGGCAGGCTGGCCGAGCGGCAGGACGTCGGGCGGATCGACGGCCTGGACGACGTCGTCCCCGTCATGTTCGACCACAAGGTCTACAAGAGCTATCCGCTCAGCCTGATCGAGAAGCGGCGGTTCACCCGCCTGACCGCGTGGCTGAACCGGCTGACCACCCACGACCTGCTCCAGACGCCGGTGGACGACCTGCGCTCGGTCGACGACTGGCTCACCCGCCTCGACGACGACGGCATGATCATCGGCCATTCCACCGGCACGACGGGGAAGCTGAGCTTCATCCCGCGGTCCCGGGTCGAGTGGCCGGCCTGGCGCAACGCGCACTTCCTGGCGATGCGGGCCGCGCTCGGCGTCGACGTCCGCCAGGTGAAGATCCCGTCGTTCTCCGCCGGATACCGCAGCGGCCACCAGATGATGACGAAGATGGGCCGGCTGATGGCGGGGGCGCAGGCCGGCGGCGACGAGGCCCGCCACATGCTCCACGACTACCCGCTGTCGTCGGACCTGCTGTCGCTCGCCGGGCGCCTGCAGGCCGCCGAGGAGCGCGGCGAGCTGGACGAGCTGGAGATCGACCCGAAGATCATCGAGGAGCGGCGGCAGCTCATCGAGGCGAGCCGCCATCGCGACGACGACCTGCAGAAATGGTTCGCCAGACTGGCCGAGGAGTTCCGCGGGCAGCGGGTGCGCATCGGCGGCACGTCCGCCGACCTGGTCCGGCTCGCGCTCAGCGGGCGCGAGCAGGGCGTCGGGTGCGAGTTCGCGCCCGACTCCATCCTGATGGCGGGCGGCGGCTTCAAGGGTTTCAAGGACGCCCCGGCCGACTGGCAGGACCTGCTCAAAGACTTCTTCGGCATCGACCGCGTCGCGAGCATGTACGGGATGTCCGAGTGCATGGGCACCGCCCCGAAATGCTCGGCCGAGTACTACCACTTCCTCCCCTACACCCTGCCGATCGTCCTGGACGAGGACGCGAGGCCGCTGCCGCGCGAAGGCGTGCGGACCGGCCGGCTCGCGCTGTTCGACCTGCTGGCCGAGACGTACTGGGGCGGCTTCATCTCCGGCGACCGCGTCACGATCTACTGGGACGATGCGTGCGCGTGCGGCTGGAAGGGCCCGCGCATCGACGGCGGCATCGTGCGGTTCTCCGAGCTGGAGGGCGGCGACGACAAGATCACCTGCGCGGGGACGGCGAAGGCGTACAACGACTTCATGGACTACGTGAGCGGAGCGTGACCCCCATGTCCCGGACGGCCGCCCCGGAGACGGCGACGAGCGTGCTCGACATCCCCATCGTGATCCGCGGCCGCGTCATCGAGCCCGGCGACGACGCGATCGTGTTCGGAGGCCGCGGCGGTGCCGCCTTCCGCCAGGCCGACCCGCGCCGGTACGCCCGCGAGCTGGTGCTCGCCAGCCCCGGCGACCTCAAGGACCTGTACGACACGCCGATCGACGAGATCATCGACTTCCTCGCCGAGCTCGGCGGGCGCCTCACCCTGGACAACCCGCTGATGCGCAAGGCGTTCGACCTCGCGCTCGAGGCCGGCGACATGACCGAGCCGGTGCTGCGCCCGATCTACGAGCAGTTCCCCCGGATGTTCGACCGGGACCGGCTGGGCGCGCAGATCGACGCCAAGGTGGGCAAGGACTACCTGGACGGATGGGTCGAGCAGGGCGGGCCCGGCCGCTCCCTGGTCCGGATCCGGGCCGTCGGGACGCGGCAGCTGCACATCATCGCCGGCAACGTCCCGGTCACGGCCGGCATCACGATCGTCCGCGGCGCGCTGACCAAGGGCGACACGCTGGTCAAGACGCCCTCGAACGACCCGTTCACCGCCGCGGCGATCATCCGCACCATGGTCGAGCTGGACCCGGACCACCCGGTCACCCGGCATTTCGCCGTCGCCTACTGGAAGGGCGGCGACGCGGAGGTCGAACGGCAGGTGATCACGCCGAACCGGATCGAGAAGCTCACCGCCTGGGGCGGGACGGCGTCCATGACGCACATCCAGAAGTACCTCGTGCCCGGCATCGAGCTCATCGCGATGAACCCCAAGCTCTCGATCTCCATCATCGGCCGCGAGGCGCTGGAGGGCGAGGAGGCCAGGGACCGGGCCGCGCTCGGCGTCGCCCGGATGGCCGGCCACATGAACCAGACCGCCTGCGCCAGCACCCGCGTCGTCTACGTCGAGTGCACCGACGACGAGGACGACCTGGCCCTCCTCGAGGACTTCGGGCACGCCGTCCACCGGGCCTTCCTCGCCCTTCCGCCGCACGAGTCGACGGCGCCCAAGCGCCCCGCGCCCGACCTGGAGGAGGAACTGCGCGCGATCGCCCTCGACGAGGAGTTCTACCGGGTCATCGGCGACACCTCCAGCGCGGGCGTCGTCATCTCCCGCACCGCCGACGAGCCGGTCGAGTTCGCCCGGCAGCTCGGCAACCGCATCGTCAACCTCGTCCCGGTCCCCGACATCACCAAGGTCCCGCGCTGGGTCAGCGAGGAGACCCAGACCGTCGGCATCTTCCCCGAGTCGCTGCGCCGGAGGCTGCGCGACGGCCTCGCCCTCCACGGCGTCCAGCGCACGCAGCCGATCGACCGGTCGATGCAGATGAACGATCTCGATCCCAGCCAGACCGTCCGGTTGCCCCACGACGGCACCGAGCCGTTCCGCCGGTCGGTGCGCTGGGTCGTCGACACCTCGGCCGAGGCGGTCTAGCCATGGAACTCCGCCGGCTCGGCCGCAGCGGCCTGTACGTGTCGGAATTCGCGCTCGGCGCGATGACCTTCGGCATGAAGGACTGGGGGTGCGACGAGGACACCGCGGTCCGCCTCGTCGACCGCTACCTGGACGCGGGCGGCAACTTCCTCGACACCGCCGACGGCTACCCGGGGTCGGAGGAGATCTGCGGGCGCGCGCTCAAAGGCAAACGCTCCCGGGTCGTGGTCGCCACCAAGTTCGGGATGCCGACCGGGCGCGGCCCGCACGACCGCGGCGGGAGCCGTATCAACATCCGGCGGGCCTGCGAGCGGAGCCTGCGCCGCCTGGGCACCGACTACATCGACCTCTACCAGCTGCACGTGGACGACGAGGCGACCCCGCTGGAGGAGACCGTCGCGGCGCTCGACGACCTCGTGCGTGCCGGAAAGGTCCTCTACGTGGGCGCGTCCAACCTGCGCGCCTACCGCCTGATGAAGGCGCTCGCCATCAGCGACCGCCTCGGCGCGGCGCGGTTCGTGTCCTTCCAGGGCCAGTACAACCTGATCGTCCGCACGCTGGAGCGCGAGCACGTCCGGCTCTTCGCCGAGGAGGGCCTCGGCCTCATCACCTGGAGCCCGCTGGCGGCCGGAATGCTGACGGGCAAGCTCCGCCAGGGTGCCGAGCCGCCCGCGACACGGCTGGCGCAGCGGGAGGTCGCGTTCGACTCGCTGGTCAAGAACGACCGGGGCTTCGGCATCGTCGACCTCGTCCGCCGGGCCGCCGCCCGGATCGGCTGCACTCCCGCGCAGCTCGCGCTCGCCTGGCAGCGCACCAGGCCGGTGACCGCGACGATCGTCGGCGCGCGCACCGAACGGCAGCTGGAGGACAACCTCGGCGCCCTCCACGTGCGGATTCCCGCCGAGATCCTGGACGAACTCGACCAGGCCACCGCCCCGCCGCCCGAGTACCCCGGAACCTTCATCGACATCTTCCAGGGCTGGCTGCGCGGCGGCACCCTCCTGCAGTAACACATGTGAACGCTCCCGTATATTTATTGCACACCCACCGCCCGAGAGGACCCCGGTATGCCACAGCCGCCTGAGGAGAAGGTCGCCATCGTCACCGGCGCCGCGTCGGGCATCGGGCTCGCGATCGCCGAGCGGCTGGCACGCGACGGCGCGAGGACCGCGCTGTTCGACCTCGACGGCGACGCGGCCGAGACGGCCGCGGCCAAGATCCGCGGCGGCGGGGGCCGGGCGGTCGCGGTCCCCGCCGACGTCGCCGACCGCGACGCCGTCGCCCGCGGCCTCGAGGAGGTCCGCGACCGCTTCGGGCCCGTCACCATCCTCGTCAACAACGCCGGAAAGGAGGGCTTCCGCCGCTTCCTGGACATCTCACCGGAGAAGTGGAACGAGATGCTCGCCATCAACCTGACCGGGACGTTCCACTGCTGCCAGCTGGTGCTGCCGGACATGATCGCGGCCGGGTGGGGGCGCATCGTCAACATCTCCTCCTCCAGCACCCACGGCGGCCAGCCGTACATGGCGCACTACGTCGCCTCCAAGACCGGGATGGTCGGCCTCACCAAGTCGCTCGCCCTGGAGTTCGGCCCCGACGGCGTCACCGTGAACACGATCCCGCCCGGGTTCATCGACACCCCGATGACGCGGCGCAACGACGCGCGGGGCAGGTTCGGACCGGGCGGCATCGAGGAGGCCATCTCCCGGACCCCCGTCGGCCGCGCGGGCAGACCGGAGGACATCGCGGCGGCCTGCGCCTTCCTCGTCTCGGACGAGGCGGGCTACATCACCGGCCAGATCATCGGCGTCAACGGCGGCCGCAACACCAGCTGACGAACGGGCTCCGAGCCCGTGAAGCACCGAGGTCGGTGCCGGGTCGCCAGTGCGGAGTGCGGACAACTGCCGCCCGGGCGTGAAGGTCGGCCTGACGGCCACTATCGGACGCGCGGACCGTGCCGATTTCTCCAGTGAACACTGGCGTCCTTATGGCGGCCGTCCACAGCGGGGAGCGCCTCTACCTCGCGCGGTTCGACGGCACCGCGTTCCAGCCCGTCGCACCGCCGCCCGACGTCGCCTACGCCTACGACACCCGCCTGTGGGCCGGTCCGGCCGGGGTGTGGATCCAGATCAGGGTGCCGGGCCCGGACAGTACGATCAGGCCCGCGCTGTTCCGGCGCGTCGGCGACGCCTGGGAGGCGGACCCGCTCGCCGGCCGGTTGCAGGACGGGCTGTCGGACCTCCAGGCGCGCACCGCCACCGAGGCATGGACCGGAAGCTGCCGCTACAACACCGCCACCGAACGCAGTGAAGCGGTGGTCCTCCACTGGAACGGCTCCGCCTGGACGATGCTGCCGCCGCTCCCCACCGACTCGTGCGTCACCAGCGTCGCGCCCACCGGGGGCGGAACGGTCTGGGCACTCACCTACGACACCCTGTACCGCTGGAACGGCACGACGTGGACCGCTTCGGCCCCCGAAGGCAACTTCGACAACTACGGCAAGAAGGTGCGGCTGGACAAGGACGGCAACCCGCTCGTGATCGTCCCCCGCCCGATCATCTACGGCCGCGCGCCGCTGCTGCGGTACGCGGGCGGCACCTGGCAGACCTTCACCACTCCTGTCGAGACATGGGTCGGCGACCTCTCCGTCGCGCCGGGCGGGCGCATCTGGGTGACGGGGAACACGCTGATCGATTCGCCCGTGATGCTGACCTCTCCCTGAGGGCCGGCCGGTCGCGTTCGGAGAACAGGCCCGGTGTCCGCATGGACATCGGGTCTTTTGCCTGCCGGGGACCCGATGTCCACCACGGCACCGGCATGGGCGAGGCAGGTGGTCAGTGGGACTCGGCGAAACGCTCCGGTGGCCGGCGCGACGCGCCCGGCTGCGCGGTGGTCGATCCCGATCGTCGCGACTCTGGGCCACTCCACGAGTTCTGTGACGCTTTACACATTCATTCTTCTCAAACCGGGCAATATTTCCGAGAAATTCTCAGATGGTGATTCTCGCGCGCGTCGCGGAAGGGACGCAGAACGGCGCGGAACACTAGAGAACGAAAAGGAACACCTTGCGCCCAACTGCTGTGACCTCCGGTTTCGTCGCGCCGCGAAACGGAGTGGAACACCCCGGAACGCTCGCGTAGATCACGCGATGTGCCTGGTTGGTGCCATAATTGCCCGCAGCGAGAAAAGATCAACTGAGGCGAGAACCAGCGACGAAAGCAGCGGCGATGAGCGACGAGCGTCCGTGGAGTCCGGAGGCGCTGCAGGAGTTCATTCGGATTCTGGAGGATTTCCGGCGCGCGTGCGGGCGGCCCAGCCTGCGGAAGATGGAAAGGCTGTCGGAGCAGGTGGCGGAAACGCAGCGGCGGGCCGGCCGCGATCTGCCGTCGCTGTCCCTGGCCACCCTGAGCAACGTGCTCAACGGCCGCCGCAGCGGCCCGCCGGACTGGCGCTGGGTGGCCACCTTCGTACTGACCTGCCAGAGATACGCCGTGAAGGCCGGGCTGATCCCGGCCGACCCGGGCGAGAGCACCCTGCCGCAATGGAACGCGATGCTGCAGGAGGTCTACCTCTCCCCGCCCGACGGGGACACCGGCAACGGCCGGGCGCGGGTCGAAGGCCGTCACACCCGGCCCTTTCCCGGGCTGCCGGCACCGGGCGACCCGCCCGACGCGGGCGGGCCCTCGCTGCCCCTGGCCGCCCCCGTCCACGTCCCCGATCCCGACCAGCCCAGCGTCCGCAACGGGGCGCCGCCGGCCAGGCCCGTCCCGGTCGCCCTGGACGGGCGGGCCCTGCAGGCGATGTCCGAGGAACTGATGCAGGACTACGTCGGCGACCCCGAGGGCACGCCGACGCTGACCGAGCAGCGCATGCTGACCCTCTTCGGCCGGCACGGGGTGCGCCTGGTCCGCGCCGCCGAGAGCGGCGATCCCGAGTCCTGCTTCGAGCTGGGCGTGCTGCTGTGCCTGGAGGAGCGCCCCCAGGAATCACTGGCCTGGCTCATGCAGGCCGAAAGCCGCGGGCACGGCGCCGCCACCGCGCTGATCGAGAGCCTGGTGCCCGCCACCGCGGCCACGGAGCACGCCTACCTGCTGGGCCGCCGAGCGCTGGCCGACGGCGATCTGCAGGCCGCGCAGGTCTACCTGGAACGCGCGGCGCGCCGCCGGCACGTCCGCGCCGCGTTCGAGCTCGGCGCCGCCCTGCCCCACGACCGCGACCAGGCCGTCTACTGGTTCTCCCGCGCCGCCGATCTCGGCCACGACCTCGCCCGGTGGTGGGCCGGCACGCTCGCCGGCCGCGACCCGTCAGGTCCGCGCGCACGGCTCGCCACCGATTAAATAGACACCGCTGTTTGGCAAGGTGTTCACCGGGCCGTCGGGGGCGGTTGGGGGGACCGAGATCCGCCGGCGGTCGGATGATCGACGGCCGGAGTCGCGGTGACGGGAGTGGGATGACCGGAGCGAGGGGGGCCGTCGCGGCGGAGTGGCGGGCCGGTGACGTCGTCGACGGGCGGTACGAGGTCGTCGAGACGCTCGGCCGGGGCGGGATGGGGGTGGTGCACCGGGTCCGGCACCTGGGCTGGGGCACCGATCTGGCCGTGAAGTCGCCGCGCCCCGAGATGTTCCGCGACGCGGCCGGCCGCGAGCGGTTCGTCACCGAGGCGGAGACGTGGGTGTCGCTGGGGTTGCACCCGCACGTGTGCACGTGCCACTACGTCCGCACGCTCGGCGGCGTTCCCCGGGTGTTCGCGGAGTACGTCCCGGGCGGCAGCCTGCGCGACCGGATCGCCGACCGCCGGTTGTACGCCGGTGGCCCGGAGCAGGCGACGGCCCGGATCCTGGACACGGCGATCCAGATCGCGTGGGGCCTCGACCACGCGCACGGCCGCGGGCTCGTCCACCAGGACGTCAAGCCGGCCAACGTCCTGCTCGACGAGGCGGGAACGGCGAAGATCACCGACTTCGGCCTGGCCCGTGCCCGGGAGGCCACCGTCGCCGGTTCCAAGGACGGGCCCGGCGCGACCGTGCTGGTGCCGGGGAGCAACGGCATGACGCCCGCGTACGCCTCGCCGGAGCAGTTCGCGCGCCGGTCCCTGGGGCGGCGCAGCGACGTGTTCAGCTTCGCGGTCACCGTCCTGGAGATGCTGGTCGGCGAGGTGACGTGGATGGTCAGCCCCGCCGCGGGCGCCACCCTGGCCGCCTGCCTCTCCGACGGCACGGGCATGGCCGTCCCGCGGATCCCCGCCGACCTGGCCGACCTGCTGACCCGCTGCCTGCGCGACCACCCCCGGCACCGGCCGCGCTCGATGGCCGAGGTCGCCGACGGGCTGACCGCCTGCTACGAGGCGCTGACCAGGGCCGCGTACCCGCGTGCGCGGCCGCGCGCCGCCGACCTGCGGGGCGACGAGCTCAACAACCAGGCGCTGTCGCTGCTCGACCTCGGCCGGACCGCCGAGGCCGAGCAGGGGTTCGCCGAGGCGCTGGCCGCCGACCCGCGGCACGCGCAGGCCGCCTACCACCTCGGGTTGCAGCGGTGGCGGCGCGGCGCGATCGGCGACGAGACCGTCGTCGCCCAGTTGGAGGCGGTCCGCGCCGACACCGGCGATTCCCGGCGGGCGCGGTTCCTGCTGGCTCAGGTGCACATGGAACGCGGCGATCTGGACGCCGCGCGCGAACTCCTGGACGGGGTGGCCCGGGAGCGACCGGGCGACCGTGAGGTGGAGGCGGCCCTCCAGGCCCTCGGCGGCGGCCGGATCACCCACGCGCGCTGCACCGGCGCGCAGGAGATGGCCTGGACGGCCGACCCGCCGCCGCGGACGCGCCTGCCGCTCAGCCTCGGCGCCGACCGGAAACTGGCGCTGAGCGGGGAGGCCGACGGCACGGTCCGGCTGTGGACGCTCCTCGACGGCCGGTGCCGGCTGACCCTCACCGGGCACGAGGGCCCGGTGAGGTCCGTCGCGTTCTCCGCCGACGGGACCCGCGCCATCTCCGCGGGCGAGGACGACACGGTCCGGCTCTGGGATCTGACCGGGGGGCGCTGCGCCCAGACCTTCCATCAGGCCAGGCACAGTGCCGTCGCCATGAGTTCCGACGGCGACGTCGCCGTCTACTCGTCCTATGACGGCGCCCTGCGGGTGGTCGACACCCGCAGCGGACGGGTCGTCCGCCAGGTGAAGGTCAGGAGCTGGGGGTCGCCGTCGGCGCTGATCAGCCCGGACGGCCGCTGGGCGATGAGCTCCGAGACCGGGATGAAGGCGGCCGTGCGGCTGTGGGACCTGGCCACCGGCGAGTGCCGGCACGTCCTGCCCGAGCCCATCCCGGGGTCGGCGACCGGCGGGTGCTTCAGCTCCGACAGCCGCTACGCCGCCACCTACGGGCCCCTCGACGGGCCGATCCGGATCTGGGACGTGGCCACCGGCCGATGCGTCCGCGTGCTGCGGGACGCGGGCCCGAGCGGCCCGATGTCCCTGAGCGACGGCGCCCGGTACCTGATCTCCGTGCAGGGTGTCCACCTGCGTTTCTGGGACGTCGACAGCGGCCGTTGCGTGCGGCGGTTCGTGGCGCACCGGGGCGGTGCCCGCGCCGTCCGTCTGAGCGCCGACGGCCGGTCGGCCGTGTCGGCGGGCGAGAAGGACGGCACGGCACGGTGGTGGCGGCTGCCCCTCGGGCAGCACGTCGCCGCGCCGAGCCTGAGCCGCCCGCGCCCGCACACCGAGCTGAGCGACTCGGACGCCACGGTCGACGCGCTGGTCGCCGAGTCGGAACGGGCCCTGTCCGACGGCCGGCTGACCGCGGCGCTCGATCTGCTCACGCGCGCCAGGACGGTGCCGGGGCACGAGCGTGCGCCACGGGTCATGTCCGCCTGGCGCGCGCTGGGCCGCCGCGCCGTCCGGACGGATCTGCGGGCCGCGTGGGTGTCGGCGGTGCTGACCGGGCACCGCCGCGGCATCGCCGCGGTCGACGTCGGCGCCGACCGCGGGCTCGCGGTGACCGGCGGGCAGGACGACACGGTCCGGGTGTGGGACCTCGGCACCGGCACCTGCCTGCACACGCTGACAGGCCACCGGCAGGCGGTGGTCTCGGTGGCCCTGAGCGCCGACGGACGCCGGGTCCTCTCCGGCGACAGGCGGGGCGCGGTACGGCTCTGGTCGACCGACACCGGCGAGTGCCTGCGCGTCCTGGCGGACAACTTCTCGCTGCTGGACAGGGCGCGGTGGGCGCGGGTCAAGGCCGACGAGTACATCGGGGTCGAGGAGCCCGGCGGCCCGCGCGGGGGCGTGGACGTGCCCATGGAGGCGCTCTTCGGCGACGCGCACGTGCGGTTCGGCGACGGCGGGCGGCTCGCGGTGGTCGGCCACGGCGACGGCCGGATCCGGTTCTGGGATCTCGGCACCGGCGCGCAGGTGCGCGCCATCGACACGGTGGACTTCGGCGAGGACGGCCTGGAGGCGCGCGACATCGGCATCAACTCGCTGGCGATCGGCGGCGGCGGCCGTCTCGTCGCCTCCGGCCACGGCGGTCCTCCGCGCCGCGGCGCCTCGGTGCGGCTGTGGGACTTCGACGAGGGCCACGCCAGGGGCGTTCTGCGGCCGAGACCGGCGGACAGGCGCGTCATGGGGCCCGAGGTGACCGCCCTGTGCCTGAGCGCCGACGGACGGCTCGCCCTGTTCAGCGACAAGGCCACGATGAAGCTCTACCTCTGGGACGTCGCGACGGGGCGGTGCGTGCGGGAGCTCGCGGAGAACGCCGGCTGGTCGCTGGACGCCCGGTTCACCGCGGACGGCCGGTTCGCGGTGTCGGCCGGTTTCCGGGGCGTCCGCGTATGGGAGGTCGGCAGCGGGCGATGCCTGCGGGTCCTCGACGACCGGGAAGGGAAGGGAGTGCGCTGCCTCGCGTCGACCCCCGACGGGAGTTTCGTGCTGGCGGGCCATGAGGACGGTTCCCTGCGGGTGTGGGAACTGGACTGGGAACTGGCCGCTCCCCCGTCGTATTCGGCGTGAATTGATTCTTTTCCATGCGCAAGCCGCTGGCCGCATCCGGACGTTGTCCCCATCTTGCCGGAGCCGACTCCGGCCGTCCCCGAACCAAAGGGCGGACCGCGGTCTGACCAGGCGTTCGAACCCGCGTCTCCGGCGCCGCTCCGATCGTTTTCCGGAAAGCCGTCAATTTCCGCAATCAGGTGCGGGAGGCCGCCGTCATACTTCACGCGGAGCCCACCGGGAACGGGGGGCCGGGGCGGTGAGGGAGCGTGGTTCGGCATGTCATATCGGGCGCCTGGACTGTGGGCCTCCATGGATGACGAGCGCCTTGTGGGCTGTTTCCGGCAAGGCGATCACGGCGCGTTCGGCGAACTGGTGCGCAGGCATGAGCCGCGGCTCTTCCGGGTGTGCCTGCGCATCACGCGGGACCCCGAGGACGCCCGGGACGCGCTTCAGGAATGCTGGCTGAAGGCGATGACCGGGCTCGCCGGATTCGAGGGGCGTTCGCAGGTGAGCACCTGGCTCCACGCGGTCGCCACCCACGTGGCCCTCGACCAGCGGCGCCTGAAGGAGCGCCTGCCCGACCCGGTGGCCACGAGCGAGATGGATCTGCTGCTCCCGGCGCTCCCCGGGCCCGCCGAGCAGGTGGTAGGGCGCGAGTACTGCCGCCGGTTGCTGGCGGGGCTGTCGCCGGCGAAGCGCAGTGCCCTGATCCTGCACTACGCCCTGGGCCTGTCCTACAAGGAGATCGCCGATCTGCAGGGCGTTCCGCTCACCACCGTCCAGACGCGCATCCTGCGCGGGCGCCGCGCCTTCGCGTCCCTGGCGGAGGCCGCGCCCGCGGGCCTGCGCGCGGCCTGACCGGGCCGCGCGGACCCGTCAGGCGGAGCCCTCCTCGGCGAGGAAGTAGAACGCCTCGCACAGCTCGCGGGCGGTCTGGGCGTGCCGCCGGACGACCCTGGAGTGCGACCACTCGTGCGACTGCCAGCGCCGGATCTCCTCGTCGGCGGCCTTGCGCAGGTCCGCCGGGGAGGCGCCGGGCGCCGCTCCCAGGCACGCGGCCGCGTCGTGTCCGGCGGCGAGACGGATGAGGGCCCGGTGGTCGTCGTCCGGCAGCACCAGGCCGCCCGAGGCCGAGGTCGCCAGGGCGGCGGCGAGGGCGGTCTGGCGCATCAGCGGGTGGCGGCGCAGATCGGCCAGCCCGGAGCGCAGCGCCATGAGCGCGGCGATCTCCTCCTTGGTGCGGCCGAGCGCGCACACCTCCTCCAGCAGCGCCGCGGCGGACGCCGCGCGGAGGCGGTCGGCCCGGGCGCCGAAGTGGTCCCGGATCTGGTCGAGGAGATCGTCGACGCCGCTGTGCCGGCGCAGCACCGCCAGCACCTCGGCGGTGCTCGCGCCGCCCTCCCGGACGGCGGTGACGGCGATCTCCACGCCGTAGCGGCCGAGCAGGCCCAGCAGCCGCTCGCGTGCGGGTCCGGTGATCGGGGCGCCGCTCCAGGACGTGAACGTGTCCGAGGAGAAGAGCGCCTCGTCGAGCTCCGCGGGATCGGCGGCCGCCAGCCGGAGCAGCGACGCGGTGTCGGCGTCGGTGTAGTGGTCCCCCAGCACGGTCTCGGCCAGCAGGCCGGCGACGGGGACCACCCGTGCCGCCACGCCGGAGAGGCGGTCGCCGTAGCGGGCGGCGACCCTGCGCGCGCGGGGCCAGGGGTCGCCGATGCCGTCGCCGAGCTCGTCCACCCGGCTGAGGACGCCCAGCACGTTGAGCGCGGTGATGTGCTCGTCGGCCCTGCGGCGCAGGGCCTCCAGCGCTTCCAGGTCGTTCTCGCCGGGGTGCGGCGTCACGTAGAGGAGGGCGTCGGCGCGGGCGAGCGCGGCCATCGACAGGTCGTCCAAGCCGGTCAGCGAGTCCAGCCCGGGGGTGTCGACGACCGTGTAGCCGGAGGCGAGACGCTCGTTGGGGGCCTCCACGACGAGTTCGGCGATCTCCTCGTGCGGGATGCCCAGCGCCGCCGGGTCGTCGGGCACCCCGCCGCCGGGCCGGGCCGGCACGTGGCGGACGCCGCCGTCCCGGTGCCGCACCTGGACGCGGTTGACGTGCGCGTCGCGGAACCAGGCCACCAGGAGCGTGCACTCGGTGGCGGCGGTCGCCGCCAGCCGGTGCCCGAGAAGCGCGTTGACCAGGGTGGACTTGCCCGCCTTGAGACGTCCGCCGACGGCCAGCCGCAGGGTCGGCTCGGCGAGCCGCGCGGCGACGGCGGCCAGCCCCTCGGCGGCGGGTGCGGCGGGGTCGAGATGCGGCACGGCCCGCTCGCAGAGGACCCGCAGCCGGGCCGACAGCGGCCCCTCGACGGCCGTCATCGCCTCGTCCACGGCCGGGGCGCCCGGTGCGCGGCGGCGGCGCGCACGTCAGCGCACCCCCAGTTCCCGGCGCATGGCCTCCGCCCGTCCGCCGAGGCCGCGCAGCCGCTCCAGCCCGGCACGCGCCTGCCGGCGGTCCCGGGCCAGCGTCTCCTGCGCGGCGCGCAGATCGCTCTGGTGCGCGGCCAGTTCCGCCTCCAGCCGCGTCCGCTGGGCCGCGATGCGCTCGGAGACCGCGTCCCCCAGCCGGTCGCTCAGCTCCTCCACGGCCGCGGAGATCTTGGGCGGGATCTCGGTGTTGAGCTCCACCACCAGCCGGTTGACGTACTTGGTGGCGTCGCCGCGCGCCCGGCGCAGCTCCTCGCGCCGCTTGCGGCGGCCGCTCAGCAGCGCCATCAGCCCGAACCCGGCGGCCACGGGCAGCAGGATCGACCCGGTGACCGCGCCCAGCGCCGCGATGGTCAGCGCGCCCGCGCCCCAGCCCGGCATGACCCGTTCGATCATCGCCAGCGGGCCGCGGGAGTCGTCGGCGGTGGTCCCGGGCCGCGGCAGCTCCCGGAGCCGGTCCGGCAGCGTCAGCTCCCGGCTCACCTCGACGTCCACATCGGCGAACTCGCGGCCGATGTCGGCGGCCAGGGCCCGCATCCCGGTGCGGACGCCGTTCTGCAGCTCCAGCCAGACGCCCTCGATGCCGGCCTCCAGGTCGCCGGGCAGCTCGCTGAGCAGATCGGAACCGCCGCTCTTGGCGATCTTCTCCTCGGCCAGGGCGCGCAGGTCGTTGACCGAGCGCTGGAAGCCGAGCCGCAGCGTGCGCTCCAGCTCGCGGGTCCGCCGCGCCAGGGTCCGGCGCCACTGGGCGTCGGCGCCCTGCAGCTCGCGCAGCCGCTCGCGCCGCTCCACGACCTCCCGCTCCAGCTCCGGATCGCCCTCCAGCGACCGCACCCGCCGTTCCAGGGCGGCCGCGAGCGGCTCGATCTGCGCGGCCGCCAGATGCAGCGCGTTGTCCAGCCGGATCTGCCAGGCGCGGGACGCGACCCGCTCGGTGAGCGCCGCGCTCAGCTCGCCGATGCCGGACGACGCCGCCAGCCGTTCCGCCTTCGCCGCGTCCCCGGACTCGCGGGCGGCGACCGCCTCCAGCTCGGCGCGGCCGCTCACCGGGAACCACGGCGCGGACGCGTACCGGGGCGCGTGCTCGGCCAGCAGCGCGCGGTTGCGCTCCAGGACCTCCCGCCAGCCGCGGTACTTGTCGGTCTGCGCGAGCACGAACAGGACGGTCCCGATCCGCTCGGTGGCCCGGGTGAGGAAGGTCAGCTCGGACCGGGTGAGCTCGACCGACCCGTTCACCACGAACACCAGCGCGTCGGCCCCGGTCAGCGCCGCCAGCGTGATCCGGGCGTGCCCGGAGACCAGGCCGCCGACGCCCGGCGTGTCGATGAGCACCAGGCCTGCGCGCAGCAGCGGGGACGGCACGCCCACACGGACGTGCCGCACGTCGTCCCGGACCTCCGCGCCGCTCTCGGGGTCGAGGGCCGCGTAGGCGGGGATCTCGTGGAGTCCGATCGGGACCGGATCCGGCTTTCCGTTCAGCACGGCCTCGGCCTGCGGCTCGGGCGCGTACCCGACCGCCAGGTGGACGCTGGTGGCCACGTCCACCTCGACCGGCAGCAGCCCCGGCCGCCCGACCAGCGCGTTGATGAGCGAGCTCTTGCCGCGCTTCTTCTCCCCCACCACGATGGCCCCGGCGGCGCCGGTCTCGGCCCGGCCCGCCTCGGCCCGGATCGCCGCGGCGGTCGCGTCCCGGTCGGCCGGATCACCGAGGGCCATCACGGCGTCGGCGACCTCCTGGCAGAGCGCCCGCACCTGCGGCGCGAGCCGGCTCGCAAGCCGGCTCTCGTCCTCGTTCACCGGTCCCTCCCCCACGTGTCGCCGAAGAAGTCACCGGTGTGACCCGGCCGTTCGGGCAGTTCGACATCGGGCGGCGGCTCCGTCCGCCGGACCGGCCGGACGGAACCGCCGCCGTGCGGATCGGACGGCGCACCGGGACCCGCGCCACCGAGCAGTTCCTCGATGTGCGCGAGCTCCCCCTCGGCGGCCTCGGCCTCCTTCAGGGCGGCCTCGTAGCGCAGCTTCGCACGGTGCCACGCCGCGATGAGCTCCTGGCGTTTGCGCTCGGGGAGGCCCCGCGCCTGATCGGTGCGCTTGCGCGCTCTCGCCGCGTCGCCGCCGAACGAGTGGGGCGTGTGATGCTCCTCTTCGGGCCCCAGGAAGGCGCGTGCGATGTCCCGGGCGACCCCGCGCAGACCGCGGCCGCCCCGGTCCTCCTCAAGGACCTGCTCGTGCTGGAAGCGGTCCCAGTCGGACCGTTTCGGAGCTCCGGCGGACTTGGGACGCACGGGTTCCGTCCGCGGCTCGGGCTTCGGCCTGGGGATCGTCCTGGGCTCTCTGACTCCTTCGACGCACAGGTGGGTGAGGTGTTCGGCGCGACGGTCCGCCATCGTCCACCAGCCCGTGGCCAGGGCGAAGTCAGCCCCGGTCAGGACGGCTCTGTCCCAGTACTCGGCAGCCTGGTCCGCGGGAAGGACGTGCACCACGTCCGGCTGGACGGAGAGCCGCCGCCCACCCTCGCCCTCGGTTTCCTTGACGGAGGTCGACGCCCAGGGGGCCGGTTCGGGCAGGGTCCGCTCCAGGACGATCTGGTCCTCGTGCAACTCCCACACCGGCTTCATGAACCGCTCGTACACGCGTCCCGCCCACTCCTGGCAACGCGCGGCCAGGTCCGCCAGGGGCGGCAGGTCGGCGACGGAGCCGCCCGCGCCGAACCAGCCGACGAAGCAGTAGAGTTCGCGGCCGCCCTGCAGGTCGGTGTGCATGGCGTCGCTCAGCATCCGGGCCCGGCAGGCGACGCCGACCAGCACCCCGTCCGCGCCGCGCGCCAGCAGGAAGCGCGGGGCGTGGCTCTCCTCGCCGGCGTCCGGGCGGACCAGGTCCTCGCCCCCGTTGATCACGTCGAGCATCGCCTTCTCGGGCCGGCCGCCGAGGGGCACCCCGGCGGGCCAGGCCCGCCGCCACCGGTCGACCCACCGGGTGCGGCCGTACACGACCGGCGACCACTCGGTCATCGGACCACCCCGTCCTTGATGATCGGGAGCCCGTCGAGCTCGCCCATGAGCTGGGCGGCGCGCTGCTGCGCGGTGTCCAGCTCCTTCTGCAGGTCGGCCGCCCGCTGGGCGGCGAACTCGATCTCGCCGCTCTTCCGCCTGATCTCGCCGCCGCGGAAGAAGCCCGCGCCGAAACCGCTGCGCAGCTGCTCCAGCTCGGTGCGGGCGTCGGCGCGGCGGCTCTCGACCTCCTTCAGGTCGCGCCGGTCGAAGGCGGCCTGCTCGGTCAGGTAGTGCATCAGGGAGAAGATCAGCGGCTTGTGCACGAAGATCGGGTCGACCTGGCCCGGCTTCACCGTGCCGCCCGGCTCGACCCCGAACCGCCCCAGCTGCACCGGGCAGATCATCGCGGTGACGCCCGGGTAGTAGGCGAAGGGCACCAGCTTCTTCAAGTTCTTCACCATCACCCTCAGGGCGTCCTGGCGCGGCATCCCGCTCCGCTCCTCCAGCACGTCGCACTTGGTGACGATCACGACCAGGGACGGCCGGGCCCGCCCCTCCTCCTTGAACTGCTGGAAGAGCCGCATGATGGTCTGGGTGAAGATGCTCAGGCCCATCGCCCCGGTCACCTGCATGCCGGCGCACTCCTCCCTGATCCAGTCGCCGACGTGGTGGCCGTCCAGGACGAGGTAGATGCTGTTGGACTCGGCCAGCCGCTCGCGCAGCGTCGGGATGTCGGCGGCGGTGTCGGCGTCCCTGGTCGACGCGGTCCCGGCGCCCCCGCGGAAGTCCACGAAGTCCAGGTGCAGCATGGTCTCCAGACCGTGGTTGAAGATCATCTGGTAGGCCGTCGGGACCTCGTCGGTCGGCGGCGGCAGCTCGCCCCGCGTGTACAGCGTGTCCCACCGCCGGGTGAGGTCGATGTGGTCGTCGGGGTCCCGGGTGAACAGGTGGTAGCCGTGCACGCCGGTCGCGAGCATCGCGTACATGCCCAGCATCAGGGTCGTCTTCCCGGAGCCGGTGGCCCCGAGGATGGTCAGCTTGATCTCCGGAGTCCTCATCGCGCTTCCTCCCCGCGGCTCAGCCGGCCGCGTCGAGTACCTGATCGAGAAGTTCCTGCAACCGCTCGGCCGGTTCGACCAGCGGTTCCAGGCGGGACAGCTCCGCCAGCGCGGACCGGCGGCGCTCCTCGGCGAGCTGGGCGTACGACGACTCGCCCTTCCACCAGCTGGTGAAGCGGTCGACGACGGTGTCCTGGGCGGCCAGCCTGTCGGCGGACTCGGCGTGCTCCTGGACCAGGGCGGTCAGGGTGTTGATCCGGCTCAGCAGGCCGACCCACAGGCACGCCAGGACGGGCACCGCCACGTTGACGGGCTCGGGACCGCAGGCCACCGGGACCGCGAGGCCGATCGCCGACTCCGACCGGTCGATCGCCTCGATGAGCTGCCGGAAGGGGGCGGCGATCCGCTCCTGCGCCTCCTCGCCGAGGTGCGCCACCAGGTCCCACTTGGTGAAGACCACCAGCACCGGCAGCACCGCGCCGTCCCGGTCGGCCAGCGCCCGCATGACGTGGGTCACCAGGGTGGCGTTCTCCAGGGCCGCGCCGCGCCGGGTCGCCAGGCGCTGGGCATCGGCGAAGACCACGATGGCGTCGGACTCGCGCAGATCCTCGTACAGTTCCTTGGCCTGCTCGCTGTCGACGCTCCTCTCCGACAGCGCGCCGCCCCGGTAGTCGCGCCAGGTGAAGGGGAACACGTCCGATCCGTTGTGCTGCAGCACCAGGTTGAAGCTGCTGCGCTGGTTGCTGGGGTCGGGATACCTGCCCTTGCGGATCGCGCGGGCGGCCTTCTTCAGGACGCGGTGGTCGTACGCTTCGGCCGCGCGGAGCGAGAAGCCCTCCATTCCGACGCGCATCGTGTCGTACATGAGCGATACGTAGGTGGTCTTTCCGGCCGAAGAGTGACCGATCATGACGATCTTCATGAGATGTCCGGCATCCAGTCCTCGGGGTCGGGGTCGAGCGGGGGGCGGCGCCTTCGCGGCACAGGGTCCGCCGACGGTGCGGGGTCCGCCGACGGCGCGGCGGTCCCGGCCGTGGATGAGAGCAGGGCTCCGTGGACGACGGCCGATTTCGGATCGGGTGCCGTCAGCGGGAGGGCGCCGAAGTGCTCGGCGATGAGCTCCGCCACGCGGGGCACCTGGCTGGAGCCTCCCGCCAGCGCCACGGCGGCGAGGCCGGCCGGGTCCAGGCCGGCGCCGGCCACCGTGGCCGTGAGCGTGTCCAGGCTGCGCCGGAGGTCGCCGTCGACGATCCCGGTGAACTCGTCCCGGGTCACCCGGAACGTCGCCGGATAGCCGGGCACCGCCAGGTCCACGGTGTACAGCCGCGACAGCACGTGCTTGGCGTCGACGACCTCGCGGCGCAGCACCGCGCGGGCATGCTGCGCGGCGGGGCCCGCGGCCGGCTCCGCCCAGGCGGCCGGGTCGCGGTCGACGGCGCGCGCCTCCAGCATCTCGAGGAAGCGCTCGTCGAGGTCCTCGCCGCCCAGCGAGGCGTCCCCGCCGGGCTCGCCGACCAGGACGAACCCGGCGCCGTCGCGGCGCACTACGGCGGTGTCGAAGGTGCCTCCGCCCAGGTCGTACACCGCCAGGCACCCGCCGTCGGGCAGGTCGATCCGGGAGGCGTCCGCGCACCCGGTCGCCGTGCAGCCGACCGCGTAGTGGACGGCGGCCGCGATCGGCTCGGCGACCAGCCGCGGCGTGCCCAGCCCCGCCGTGGCGGCGGCCTTCCGCAGCGCCGCGAGCTCCTGGTCGCCCCAGGCCGCCGGATGGGTGAGGACGACCTCCCCGGGCTCGTCGCCGCCCTGGACGGAGCGCGCCTCGGCGGCGGCCCGCTCCAGCACCGCCGCGACGAGATCGGTGGTGGCGACCGTGCGCCCGTTCAGCCTGACCTTGGGCCCGGCGACCAGCGCCCGCTTGGGCAGCCGCACCGCGCTCGCCGGTTCATGGCGTCCGCGCTGCACCGCCTCCGGGCCGGTGAGCAGCGTCCCCTCGGCGTCCATGGCGACCGCCGAGGGCAGGTAGCGGCTGTTGGCGATCTCCAGCGGGACGATCCGGCCGTCCACCGACATGGCGACGGTGGTGAAGCTCGTCCCGAAGTCGATCGCCAGCGCCCACTGCCCCATCCGGGCCTCCCCGTCCGTTCGCCTGTCCTCTTGGACGGCACGGGCGGGCGGATTTCATGCAGCGAAAGCAGAGAAAGTAAAAGAATCTTCAAATGTCCTGGTCGAAGCCCGAGTCGTCGACCTGGTCATCGCCGTAGTCCTGGTCGGCGAGATCGGGCTCGGGGGCAGGCTCCAGCGCGCCGTAGGACGCCGGCAGGCCGTGCGGCACCTCGTGCCAGCCCCGCATCGGGTCGTACTCCCAGCCCCGCACCGGATCGTGCTGCCAGTCGGGCGTCGGGTCGACGGGATCGCGCGGGTCGACGTGGTCGGGGTGCGCCCGGTGCCCGCCCTGATCTGCGGGATCGTCCTCGTGGCCGAGCCACCACCAGACGCCGACACCGGCCGCGGCCAGGGGGATCATGGCGAGCCAGGGCGCGCCGGACCTGTCCTCGTAGGCCCCGGTGAAGTCCGGGACCAGGCCGGCGACGGGCCGCACGGCCGGGACGTGCAGCCAGGCGTCGGCCTGGTAGCCCTTGGCGCTCATGACCACCTGGACGGGCTGGAAGTCGCGGGCGGCGAGCCGGACGTCGTAGCCCTGCGAGAACACCTGGCGGTACAGGTCGTCGGACACGATCGCGGCCATGTCGGCGTCCCGGTGCCGCTTGAGGGCCTGGCGGGGCGGCGCCGAGTCGACCATGCGGCAGGCGGCGACCACTCCGGCGCCGACGTAGCCGATCGAGGCGAGCTGCACCGGCCCCTGCGCCATCCCCATCCGCAGCCGCAGCCGGCCCGCCTCGCCGGGCAGGGAGTTGACCCGGCTCATGGCGGCGTTCAGGGCGAGGATGACGGTCGGCAGGACGCGGGCCTCGTTGATGCCGGGCGGCAGCGTGATCAGCTGCCCGTCCCCCTGGTCCTGGCGCGCGCAGGAGTCGGGCGCGATCCCCGCGGCCTTCAGCGCGTGGACCATGCTCCACAGCAGCCGCCCCTGGGCGTCGACCTGCCCTGGCGCGCTGCGCTTGGAGTATCCCTCGAGATCGACCACGAGGCTGGTCCGGCGCACCGCCGGGAGGTTGTCGCTACCCATTCGACGGCCCCTCGGAGTGGTGGCGTCCTTGACTGGCGGGCTTCACGCGGAGCTTACCGATTCGGCACCCCGGGCATCCGGCCGGAATGGGACGGGCAGCGGGACGACGGTGCCGAGCGCCTCGTCCGCCCTCGCACCGGTGCCCGCCCGGATGAAACCCCGGTACCTGATCCCCTTCGCCGAGATCCTGATGGGCTGGAAGCCGGCCGGGTCGAGCCTGCAGAAGCCGGTGCTCACGACATCGGCGTAGAGCGAGTCGGACACGGCCAGGACCAGGTCGTGCTCGGGCCGCCGGTCGAGCAGGGCGCGCAGGGGCGCGGAGTCCAGGAGGCGGCTCACCACGATCGGCGCGGCGCCGGCGGGACCGAACGGGCCCGGGGCCAGCGTCCCGTGGTGGAAGGCGAGGCGGATCCGGAGCCGGTCCCCGGCGGCGCGGCGCTCGTTGATCTCGGCGAGCGCCGTGTCGAGCTCCGCCGACAGGGCGCCCACCGCGTGCGAGATGTCGACGTCCCCGGGGAGCACGGCCAGTTCCCCGTCCCCGGCGAACTGCCGGTACCAGAGCTCCCGGTCGAGCCCGGCCCCCGCCGCCGCGCGTTCGAGCGCGTGCCGCAGGTCGTCCTGCGCCATGAACTGGCGCAGCGCGTCCCGCGCGCTGTAGCGCTCGACGTCGACGGCCACCAGGAGCCGGTACTGCAGGCGGGACCGCGCGGCCATCGGCGGTCACTCCGCCCCGCCGGCCGGCCTCGCCTGGGCGCGCAGGGCGTCCAGGTCGAGGATGGCGGTCCGGCGGTATCCGGTCGCGATCAGTCCGCGCGACTTCAGCTTGCGGAGCTCCCGGCCCGCGGTGTCGGCGTCGGCCCCGGCCATGGCGCCCAGTTCGTCCTGGGTCAGCTCGACGTCGAAGACGATGCCCTCGTCCTGCGGATGGCCGTAGGTTCCGGCGAGGTCGACCAGGATGCGGGCGAGCCGGACGCGGGTCGGGTAGCCGTAGAAGTCGACCCGCCGGCGGTTGGCCCAGCGGAGCCGCCGGCTGATCACGCCCGACACCTTGATGCCGACCTCCGGGACGTCCTGCAGCAGGCCGAGGAACTCGTCCCGCGAGATGATCTTCACCAGCACCCGGCCGCACGCCATCACGCTCGCCGACCGCGGCGAGCCGTCGAGCGCGGCCATCTCGCCCACGGTGTCGCCGGCCATCCGGATGCCCAGCAGGGCCACGCGGCCGTCGCCGAGGTTGGAGGTGACCTTGGCGAAGCCCCCGAGCAGCAGGACCACGTGCGTCGAGCGCTCCTGCTCCCGCAGCAGCACCTCACCGTGCTCGTAGCGGCGGCGGGACCCCAGGTCCATCAGCCGCGCCCGGCTCGCGGCCGACAGCTCGGCCAGCAGCGTGCCGCGCGGCCACGGCCGTTCGGGCGCGGACCCGGCCGGCCGCGGAATCGCGGAGTGAGTCATGGCAGCCTCCCCGAGAGCGGCCTTCATCGGCCGCCGTACGGCAAGGATGACCGACATCGCCGGGAAGGAATACGTCCATTACCGGAATGGCACCGGTTCGCCATCCAAAGGAACGATACAAAGGCCGCCGCCCCTTCCGGCCGCGGCTCTCGTCACCGCGCGGGAGAAATGACGGTGGCGGGTGGTAGGTCTCGGGGCATGGACGAGTGGCCCGGAGCGGACGCCTTCGAATGGGTCGGCGGCACGTGGCGCAGCGAGGCGGCGTGCGTCACCTTCGTCGAGGACGATGACGTGGAGCGGGTCGCCGCTTCGTTCGGTGGGCGCGTGGACCACGCCGTTCGCGTGCGCGGCGAGCGGCCGCCGGAGGAGGCGCCGGCAGTCGTCGGCGATCAGGTCCCCGGGGCCCGCCGGTTCGGTGAGGGCCTGCCGGTGGCGCTGTTCGCCCGCCGGGGCGGCTGGGTGATGGCGTTCGAGGACAACGGCGGCGAGGGTGTGCGCGCCGAGGTACTGCAGCGGGTGGCGCGGGTCGTGGAGTCGGAGGCGATGCGCCGCCTGCGCGGGTATCCCGATGGCGTGTCCTACACGGCGCCCGGTCATGCCCTTGCCGTCCAGGCGCTCATGCGGGCGACGGAGCCGGGCCCGCCCGCGAACACGGCGTACCGGACGATCAGGTGCGCCGATGAGGTCAGGCAGGACCTCGAACAGGACGTGGCGGGCCTGCGCGAGGTCGTGATGCGAGCCTTCGCCGCTCCCTAGAGTGCGCTCACGGACGACTCGAAGGCGGCTTCGAGGCGGCCGTTCGCGGGTGCGAGACTGGGCCCCGTGTTCGTACAGTTCCTTGCGGCGGCCGGCGTACTGGCCGTACTGACGATGGTTCCCGGTCCGGACATGGCCGTGGTGACCAAACGGGCCCTCGCCTCCAGCACGCGGGACGGCCTGCGGACCGTCGGCGGCATCGCCGCGGGCCTGCTGGTGTGGGCGTGCTCACCGTGGCAGGGCTGGCGGCCGTCCTCGCCGCGTCCGCCACGGCCTACACCACCGTCAAGCTGTTCGGGGCGCTCTACCTGGTCTTTCTCGGCGTCCAGTCACTGCGGCACAGCCGTTCGGGGGCCGGCGCGGTGAGCGCACCGTCTCCGAACGGCAGCCCGTGGCGGACCGGGTTCGTCAGCAACATGGTGAACCCGAAGATCGCCGTCTTCTACACCGGCCTGCTGCCCTCGCTCGCCCCGTCCGGGCTCCCCCCGCAGGCCGGGATGGCGCTGCTGGTACTCCTGCACGCGGCCCTCACCCTCGGCTGGCTCGGAGGCTACGTGATGCTGCTGTCCAAGGCCCGCGCGCTCTTCGAGAAGCCCTCCGTGCGCCGGGCCATGGACCGCGCCACCGGCGTCGTCCTGATCGGGTTCGGCGTGCAGGTCGCCACCGCCCGCCCCTGATCGGGTCGGCGGGCATGGCCGGGCACCGGCGGTCCTTCGACCGGCCGGTGCCCGGGGGCGTTCTCAGGTCGTCGCGACGCCGTCCTCGTGCGCCATCCAGTGCACGAAACGGTGCAGCGGGTACATGGCGTCGTGCGGGTTGCCGATCGTGCTGGGTCCCGCCTCGCCCAGCCGGACGACGCGCTGCACGCCGCCGCTGGCGAGCCGGTCGCGGTAGTCCGGCATCCGCTCGAAGGGGTAGAAGCCGACCGTCTGCGTCGCCACGTTGACGTGCCGCACGGCCTGGTCGAGGGAGTCGACGCGGACCACGTTGGCGGTCTTGTTGATCGGGTGGAAGTCCACCGGCTCGTCGGACCGGATCACCAGGCCCTTGCCGTCGGTCCTGCCCCAGACGCCGAACTCGTCGTCGAGCATCATCAGCGTGTCGATCTGCTCGCGCAGGTCCCTGTCCAGCGGCCGGGCATCGCCCGAGGCGGCCGCCTTGGCGGCGATCCGGGCGTGCAGCCGCTCGCAGAAGCGGTCGGCGTCGGCCTGGTCGCCCTCCAGGTAGACGAAGCGGCTCGCGACGCACGCCTCCTGGTTGAGCACCATGACGTCGGACGCGGCCAGCTCGGCGGCGAGGTCGAGCGTCTCGTCCGAGGCGAACGCCTCCCTGCCGACCATCGAGATCGAGGTCTTGGGGTCGAACGACACCAGCTGGAAGCCGGGGCCGAGATACTTGATCACGTTGTTGATCGCGTCGCCGCCGCCCCACGCGACGATCTTGTCGAAGTACTGCGGCCGGTACAGGACGCGCTCCACCGCGTCGTCACCGCCGCGCCAGTAGACCGCCGTCATCGACCTCACGATGGGGTGGTCGGGATCGATGTCGGCCATGATCCGCAGGATCGCGACCGTCGTGAACGGGTCGCTGGACGACATCTTGAAGAGGTTGACGGCCTTGACCATCGCGCCCTGGGCGATGGACTTCACCGCGACGCCGGGAGAGTTGCCGGGCAGCACGTGGATCAGACGGGGAGCGAACGCCCGCACGAAGCTCTTTCGGCCGGTGAAGTCCTGCTTGGGGATCCACTCGTCCAGCGCCCTGGGATCGGGGAAGTTCTGCTCGACCACCGTCTCCAGCAGCCGCCGGTCGAGATAGGCGGCCGCCCCGGTGACCTGCGACTGCAGCACCGGGCGCGGGAGGACGTGGGTGGACGACATGCGCTCGACGCAGTCCTGCACGAACGGGTTGTGCGGGTCGCGGATCCGCTCGCCGGTCTCGACGAGGAAGTCGATGATCTCCTTGAGCGGGACGTTCAGCAGCGGCGGCACCTCGCCGCGCGGGTGCACCGCCCGGTCCATGGCGATCGCCGGCGTGGTGAAGCCGGCGCCCAGGTCGCGGGACCGGTGCGTGACGTCGTCGCCCTCGACCAGTTCGCCGCGCAGGAAGAACGGCGCGGAGACGGTGGTGGCCTCGTTGTGGACGGCGGTCATGACAGGCCCCTCACGTAGGCGTCCACGGTGCCGGCGCAGCCGATCTTGTCGTCACCGGCGGCCAGGTCGGCGTACCGGGCGATGTCGTTGCGCACCGACGGGCCCGTGCTGCCGCAGGCGCAGGGGTCGAGGTCGAGCGAGATCTTGTCGCCGGTGATGATGCCGCCCCAGCGCCCGTCGAGCGAGAGGTCGAAGAAGGCGGCGCGGCCCTCGATCTCGCCGCTCTCGTGCGGCAGCAGGTTGTCGCCCGTCTCGTCGAGGATGAACGGCACGATCCACGGCGGCACGTGGTAGCGGTCGCCCTTCTGGCACTTGGGCATGCCGGAGTTGAGCTCCTGCATGGAGTAGTTCTGGAAGTCCCGGTCGGGCGGGATGTTGAACGTCTGGTGGACGAACTCCTGGTAGTCCGGCGGCAGCTTGGCGCGCTTGAGCCCGCCGCCGACGTAGAGGCAGTTGTCGGGGTGGAAGTGCTCGGCCGCGTAGCCCATCTCGCGAACGATCTTGGCCACCTGGTAGAGCGAGTTCCACATCCCCGCGATGTAGAGCTTGTCGGCGCGGTACCGCACGAGCGCCTCGGCCGTCGCGGTCACCGAGGCCTTCATCACGGCCTCCCGCTCCCGGGAGGTCTTCTCGAAGTCGGCGAGCTCGTCGGGGCGGGCGGTGCCGTCGGCGATCTTCTTGCGGAGCACGACCATCTTGGTCAGCGAGCCGACGGTGATCGGGGGCACCGGCGGGCGGAAGCCCTCCTTGGCCGGGTCGCCGAAGGCGTTCTTCTGCGCCTCGGCGATGACCAGGTTCTTCGGGACGGCGGCGGTGGCGCCCGTGCCCATGATCCGCCGGTCCCCCTCCGGCTTGACCCCCGAGCCCCAGGAGAACACGTTGACGGTGTCCTTGCGCGACCAGTCCATGTCCCGGTCCGAGGCGAGCAGCATCGCCGACTTGCCGGTCGTCCCGCTGGAGCAGGACACGTAGTGCCCCCTGGCCTGGAGCCGGTCGATCCATTCGTCGATGTCGGAGATGTCGGACGTCTCGATCGGGCTGATCGGGTACGGCGAGACGGTGCCCAGCCACTTGCCGAGCCGGTCCCACCTCTCCTCGATGAGGAAGCTCTCCGGGTAGCTCTTGTAGGCGGTGTGCGGGAACAGCAGCGGCACCGCGTCCGCACGGTCGCGGATCCGGGTGATCCCGGCCTCCCGGGCCCGGTGGCCCAGCAGTTTGATGCGGTCCCTGCGTTCCTGGAACCGCTCGTCGAGCGCCGCCAGCTGCGTCTCGCGCAGCTCGGCGTGCGAGTGGTCGAAGCGGTCCGGGGCGTCGACCAGCCGCGTCAGTCTTTCGAGGGCAGAGCTCACCGGGCATCCTTCCCTGTGTCGTTGCCGGGCAGAAAATGGCAACTCATGCGTATCATTATGGGCGAGTGGAGTGAGGATGCAAGTGGCGGTACCGAGGAGGCCGGCATGACGAACGTCAGCCCGCCGGCCCGTCCCAGGGCCGGACGGCCCACCCGCGCGCAGGCCGAGGCGCGGCACGAGGAGCTGCTGGACACCGCGCTGGACCTGTTCCTGGAGCACGGCTACCAGCTGGCGACCATCGAGATGATCGCCTCCCGCGTCAGCATGACCAAGCGCACCGTCTACGCCCGCTACCCCGACAAGGCCGCGCTGTTCCTCGCCGCGGTCCGGCGCGCCATCGAGCGCCAGGTCGTCCCCCGGGAGGTGTTGGAGAACGTCGACGACGGCGACCTCGCCGAAACGCTGGAAGCGGTCGCCCGGCTGCGGATCGGCCAGGTGATGACGCCCAACGGCCTGCGCCTGCAGCGCGTCATCAACACCGAGAGCTACCGCTTCCCCGAGATCTTCGTGACCCACAACGAGCTGAGCACCGCGCCGGTGTTCGACTTCGTCTCCGGCCTCCTCGACCGCGCCGCGGCCGAGGGGACGATCGCCCCCATCGACTCCGGGCAGGCCGCCCGCGCCTTCATGAGCATGGTCGTCGGCGGCCAGGTGCGCGCCATCGTGGCCGGCCGGCCGCCGACGCCCGAGCAGATCGACGAGCGGGTCGGGTTCACCGTCCGCCTGCTGCTGGACGGGCTCCGTCCACGCTGAACCGATTGAGAGGCAGTACGTTGACGTTCGATGCGAACCGGCCCGTCGCGGTCGTGACCGGGGCCAGCTCGGGGATCGGCCGATCGACCGCCCGCAAGCTCGTGGAACACGGCTGGCAGGTGATCGGCGTCGGCCGCGATCCGCGACGCTGCGCCGAGGCCGAGGCGGAGATCTCGGCCTCGCCCGGCGGCGGCGCCTTCCGCGTGCTGCGCGGCGACTTCACCCTGATGGCCGAGGTCAAGCGGGTGGCCGACGCGATCGGGGGCTGGACGCCGCGGCTCGACGTCCTCGTCAACAACGCGGGCGGCGTACGGGACCGGCAGATCGTCACCGCGGAGGGCACCGAGGCGACCTTCGCCGCCAACCACCTCGCCCCGTTCCTGCTCACGCGGGAGCTGCTGCCGCTGCTGCGGACCGGCGCGGCGAGCCCGCCGCCCGGACCGGCACGGGTGATCGCCGTGTCGTCGAGCGCCCACCGGATCAGCAAGGGCCTGCGCTGGGACGACCTGCAGAGCCTCGGCCGTTTCCAGACCGCCGCCGCCTACGGCCAGGCCAAGCTCGCCAACATCCTGTTCACGCGCGAACTGGCCCGGCGGGCGGCCCCGGACGGGATCGTCGCGCAGGCCATGCACCCCGGAGTGGTCGCCACCAACTTCGCCTCGCACGGTGACCCGGTGATGCGGGCGCACATGGCCGCCGCCGACACCGTGTCGCCCGACGAACCGGCCGAGACGCTGGTCTGGCTGGCCACCGAGCCCGAAGGCGGTCGCGACGGCGGGCGCTACTTCCACCGGAAGGCGGAGGAGGCTCCCAGCGAGCTCGCCCGCGACGATGCCGCCGCCGCCCGCCTCTGGAGTGAAAGCGAGAAGCTACTGGCCGAACTCGGCTTCTAGCGCACGAGCCTCCGCGCTCCCACCCGTCGCCCGCGATCCTTGGCGGCATCGGTACCGTCCGGTCTGGTGAACGACCGGATTCGGGGTAGGCGTGGATCCATGGACAGCGTGACACGGGGGCTGGTCGCCGGGGCCGCGGGCACCAGCGCGCTCAATGCCGTCAGTTATCTCGACATGGCCGTACGGGGCAGGCCGGCCAGCAGCACTCCGGAAAAGAGCGTGGAGAAGCTCGCGGAGGCCGGCGGCATCGGGCTCGGGGACGACACCGACAAGGCCGAGAACCGCAAGGCGGGCCTGGGCCCCCTGCTCGGGTACGGGACGGGGCTGGGCGCGGCGATGGTCTACGGCCTGCTGGCGCGGCACCGCCGCGTCCCGCGCCCGGCCGCGGGCCTCGCGCTGACCGGGCTGGCGATGCTGGGGTCGAACGCTCCGCTGACCGCGCTCGGCCTGACCGACCCGCGCCAGTGGACGTTCAAGGATTGGGTGAGCGACATCCTGCCCCACCTGGCCTACGGAGTCGTCGCCGCCGGCGTGTACGAAGCCCTGCGGTAGCGCCGCCAGGTCGTCCGCCGGGGTGGGACGCCCCCGGCCGTCGAGGCCGGGGGCTTCTCGCTATTCGAACATGCCGGGCTCGTAGTCGCCGGCGGGCTGCTGGACGATGACGTTCATCCGGTTGAAGGTGTTGATGGCGGCGATGAGGGACACCAGGGCGGCGAGCTGGTCCTCGTCGTAGTGCTTGGCGGCGTTCGCCCAGACCTCGTCCGCGACACCGCCGGCGGCGTCGGCGATGCGGGTGCCCTCCTCGGTGAGCTCCAGGGCGGCCCGCTCGGCCTCGGTGAAGACCTTCGCCTCCCGCCAGGCCGCGACCATGTTGAGGCGCAGCGAGGTCTCCCCCGCGTGCGCGGCCTCCTTGGTGTGCATGTCGAGGCAGACGCCGCAGCCGTTGATCTGGCTGGCGCGGATCTTCACCAGCTCCTGCGTCGCGGCCGGCAGCGTCGAGTCCCGCACGGCCTGGTTCGCCGTGACGATGTACTTCAGGAACTTGGCCCCGACCGGGTTGCCGTAGTAGTTGAAACGGGCTTCCATCGCGAGCTCCTTTGCCCTTGCCGGTGCTTACACCCCGTTGACGGAACAGCCCGGCCGAATGCGACACGGGCGGATGTGACGTGCGCCTCCCGCCCGTCGCGGCCGCCGCCCGGCCCGATCTCCAAGCGACCGCCAACCAGCACCAAAACCCCAGGTCAGGCCGTTCCTCTGAGAACGCGCGGGGCACCTGGACCATGTGCCGCGCTACGACCGGTTCCGGGACGAGGTCGCCAGGGTGCAGGCGGCGCACCCCGACGTCGAGCTCTACGTGGTCTGGAGCGGGCCCGGCGAGCCGGTGATCCTGCACTTCATCCGCACCCGTCCGGCGATGCGCGGCCAGGGGCTGGCCGAGGCCGCGCTCCGCGACGTGCTCGCGCTGGCCGACGAGTGGCGGGTGCCGGTCCGCCTGACCGCCGAGCCGGTCACCGGCGACACCGACACCGACCTCGCGCGGCTCATCGCGTGGTACGAGCGCCACGGGTTCGCGCTCCGCGGCCCGGCCCGTCCGGGCGAAGACGCCGTGATCATGCAGCGCCCCGCCCCCGAGGACGACCCCCCTCCCGAACGACCCGAGCGGCACGGGCGACGCCTCCGGTAGCGCGCGCCGGAACCCTTCGACGCCATTCCCGCCAGAGTCAAGATCAACATATTCCGCCGCCGGCGGGAACGCTCCGCAACGGCGCCAGAGCCCGCGGGCGAACGGCCGGGCCGTGCCGTCGCGAGGGCGGCGGGACGCGTCAAGATCGAGAAAAGGAAGCGCACCGGGAATTTCGCAATACGTTTCGAATTCTGCGGGTCTGGCGCGGGGAGGCCCGCTGAGAGTAACGTTCTCCCAACCAGAAGGAACGCTCTTGCAAAATGGTAAGCCGATAAGTACAGCCGGTGACCGATCGCGAGTTCCCGTTCCGGCGGATACGCACCAGTGACGGCATTCCCTGCACCGCAAAGGAGACATCGTCGTGAAAGTCAGGGTCGATCCAACGCGCTGCCAGGGCCACACGCTCTGCGCGATGCAGGCTCCGGACGCCTTCGAACTGGACGACGTCGACGGCCACGCGTCGCCGGCCAGTGAGAACGTCCGGGCCGGCCAGGAGCCCCAAGTGATCAATGCCGTCAGGAGCTGCCCCGAGCAGGCGATCTCTGTGGAGGACGCGTGAGCACCGAAGATATCGTCAGCGACGAGGACCGCAAGAAAATCAAATATCTCTTCGACCGGCACGCCCCCGACTACCGCGAACGGTTCGAAGAGATAACCCGGGAGATGCATTCCAAGTGCCCCCTCGCGTGGTCGGAGTCCTACGGCGGCCATTGGGTCGCCGCCGGCAACCGCGAGGTCTTCGAACTCGCCCGCTCCGCCGAGTACGTCTCCAACGACCATGACGTCACCGGGGAGAAGCGCGGCTACCAGGGGATCTCCATCCCCGCCCCGCAGCGCGGCCGGGGCAATCGGGGCGGCTTCCTCGAAATGGACCCGCCCGAGCAGCGCCACTACCGGCAGGCGCTCAATCCCTACCTGTCCCCGGCCGCCGTCCAGCGCTGGACACCGTGGATCGACGAACTGGTGCGCGCCTGCCTGGACGAGAAGATCGAGGAAGGCCGGATCGACTTCGTCGAGGACCTCGCCAACATCGTGCCGGCCGCCTTCACGCTGGCGATGATGGGCATTCCCGTCAAGGACTGGCGGACCTACAGCGAACCGGCGCACGCGGTCATCTACACCCCGCTGACCTCACCCGACATCCAGCGGGTCGGGCGACTGCACCTGGCCATGCAGCAGGAGCTCGCCCGGCGGCTCGCCGAGATCCGCGCGCATCCCCGGCCCGGGCTGGTGAACGGGCTGATCACCGCCGAGATCAACGGCGAGAACCCGTCCGACCAGGAGCTGCAGGGCGTGCTCGGCCTGCTCATCGGCGGCGGCTTCGACACCACGACGGCGCTCACCGCGCACGCCATCGAATGGCTCTCGCAGAACCCGGGCGAGCGCGACCGCCTCGTCCGCGAGCGGGCCACGCTGCTGGACCCCGCCACCGAGGAGTTCCTGCGCTTCTACAGCCCGGTCGTGGGCAACGGACGGACGATCTCCGCCGACTGCGAGCTCGCCGGGACCCGGTTCAGGGAGGGCGACCGCGTCTGGGTGTCCTTCGCGATGGCCAACCGGGACCCCGCCGCCTTCCCCGACCCCGACAGCATCGACCTGGCGCGCGAGGGCAACCGGCACAACAGCTTCGGGCTCGGCATCCACCGCTGCATCGGCTCGAACGTCGCGCGCACGGTGTTCAAGCGCATGCTCGTCCAGGTCCTCGACCGGATGCCCGACTACGCCTGCGATCCCGAGGGCACCGTGCACTACGACACGATCTCCGTCATCAACGGCATGCGCTACCTCCCCGCGACCTTCACCCCCGGCCCCCGGCTCGGCGCCGGTCTGGAGGAGACCCTGGAGAACCTCCAGAAGGCCTGCGACGAGCAGCGGCTCGCCGAGCCCGTCACCGCCCGCAAGGCGAAGGCGAAGGTCACCGGCTCAGAGGGGGCGTAAGGGGGCACGCACACGGCGGCGGCCGCCTCGACCCACCGGCACGAGAACGAGAGCACGTCCTTCAGCCCGGCACGATCAGCGGGCGGGACGCGGCCGTGCGGCCTCCCGGCGATCAGCGGGGCCGGCGGCCTTCGACCGCCGGTCGAACTTTGTCCACCCTTGACATCCGCTGAGATCACCGGCCGCGTCCGGGGGCATCACCCGATTCGGGGGATGCCCCGCGCCGGGCCGGCGGGGTAGGTCGGGAGGGACGGCGAGAGGAGATGCCCTCATGGAAGCCAGCACGTTCCTCCTGCTGTTGGCGCTGGCACTGGGCCTCGCGACACAGCCGTGGTCCATCCTGGCGGCCGTTCTCCTCTCCGCCGCGAAGGGCGGCACGAGCAAGGCGACCGCCTTCGTGGCCGGCTGGATCGTGGCACTGGCGGTGGTCGCGACGGCGGGTGTCATCCTGCTGCCGTCGCGGGGCGCCTCGGCCTCGAAGGCGGCGTCGCCCGGCCACGCCGGCGCCGACGTGGCCCTGGGCGTGCTGCTCGGCGCGGTCCTGATCTGGCACTGGCGGACCCACCGCTCCGCGTCGACGAACACGGTTCCCGGCTGGGTCGGGCGGATCGACAAGATGTCCCCGGTGCTGGCCCTGGGGCTCGGCGCCTTCCTGCCCAGCTACATCCTCGTCGCCGCCGCCGTCAACCAGCTGCTCGAGGCGGGCTGGAAGGGCGGCGGCCTCGCGGGCGTCATGGTCGCCTTCGTCGTGCTGGCGTCCGCCGGCGTGGCACTGCCGCTGGCGATCACGCTGGCCAGGCCCGACCGGGCATCGGGCGTCCTCAAGCGATGGCGGGAGTGGCTGATCGTGAACCGCCGCCCGATAACGTACGCGACCTCCGGCCTCTTCGCCGTCCTTCTCGTGATCAAAGGGGTGGCGGGGCTGCTGCTCAGCTGACGCTCAGCCGCCGCCGTACGGCCGGCGGCGGCCGCGGGCCCAGCGGTGGTCGGAGGAGTATCCGGTGACGGCCTGGAGCCAGCCGGTCAGTTCGTGCTCCCAGGCCATGTAACGCGCCTGCCCGTGGGTGACCTGGAAGCGGCCGAAGGGTTCACCGCCCTCGGAGAGCAGGTCGCCCCGCCTGTCGGCCTCCACGGCCACGCCCAGCCCGTCCGGGCTCGCCAGGAAGGTCAGCTCCACGCCGCGGACGTGCCCGCCGTACTGCTGCGGAGGATGAAACTCGATCTTCTGGTGGAAGGGCAGTTCCTGGTGCAGGCCCGTGACGCGGCCGCGTTCGGCATGGGCGCTCTTGACCTGCGAGCCCAGCTCGGCGAAGGCGTCCAGGACCCGCTGCTGCGACGGCAGCGGGCCCACCGCGAGCATGACCGGATCTCCCCGGCCGGCCGCGTCCACGTCGGTGCGCAGGCCGACGGCCATGCCGCGCAGATGCCGCCCGCGCGCCTCGGTCAGCGGCGTCTCCCAGGGCAGCGGGAGCCGGAACGGGATGGTGTGCGGCCCTCCCGCCGCGAGGTCGAGACCGCCCGCGATCACCGTGCGATGGAACTCCAGCCCGGCCTCGCCCTCGCCGCGGAGCCGGGCGACCAGGCTCAGCGCGATCTCGCCGACGCGGACGTCCCGGTCGCCGCCCCGCAGGCGCACCTCGCCGGCCAGGTGATCGCCCGGCCGGCAGTGCGCGGAGGCCGGCACCGTCTCCACGGAAGCAACACCGGTGCCGGACGAGTCCGGCGACTGCCTGAAGCCCATCGCTCCCCCAACGGATATGCGGTTGTGATCGCGCCCGCGCCCGCCACCGGGACGAACCGGGCCGCCTCCCAGAGAACCATCTCCCGCGTCCAGGCCACGGGCGATATCCACTACGACACTTGTAGCAGATCAGTTAGGCTTCGGTCAGGCCGACCGACGACCGGAGGCGATCCGATGGCCCTGTGGAACCGGCTGCGCGAGTCCGCCCACGCCACCCGGTCCCGGTTCACGGCAGGGAGGAACGCGTTGCGGAGCGCCGTGTTCCGGGACGCCGCCATGGCGATGTGCGCGCTGGTGGCCGCCGCGGACGGCACCGCCGCGGCCGCCGGGCGGCAGCGCGCCGCCGCCCTCATCTCCACCAGCGAGCTGCTCGCGAACTTCGAGGCCGGCGACCTGCACTGGCGCTTCGACGACTACCTCGCCAAGCTCACCGCCGACTTCCCCTTCGGCAAGATCGGCGTGCTGCACGACATCGGACGGGTGAGGGGCAGGCCGGCCGAGGCGCGCGCCGTGATCCGGCTCGGCGTCGCCGTCGGCTGGGCGGACGGCCGCCTCGACGGCGGCGAGAAGGCCGTCATCCGTGAAGCCTGCCGGGCCGTCGGGCTGTCCCCCGCCGACTTCGACCTGTGAGCGGGTGCGGGTCAGGCGCTCCCCGACGAGCGGAGCACCGCCCCGCTGCGGAACACCTCGGCGGCCTCGCTCGTGCCGGAGGGCACGGCGGCGGCCGCCAGTGCCTGGGCCTTGAACGCCCGCGCGGCAAAGCTCAGCCTGTGCAGCACCGGTCCGGCCTCATCGCCGAGGTCCGCCGCGGCGTCCTCGCCCCAGAGCCTGACGTCGACCCTGCCCTCGTCGAGCGCTCTGAGCACGATCCGCCGGACCCGCGCGTCCGAGCCGTACAGATCCGCGCCCACCGCGATCGCCTGCGGCGGCCACGACTCCTGCACGGGCGAGGAGAGCGCGCACTCGAAATCGATGGGCCGGGCGCCGAGGATGCTCAGCGGTCGCGGATCCGCGTGGTCGGCGGTGAGCACCAGCGCGTCCCAGCCGGCCATCGCCCGGTCGAACAGCCAGCCGCCCGCGTGGCGCACCGCGTCGACCGGGTCGGGCGCGAGCACGATCACGCGGTGCCGCAGGGTCCTGGCGCGAGAGCGGGTCGACAGCCGGGGCATCCGATGCAGGCCGCGCGCGCACGGATCGGCGGGGTTGAAGGGTTGGACGGTCATCGGGTCTCCTTGCCCGTGAGAGGGATCGCAACGGTCCAGGAGACGGTCGGCGCCGAGCCCGGCGGCGGGCCGCTGCGCGGCGGCCCGCCGCCGTCGACCGCCTCCTTACTTGAAGTCGCTCATGCTCTTGCCCACATCGGCGAGCTTGACCGGCTTGGTGTAGCCGCCGGTGAACCTGTGGGCGGGGGCGTTGCAGCGGTAGGCGCCCTTGTCGGGCTTGAAGTCGGCCGGCTTCCAGCCCTGCGGGGTCGCCTTCTCGACGTTGAAGCAGGACAGCGGCGCGTCGTTCTTGGAGAGGTCGACCGGGGCCTGCAGGCCGCCGCCCGTCCACGCGGTCTCCTTGACGGCCGTCTCGAAGAGGCACTTGCGGGTGAGGTTCTCACCGCAACTGGAGGCGGCCTTGGCGAACAGCAGCCAGGTCGAGAACGCCCGCACCCCCGGCAGCGTCACCTGCGCCTTGGGGGCGTGCTTCTTGAACAGGTCGACGAGCTGCCGGGTCGCGGGGTTGGCGGCGGCGGTCTCCAGCGGATGGATTCCGCTGAGGTCGGCCAGGGTGTTCTGGGTGCCGAGCGAGGGGGCCGCGAGCTGGATGAAGGCGGGGTTGTAGGCGTTGCTGTTGGCGTCGATCCAGTCGGGCTTGTAGCCGATGCCGGTGAGGGCCTGCTGCAGCTTGGGCAGGTCCTTGAAGTCGCCGAGGTACATCAGGCCCTTGACGCCCTTGCTCTTGATGGCGTGGGCGTACGGCGTCCAGTCGGTGACGCCCTGCGGCGGGAACAGATCGGTGTAGGTGATCTTGGCGCCGACGGCGGCGAACGTCTCCTTGGCCTGTTCCAGCAGGGTCTTGGTGGCCGGGGAGTCCCCCGTGAGGATGCCGACCGAGCCGGCGCTGGCCGGGTAGGCCTCCTTGACCAGCCAGGTGATGTAGCCGGTGTAGCGGTTGTAGGACGGTCCGCCGGTCTGGCCGATCTGCAGGTCCGATCCGTTGTTCTCCAGCTGGACGACCTGGGCGGGGAAGGCCGGCAGCAGGCAGGACAGCCGGTCCTTGACGCCGAGGCCGTCCAGCCCGGAGCTGCCGCCGACCAGGGCGAAGTCCTCGCGGCACGACTCCAGCATCCGCTGGCGGACCTCCATGAACCTGGCGTCGCGGATGTTGGCGACGACCTTGCGGCCGTTGATGCCGCCCGCCGCGTTGCACCACTGCGTGAACACCTTGGCGGTGTCGAGGTACTCGGAGTTCTTGGTGAAGCCCACGTCACTGAAGACCCCGATGTCGATCTCTTTCGCGGTGACGCCCTGGGCCGACGAACCGGTCGCCTTACCGGGCTTGCAGATGCCCTTGAGGTCGCCGAAGTCGGCGGGGGCGGCGGCCTGAGCTGCCCCGGGCGTTTCCTCGGTACTGGTGCCGCCGCGGGCGCACCCGGCTGCGAGCAGGGTGAGCGCCACCAGGGCGGCGAGGGGGCGATGCGGTCTCACGGATCCTCCTCGTGCTGTCCCCGACTGAATCGAACGGTGAATCAGGTGTTCGGCCCGCCTGCCGCGAGCACGGCGGACGGGACCTAGGGAGCGAGCAGGACCTGTGGGTTCACGCGACGAATCCGCGGTGGGGTGGGATGCGGAGCTTCGCCCACAAGCCTTGAGCCGGGCCGACGAACGGGCGGCCTCTCGCGAGACCGCCTGGCCCGTGCGACACCCTCTCGTAATGAGTGAACACTAACTTCTCCTTGAAGGCGCCGCAAGCACCACCTCGAAGGCGACGACGACCCGCCGCGACCTGCCCTTCCACCACCGCACCGGCGTACCGTCGGCCCGCCCGTCACATAGAGTGAACACTTGCTTTTCATAGTGCGGAGAGATACAAAACTCGGGACCGTACGCCGGGTCCGCGCCCGTGGCGCGGGGAGACGAGGGCAGATGGCGAAGCCGGCCGACGAGGCGCGCATGATCGACGCGACCGACGAGGTGTTCCATCCGGCCGGCGAGGACCCGCACTGGAGCGAGAGCGCATGGTTCGGCTTCGCCGTCCCGGAGCTGGACCTGAACGGCTTCGTCTACTTCTTCCACGACGTCCGGACGGGCGTCTCCGGAGGCGGCCCGGCGCTCTGGGACCCCAGCGGCGAGGAGGTCTACGACTGCCGGTACTACGACTGGCGGTGGCACCAGCCCCCCACCGGCCCGCTGGAGTTCAAGGACTTCCGGCTGCCCAACGGCCTCCGGCACCAGGTGCTGGAGCCGATGCGGCGCTACCGGCTCACCTACTCCCAACCCGGGCTGGAGCTCGATCTGGAGTGGACGGCGCTGATGGCGCCGCACGAGATCCGCTACGACAACCTGTCAACGATGATCGGCGCCCGCCACTTCGACCAGCCGGGGCGGGCCGTCGGCACGGCGGTGCTGGACGGCGAACGCCTGGAGGTCGACTGCTTCTCCCTGCGGGACCGCACCTGGGGCCCGCACCGGCCGGGCGCGTCCCGGTCCGGCGACTACCTGTGGGCCATCGCCTCGCCGCGGTCGCACTGGCACGTCATCACCCATTCCACTGACGAACCCGGCGTGGACGCGGTCATGAACGGCTACCTCGTCCGGGACGGCGAGGCGGGCGACCTGGTCCGCGGCGAGCGGCGCGTGCTGGAGCGGCGGCGGGGCGCACCGGTGCGGGTCGTCCTCGACGCCGAGGACGACCGCGGACGCACCCTCCACGCCGAGGGCCGGGTGCGCACCGCCCTCCGCTGGCTGGGCTGGCCCGGCCGGCTGGCATTCTGGACCCTGACCGACTGGCGCTGGGACGGCCTCCAGGGCTGGGGCGAAGACCAGGAGTTCTTCCCACGCGACCAGGTCCGCTCGCTCATACACCCCTGAGCGAGAATCAAGCAAGTGCTCACTCATTACCCCTCCCGCCATCGGTCGCCCTTCACCCCCGGCGGTTGAAGGTGATGTCCAGGCGTTTTGGTTTGCGGGACATGCCTGAGGTGAAGGAGACGTCGGTGCCCGGGGCGAGTCTGATGTCGCTCACCCGGGCCAGGAGTTCCTCGAAGACCACGGTGATCTGCAGCCGGGCGAGGTTGGAGCCCACGCAGCGGTGGCGGCCGAGGCCGAAGGCGAGGTGACGGTTCGACTCCCGGTCGAAGGTGAGGCGGTCGGCGGGGGTGAACTGGTCCTCGTCGCGGTTGGCCGAGCCCAGGTGGGCCACCACCCAGTCGCCGGGGCACAGCTTCCGGCCGCCCACTTCGGTGTCCTTGGTGACGTAGCGGGCCGTGTACTGGACGGGGCTGTCCATCCGGAGGAACTCGTCGAGGCCCCTGCTGACCCACGCCGGGTCGCGCAGCCTGTCTTCCAGGCCGGGCGTGGTCGCGACGTGGTACACGATGTTGGCGATCGCGTTGGTGGTGGTGTCCAGGCCGCCCAGCAGCAGGATCATCAGCGTGCCGATGCGTTCCTGGTCGGTCAGCGGGCGGCCCTCGACGGTGCCGTTCAGCAGTGCGGCCAGCACGTCGTCCCGGGGTGGCGCGGTGCCGCGTTCGACGGCGGCGATCCGGGCGTCCAGGACGTTGCGCGCGACCCGCTGCAGCGCCACGAACCCCTCCCCCGCGTTCTCGCTGCCGATCAGCATCGTGGCCTTCTGCAGCTCGCGGATCTCGTCCTCGTCGTCGGCGGCGAGGATGATCCGGGCCAGGCCCAGCGCCGGGACCGGCATCGCGAGCTCGGTGAGCAGCTCGCAGCGGCCGCGGTCGGCGAACGCCTCGATGAGCTCGACGGTCGCCCGCCGCAGCGTGCCGACGTGCGGGGCGAGCGCCGACGGCGTCAGGAACGGGTTCAGCAGTTGCCGGTAGTCGCGGTGGATCGGCGCGTCCACGTGCAGCGGCGGCATGGGGGGTTCTTCGGGACGGTGCGGCACCGTGATGCCGTGCGCGCTGGAGAAGGTCTCGGCGTCCTTCAGCACGGACCTGACGCCGGCGTAGTCGGTGACGAGCCAGTAGCCGCCGTGGCTGGAGCTGTGGGTCACCGGGCATTGGGAACGGGCGTGCGCGAGAACCCCGTGCAGGTGCTCGGGCAGCGTCGGGTCGTACAGGTCGATGTCCCGCAGGATCGCGGACGGCTCCGTGGGGGTGGTTCCGGCGGTCATGGTGCCGAGGATGGAGGGCAGGCATTACAGGAGGCGTTAGACCGGGGGTAACGGTGGGGCTAACGGCGCGGTCCGAGCGTCGCGAAGGTGGAGAAGCTGTACATGAGCGGGCGCGCGGACATCGTCGGCGCCCATGAGAACCGATTCAGGTTCGCCGAGCTGATCGTCGACCACGGCCGGCGGGAGGCCGCGGCCGGCGGGCCCCTGCAGCAGATCGGGACCTGGATCCTGATCGGCATGACCGGCCGGTGGCAGCGCGTCATGGCGCTGTGGGAGTTCACCGACGGCTGGGACGGCTTCAGCGCGCTCGTCGAGAAGACCATGGTCCGCCCGGATCCGGCGCTCGCCGCCCTGTACGACGGCATCGAGGGGCTGCGCAGCGGTGGCGAGGACTTCCTCATGCTCCCCGGTGCGGGGTGCCCCGATCGCGACGGCCTGGCGGCACGGGGCGTCGCGGGCTCGCTGATGTCCTACGAGACCGTGCGGGTGGAGCCGGGGGCGGAAGAGGCGTACATGGAGGCCGTCCGGGACCGCTGGGCACCGGTCGCCGAGGGCTGCGGCCACCGCCTGATCGGCAACTACCGGGCCGCCAAGACCGACGGGCTCGTGTTCACCGCCTGGGCGCTGGAGCGCGGCGACCACGCCCGCCTGGCCCGTTCCGCCGAGGCGCGCGCGTGGCGGGAGTCGGCCCGGACCTGGGCCAGGTCGTGGCAGGAGGAGCTGTGGATCGCCGCGCCCGGTTCGCCGCTGGCGGGCCCGGAGACGGCCCGGCGGTTCTGAGTGATCCGCCGGGGTTAACGACGCGGGTAACGAGGCGGCGTGACCGTCGTCACCTGCCGATCCGTACCGCGGCACTCGCCGCCGACATCGCGTGGAGCGGGCATGGAGATCACCGCCGGAGTCACCACCGCCCCGGGCTCGGGGTTCGCGTTGCGCACGCTGGAGCTGGACGGTCCGGGCCGCGGTGAGGTGCTCGTCGGCGTGCGGGCGGCCGGTGTCTGCCACACCGATCTGCTGTGCGCCGACGGCGTCCATCCCGCGCCGTTGCCGGGGGTGTTCGGGCACGAGGGCGCCGGGGTCGTCGAGGAGGTCGGGGACGGCGTGGAGGGCTACGCCCCCGGTGACCGGGTCCTCATGTCGTTCGACTCGTGCGGGGCCTGCGCGCGGTGCGGGCGCGGGTTCCCCTTCTACTGCGAGGAGTTCCAGACGCTGAACTTCGGCGGCGGCCGGCGGGACGGCGGCACGGCGCTCAGCCTGGACGGGCGGCGCGTGCACTCGCACTTCTTCGGCCAGTCGTCGCTGGCCACGCACGCGGTCGCGCGGGCGCGGACGCTGGTGAGGATCCCGGACGACATCCCGTTCGAGGTCGCGGCGCCGCTGGGCTGCGGGGTGCAGACGGGGGCCGGCGCGATCCTGAACGTGCTGCGCACCCGGGCCGGCGGGACGGTCGCCGTGGCGGGCGCCGGCGGCGTGGGGCTCGGCGCGGTCATGGCGGCCCGGCTGTGCGGCGCGGGGCTGGTGGTGGCGATCGACCCGATCGCGTCGCGGCGGGCGCTCAGCCTGGAACTCGGCGCCGACGTCGCGCTCGATCCGCACGGCACCGACGTCGCGCGGCGGCTGGCGGAGCTCGGCGGCGTGGACTCGGCGGTGGACACCTCCGGGCGGCCCGCCGTGATCACCGCCTGCTTCGAGGCGCTGCGGCCCAAGGGCGGGCTGGCGCTCATCGGCGGCCCGGCCGAGCCCACCTTCGAGTTCGAGGCCTACAAGTTCTTCGACGGCCGTTACGTCTGCGGGCTGAGCATGGGCGAGTCGGTGCCGCGGGAGTTCGTGCCGGTGCTCGTCGACCACTGGCGGGGCGGCCGCTTCCCGGTGGACCGGCTCGTGACCGCCTTCCCGCTGGCCGATCTCGGCAGGGCGGTCGAGGCGATGCGGAGCCACGAGGTCATCAAGCCCGTCCTGATCCCCTGACAGCACGAAGGAACGAGGACGACCATGCCCAAGCCCGCCGAGGAACTGGCCCAGGAGTTCGACTACACCGATCCGGAGACCGTCGAGCGGCTCTACGAGGTGTACGCCGCGTTGCGCGCCCGCTCGGGCGCCGTCCACAGCCCCAGGTTCGACGGCCACTGGGCCGTCACCCGCTACGAGGACGTCGTCGAGATCTGCAAGGACACCACCGGGTACACCAGTACGCGGGGCGCCACGATCCCCGACGTCGGCAACGTCGTCCGGTCGATCCCGCTGGAGGTGGACCCGCCCGAGCACACCCGGTACCGCCGGTTCCTGGGGCCGCGGTTCCGCAAGGCCGAGACCGACCGGATGGAGCCGAGCGTCCGCCGGATCGTCCGCGGCCGTCTCGACCGGTTCCGCGGCGACGGCGAGGCCGACCTGGTGCCGGCGCTGACCGAGCAGGTCCCGGCGATCGTGATCGCCGACCTGCTCGGCCTGCCCGAGCAGGACTGGGACGCCTTCCGCGCCTGGACCACCACGATGCAGCGGACGGCCTACTCCGGCGACAAGGAGGCCAATTCGCGGGCGTCGCAGGCGCTGGCCGGCTATCTCGGGGACGCGATCGAGGCGCGCCGGGGCAGCGGCGAGGACGACGGCGGCGTGCTCTACCAGCTCGCCAACGGCCGGGTCGGCGACGAGCCGATCCCGCACGACCGCGCCCTGGGCATGGCGCTGCTCATCCTGATGGCGGGGCACGAGACCACCGCGAACGCCGCCGCGAGCGCGCTGTACTACCTGGCCGACAAGCCGTGCCTGCGCGACCGGCTGCGCGACGACCCCGCCCTGACCGCCCGGTTCGTCAACGAGCTGCTGCGCTACGAGGCGCCGGTGACCGGGATGGCGCGCACCGCGACCTGCCCGCACGTGATCGACGGCAACGAGATCTCCCCCGGCGACAAGATGCTGCTGCTGTTCACCTCCGCCAACCACGACGAGCGCGTGTACAGCGATCCCGACGCCTTCGACCTCGACCGCGAGGAGCGGTCGCATCTGGCGTTCGGGTACGGCGCGCACCGCTGCCTGGGCGAGCAGCTGGCGATCCTGGAGCTGAAGGTGATCGTGTCGGAGGTGCTGCGGGTGCTCCCCGACTACGCGCTGAGGCCGGGCACCGAGATCACGCACACCCCGTGGGTGGCGCGCGGCCCGGCGTCGCTGCCGGTCGTCTTCACCCCGAGCACGGCCGGCGAGGAGGTGCCCGCGTGACCGGCGGACCCGTCCAGACGATCAACGGCGCGTCCGCGCCGGGCGGCGGATCGTTCGCGGTGGTCGACCCGGCCACCGGCGAGCCGTTCACCCGGGTGCCCGAGTGCACGCCGGCGCAGGTCGAGGAGGTGATGGCGGCGGCCGAGGCGGCGTTCCGCACCGGCTGGCGCACCTCCCGGGAGCGGCGGCGCCGGGCGCTGCACGCCGCCGCGGACGTGCTCGCCGCGCACGAGGACGAGCTGGCCGCGCTGGTGGTCCGCGAGCAGGGCAAGCCCCTCGCGGACGCCCGCATGGAGGCGATGGCGGGCGCGCTGGTCTTCCGCTACTACGCCGACCTGGAGGTCCCGCCGGAGATCATCCAGGACGACGGGTCCGCCCGCGTCGCGGTGACGCACCGGCCGCTCGGGCCGGTGGTGGCGATCACCGCGTGGAACATTCCGCTGATCATGGCGTGCTGCAAGGTCGCGCCGGTCCTGGCCGCGGGGAACACGGTGGTGGTGAAGCCGTCGCCGTTCACCCCGGTGACCACGCTGCGGCTGGGCGAGCTGCTGCGCGAGGCGTTCCCGCCGGGGGTGCTGAACGTGGTGAGCGGCGGCGGGCCCGAGCTCGGCGCGCTGCTGACCCGCCATCCGCTCACCCGCAAGATCACCATGACCGGGTCGGTCGCCACCGGCAAGAAGGTCGCCGCCGCGGCGGCGCCCGACCTCAAGCGGGTGACGCTGGAGCTCGGCGGCAACGACGCGGCGATCGTGCTCGACGACGCCGATCCGGCCGCCATCGCCGAGCGGCTCTTCTGGGGCGCGTTCGGCAACTGCGGGCAGCTGTGCATCGCGGCCAAGCGAATCTACGTGCACGAGGACCTGCTGGACGGGGTCACCGAGGCGCTGGTCGCGCGGGCGGAGCGGACCGTCGTCGGCGACGGCGCGGCCGAGGGCACCGAGCTCGGGCCGCTGCAGAACGCGCCGCAGCTGGCCCGGGTCACCGGACTCGTCGAGGAGGCGCGGGCCAAGGGCGCCAGGGTGCTGACCGGCGGGCGCCGCCTCGACCGGCCCGGGTACTTCTACGCGCCGACCGTGCTGGGCGGCGCCGGGCACGGGATGCGGATCGTGGACGAGGAGCAGTTCGGCCCGGTCATGCCGATCCTGGCCTACCGCGACCTCGACGAGGCCGTCCGGCTGGCCAACGACACCGCCTTCGGCCTCGGCGGCTCGGTCTGGAGCGGCGACCCGGCGCGGGCGGCGGAGGTCGCGGCCCGGATCGACGCGGGCATGGTGTGGATCAACACGCACGGCGACAACGCCTTCCCCCGCCAGCCGTTCGGCGGCGTGAAGTGGAGCGGGCTCGGCTCGGAGCTCGGCCCGTGGGGGTTCCTGGCCGCCACCGACACCCAGGTCGTCTACGAGTCGCGGGCGACCGGCGAGCCGCCCTCGCTCATCCAGACCCAAGAGGCCTGAACGGCCCGAGCCGAGGAGGGGACCGCCGATGCGCGCGCCCGGTGAAGACGATCTGCGGCCGATCGCAGAGGGGCTCGGCCTCGGGCTGTCCGAGGCCGAGCTCCGGGCCGTGACCGGCCTGATCGGCGGCGATCGAGCATCTGTGGCCGATGGCGCGGACGGTCGCCGACGTGGCGCTGCTGCTGGAGGTGATGGCCGGGCCCGACGGCGTCGACCAGCGCCGGTGGCAGGAGCCTGAACGGCCGGGCGTACACGTCTCCATCCCCGAGCACCGCCTCGCCGCGGCCATCCTGCCCGCGTCGATGCTCATCGGGACGACGCACCAGCTGCTGTACGGCGACGGCGCCGGGCTGAACCACCGCGGCCCCGCCGACCTGCCGCTGATGCGGGCCGTGCTCGACGGCCGCCGCTCCCGGGCCGCGGCCCTCTCCCCCGGCATCACGATGGCGCTGCTCGGCGGCGGCTACCTGCTCGCCCAGGACGGCGGCATGGGCTACGCCATGGCGCGGCAGGCCGCGCCGTGGCTGCGGGCCGGCTACGACAGGGCGCTCGCGCGCCACGACCTCCTCGCCATGCCCCGGGCATCCGGCGATCTCGGTTCCGGCCGGGCTCGTCGACGGGCTGCCGAAGGGCCTGATGCTGGTCGGCGCGCACGGCGACGACGCGGCCGTGCTCCGCGCGGCGAACGCCTGGGAGGAGCTCACCGGCGGCTTCCCGCGGCCCGCCGGGGCGCCCCGCGGCAGGTAACGCGGCAGGTAATGGCGCCTCCGGAGGATCGCATCGACACCGATGCGAAGGAGAGGCCATGACCGGGCCACACGAAGGACGAATCGCGGTCGTCACCGGAGCCGGGCGCGGCATCGGCCGGGAGTACGCCGCCGCGCTCGCCGCCGACGGTGCCACCGTCGTGGTCGCCGACCTCGACGAGGGGCTGGCCGACGAGACGGTCAAGCTGATCACCGCCGACGGCGGCAGGGCGGTGGCCCGGCGGGTGGACGTCGGCGACCCGCGTTCGGCCGCCGATCTCGGCACGTGGCTGCGCGGCGAGTTCGGCGCGGCGCACATCCTGGTCAACAACGCCGCGATCTACCACTCGATGCGCAACGACACCCAGATGGACGTCGACATCGACTACTGGCGCAGGGTCTTCGCGGTGAACCTGGACGGCGCGCTGCTGGTCACCCAAGCCGTCGCGCCGCTGATGGCCGAGGCGGGCTGGGGCCGGATCGTCAACCAGGCGTCGACCGGCGCCTACTCCGGTCTCGGCGGCGCCTACTGCGTGTCCAAGCTCGCGATCATCGGCCTCACCCAGGGTTTCGCCAGGGAGCTGGGGCCGCACGGCATCACCGTCAACGCGATCGCGCCCGGCCTGATCTACACCGAGGCCACCATGGTCACCGTGCCGCCCGAGAGCAGGGCCGCGCTCACCGCCGCGCAGGCGGTGAAGAAGGAGGGCCAGCCGGCCGACCTCGTGGCCGCGCTGCGGTTCTTCTGTGGCGAGGACTCCGGCTGGGTGAGCGGGCAGGTCACCGTCGTCGACGGCTTCAAGACCCTGCGCATCTGACCCGCACGCTGAAGGGCCCCTGGCGGAATCCCGCCAGGGGCCTTGCGCTTGCCGGCGCCGCCGCTAACGGCCGCGGCGGCGGAACGTGACGGGCAGGGACGTCCAGCCGGAGCCGGTGCCGGCCTCCCGTTCGAGGACGGCGCCCTCCGCGAGCCTGATGTCCTCGATCCGGGCGAGCAGTTCGGCGGCGCCGATCTGGATCTGCATCCGGCCCAGGTTGGAGCCGATGCAGCGGTGGTAGCCGAGGCCGAAGCTCAGGTGCGGGTTCTTCTCCCGGTCCAGCCGCAGCTCGTCGGGGTCGTCGAACACGGTCTCGTCGCGGTTGGCCGCCGCGAAGTGCAGCAGCACGACGTCGCCCCGCTTCAGCTCCCGGCCGCCGAGGACGGTGTCCTTCATGACGGTCCGCGAGAGCGAGCTGACCGGGGGCTCGAAGCGCAGGAACTCGTCCAGTTCCTGCCGGGTCCAGTCCTCGGCGCGCAGGTGCTCCTCCAGGCCGGGCGTCTCGGCGGCGTGCCGGAAGACGCCCGTCAGGGCTGCGTTGGTGGTGCTGAGGCCGCCCATGACCAGGATCATCAGCGTGCCGACCCGCTCGTCGCGGGTGAGCGGGCGGCCGTCGACCTCGCCGTACAGCAGCGCGTCGATCGCGTCCTCGTGCCGCACCCCGGACCCGAGCCGCTGCTCCAGGATCTCCTCGACGATCTCCTCCAGGCGGGCGCGCTTGTCGCCCTCCTGCGCGGGGTCGTTGCGGGAGATCTGCGCGGCGACCTCGCGGGCCCGGCCGAACAGGTCGTCGTCGTCGACGTGCAGGATCACCCGGGCCAGCACCTCGGCGGTGAACGGCGCCGCGAAGTCGGCGTGCAGGTCGGCGGCGCCGCGGCCGGCGAACGACTCGACGGTCTCGATCGCGATCCGCCGGATGGCGTCCTCGTACCTGGTGATGCCCGCGCGGGAGAAGTGCCGGTTCAGCAGCCTGCGGAAGTCCTTCTGCAGCGGCGGATCGAGGTCGATCGGCGGCATCATCAGCGACTGGTGGTGCGGGAAGGCCACGCCGTGGCTGGAGGAGTAGGTCGCCGGGTCGCCGAGCGCCTCCCGCACCTCCGCGTAGCTGGTGACCAGCCAGTATCCGCCGTGGGCGGTGCTGCGCGAGACGGGGCAGCGGGATCGGGCGTGGTCGGTGACCTCGAACAGGTGCTGCGCCGTCTCGTGGTCGTAGGCGTCGAAACCGTCGACCAGGCGGTCGAGGTCGGGGCCCGCCGGGGCCGGTCGTGTCTCGGTCATGGGTCGCTCCGTTGGTGTTCAGCCCGCGTTGAAGGAGATGGTCTGGGCCAGGGTGAATTCGAGGGCGCCCTGCACGCCGTGCTCGACGCCGATGCCGGAGCGCTTCCACCCGCCCATCGGCGAGTGGACGCTCATCACCCCGTTGCCGCCGTTGATGCGGACCCGGCCGGTGTCCATCCGCTCGGCCATCCGGTAGGCCGCGCCGGTGTCGCGGGTGATGATGCCGCCGGCCAGGCCGTAGTCGGAGTCGTTGGCGATCGCGACCGCCTCGTCGTCGGTGTCGAAGTCGATGACCACGCCGACCGGACCGAAGATCTCCCTGCGCGCGACCTCCCAGCGGTTGTCGACGCCGGCCAGGATCGTCGGCTCGTAGAAGAAGCCGGGCGTGACGTCGGGACGCCGGCCGCCGGTGACCAGCGTCGCGCCGTCCCGCAGCCCGCCCGCCACGAAGCCCTCGACCCGCTCGCGCTGCGCGGCGGAGATCAGCGGGCCGAGGGTGGCGGACGGGTCGGCGCCGCCGCCGATCCGGACCTTGCCGGCCAGGTCGGTCACCGCGGCCAGGTAGTCGTCGCGGAGTGAGCGGTGCACCAGGTGCCGGGTGGTGAGCTCGCAGCCCTGGCCGCAGTGCGCCATGTTGAGGCCGAACACGGCGGCGGCCGCGGCCGCGGCGTCGGCGTCCGCCCGGACGATCGCGGCGGACTTGCCGCCCAGCTCCAGCACCAGCCGTTTCAGGGTGGGCGCGGCGGCGGCCATGATCGCGGCGCCGACGGCGTCCGAGCCGGTGAAGCTGATCAGGTCGACGCCGCGGTGCTCGACCATCGCCATGCCGCCGTCGGCGCCCGCGTTGACGATGTTGAGCACGCCGGGCGGCAGGCCGATCTCGTCGGCCAGGTCGCCGAACAGCAGCGCCTCCAGCGGGGTGAGCGGCGACGGCTTGAGCACCGCGGTGTTGCCCATGGCCAGCGCCGGCGCGATCTTGCAGAGGTTCAGATAGAACGGGAAGTTGTAGGGGGTGATGGCGCCGACCACGCCGACCGGGCGCCGCTTCACCACCTCGGTGCCGAGCATCGGCGCCCGTCCCGGACGGGGCGCGAGCGACAGCGGCATGGTCTCGTCGAGGTCGCGGGCGGCCAGGTCGGCGCAGAACTCCAGGTGGCCCATGCCGCCCACCCAGTGCACGGCCTCGGCGTTGGCGGGCAGCGCGCCCGACTCGGCGACGATCTGCGCGATGATCGCGTCCTTGCGGGCGGTCAGCGCGTCGGCGAGGCGGACCAGGTACCGGGCCCGCTCCTTGCGCGCCATGCGCGGCCAGGGGCCCTCGTCGAAGGCCGTCCGGGCCGCGGCGACGGCGGCCCGCATGTCGTCGGCGGTGCCCGCGGGCACCGCGCCGATCTCCCGCTCGGTGGCGGGATCGATCACCGGGAGCGTCTCGTCCGAGGTCGACGGCCGCCACCGCCCGCCGATGTACTGCGCGTCGAAGCCGTACCGGATCTCACCCACGTTCCCCCTCGCCATGCGCCATCCCTGCCCTTCTCGGTGAACGGTCGAGGTGGCAGCGTCCCGCGGGGCCCGTTACCTGACCCGTCACCGGGCGGCCGGGACGCGCGCACGGTAACGACGCGGGTAACTGGGGCCGGTTTTCCTGTTCACCGTGCGCTCTGAGAACGAAGGCATGGCCGTGCGGGTCCTGGAGGGGGTCAGGGTCGTCGAGATCGGCGGCATGGGGCCCGGGCCGTTCGCCGGGATGGTGCTGGCCGACCACGGCGCCGAGGTGGTCACGCTGGTCCGGCCCGGCCGCGTCCGGCGGATGTACGAGGGCCGGACGATCTTCGAGCGGGGCAAGCGGTCCGAGGTGGCCGACCTCAAGTCCGGCCCGGGACGCGCGCGGGCGCTGGAGCTGATCGCGGACGCCGACGTCGCCGTGGAGGGCTTCCGGCCCGGGACGGCCGAACGCCTCGGCCTGGGCCCGGACGACTGCCGCGCCGCCAACCCCCGCCTGGTGTACGCGCGGATGACGGGCTGGGGCCAGGACGGGCCGCTCGCCCGGCACGGCGGCCACGACATCAACTACATCGGGCTCGCCGGGTACCTGCACCAGGTGGGGCGGAAGGGCGGTCCGCCCGTGCCGCCGCTCAACATCGTGGGCGACTTCGGCGGCGGCGGGCTGCTGCTGGCGTTCGGGATCGTCGCCGCGCTGCTGGACGCGCGCCGCACCGGCCGGGGCCGGGTGGTCGACACCGCCATGGTCGACGGCGTCGCGCTGATGATGGGCCACTACTACATGCCGGGGGCGCGCCTCGGCCCCCGCGGCACCAACCAGTTCGACTCGGGCGTGCCGTTCTACGACGTCTACCGCACCGCCGACGGCGGCTACATGGCGGTCGGGGCGACCGGCGCGGACCTGTACGCGCGGATGACCGAGACCCTCGGCGTCGACGTCTCCGACCTGCCAGGACAGCACGATCCGGCGGGCTGGCCGGAGCTGCGCGAGCGCCTCACCGCGGCGTTCGCCACCAGGACCCGGGCCGAGTGGACGGAGGTCTTCGCCGCCGTCGACGCGGCCGTGACGCCCGTCCTGGACCCGTACGAGGCCCTGGACCATCCGCACCACCGCGCCCGCGGCACGTTCGTCGACGCGGGCGGGCACCGCGAGCCCGGCCCCGCGCCGCGCTTCCGCGAACTCGGCCCCGGCAGGGAGCACGCATGACCGGACCGCTGGAGGGCGTCGCCGTCCTCGACTTCACCACCTCGCTGTCCGGGCCGCTGGCCGCCGGGATCCTCGCCGACCTCGGCGCCCGCGTGATCAAGGTGGAGCACCCGGCGAGGCCCGACCGGGCCCGGTTCGTCGGGACGCGGCGCGGCGGCATCTCCGCGATGTACCAGATGGCCAACCGGGGCAAGCTGTCGATCGCGCTCGACCTGCGCGAACCGGACGGCGCCGCCACCGCGCTGGCCCTCGCACGCGAGGCCGACGTCGTCGTGGAGAACTTCCGCCCCGGAGTGACCGAGCGCCTCGGCATCGGCTACGCCCGCCTGAGGGACCTCAACGACCGGCTCGTCTACGTGTCGATCAACGGGTTCGGCTCGTCCGGGCCGTACGCGCGGCGGCCGGCGTTCGACAGCCTGCTGCAGGCGTACGGCGGCCTGGCGGCGCTCCAGGGCGGGGCCGGCGGCGAGCCGGGGCCGATCGGGCACGCGGTGGTCGACAAGCTGGCCGGGATGATCGGCGCCCAGGCCGCCCTCGCTGCGCTGCTGGCGCGCGGGCGCGGCGCCGGCGGGCAGCACGTCGAGGTGTCGATGCTGGAGGTCGCGGCCTGGTTCGTCCACCTCGACGCCGCCGGGCCGAGCACGCTGCCCGACGCGCCGAAGGACCAGGGGGACGACGCCACCACGGGACAGCGGACGGCGCTGCGGTTCGCCGACGGCTGGGGCATGGTGTCGCTGGGCCACGACGGCGGCCTCCGCGCCCTCTGCGAGGTCCTCGGCGTCGCCCTGCCGCCGGAACTGGCGACCATGGCGGGTCGCCAGGCGCGCCCGGAGGCGTTCCGCGCGGTGCTCGACGCGATCAGGGGCAGGGCCGCGGGCCTGCCGCGCGCGGCGACCGGGGCCCGTCTGGTGGCGGCGGGCGCGCTGTACGCCGACGTCCTCGAACCGGCGGAGATCCCGGCCAACGAGCAGGCCGTCGCCCGGCGGCTGTTCGTCGAGTCGACGCACCCGGTGGCGGGCCGCGTCGTCGAACCGCGCCTGCCCGCGGTGTTCTCCGCGACACCGCCCGCCGACCCGGGCCCCAGCCCGGCGCTGGACGAGCACGGCGACCTGATCCGCGCGGAACTGGAGGGACGGACCCATGCCTGACGTCGACATCGTGATCGTCGGGGCCGGCGGCGCCGGTCTGGCCGCGGCGGTCAGCGCCGCGGACGAGGGCGCCTCGGTGCTGGTGGTGGAGGCCGCCGACCGGGTGGGCGGCGCCACCGCGCTGGCCGGGGGCAGCTTCATGGCGGCGGGCACCGCGCAGCAGGCCGCGGCGGGCCATCCCGGCGACTCCGCGGACGAGTTCTACGACTACTACATGACGTTCAACCGCTGGGACGCCGACCCGGCCGTGGTGCGCCGCTTCTGCGACCGCGCCGAGCCGACGCTGCGCTGGCTGGAGGGCCTCGGTGTCGAGTTCGCCCCGGAGAACCTCTACCGGGCCGGGCTGGAGCGGTCGCCGCGCAGCCACCGCCCGACCGGCGCCGGGCGGGCGATCGTGCGGGCGCTGGGCGCGGCCTGCGCCGAACGCGGCATCGAGATCGCGCTCGGCAACCGGGTCGACGGCCTGACCGCCGAGGACGGCCGCGTGACCGGCGTGCGGGCCCGCGGCGAGGACCTGACGGCCGCCGCGGTCGTGCTCACCACCGGCGGCTTCGGCGCGAACCCCGACATGGTCGCCGCGCACTACCCCGACGCGGCCCGGGGCGGCGGCGAGGTCTGGTCGCCCGCCCCCGCCACCTGCGCCGGCGACGGGATCGCGCTGGCGGAGGGCGCCGGGGCGGGCACCACCGGGCGCAACCACGGCGAGCTGCTGCTCACCCCGGGCTTCGGCCGCGACCTCGAACCGTTCGTCCCCGGCTGGCTGGTCTACGTGACCGAGGACGGCCGCCGGTTCGTCAACGAGCTGGCGCCGCACACGGTGATCACGCCGCTGGCGCTGACCCACGGCGACGCGTGCTGGGCGGTGTTCGACGACGCGGCGTGCCGGTCGGCGGCGGCCGCCCCCGACGCCCCGTTCGGCGCGGGCAGCTGGGTCGCCGGGACGCTGCTGGCCGAGGCGGAACGCGGCCGCGTGCGTACCGCCCCCACGATCGCCGGGCTGGCCGCGCGCACCGGCATGGACCCGGTCACGCTGGCCGCGACGGTCGCCCGGTACAACGCCGACTGCGCGGCGGGCGCCGACTCCCGGTTCTTCAAGGACCCGGCCGTGATGAAGCCGATCGCCGCACCGCCGTTCTACGCCGTGCGGATGGTCCCGTCCGTCGTCGCCGTCACCGGCTACGGGCTGCGCACCGACCCGGACGCGCGCGTCCTGCGCGCCGCCGACGGCGAGCCCGTCCCCGGCCTGTACGCGGCGGGCGAGGTCAGCGGCAGCGTGCTCGGGGCCCAGTACGTCGGCGGCGGCAACGCGGTCGGCAGCGCCCTGATCTTCGGCCGGATCGCCGGGCGCGCCGCCGCCGCCGGCCCCCGCTGACGTCAGTCCGCCAGGAAGGCGGGCAGCACCTTCTCCACCAGCAGGTCGAACTGCTCGCGCGGCCGCCATGACGCCAGCCGCAGGGAGATGTGGGAGGCGCCCTCGTCCCGGACGGCCCGCAGCTGCTCCGCGCACTCCTCCGGCGACCCGACCGCCGTCATGGCCAGGGCGCCGTCCCGGTCGAACACGCCCTCGCCGTAGTAGTTGTCGAAGAAGCGCCGCGCCTCGGCCAGGCACTCCTCCCGGTCGGGGCCGATGTTGACGCTGTGGTAGACCCCGATCGGGAACGGGCCGGGGTCCCTGCCCGCGGCGCGGAGCTCGGCGTCCAGCCCGGCCCTGAGGGCGGCGACGTACCCGGGCGCGCCCCGGCTGGTGAGCAGGCCGTCGGCCCTGGTCGCGACGCGGCGCAGCACCCGCGCGGCGTGCGGTCCGGCGGGCGGGTTGGCGCTGATCCAGATCGGGCAGGGGTCCTGGACGGGCGCGGGCAGGATCCGGATGCCGTCGTAGCGGGCGAACCGCCCCTCGAAGTCGACCGGGTCGCCGGTCCAGAGCCGCCGCACGAGGCCGATGTACTCCTCCAGCCGGGCGACGCGCTCCCTGTCCGGCACGCCGCCGAAGTGGCGGCCCTCCTCCTCCGACGCCCCGCCCTTCTTCTGCAGGCCGTTGCACACGGCCAGCAGCGTCCGCCCTTCGGAGACGACGTCCAGGCTCGCCCACTGGTAGGCGAACAGCGCCGGATCGCGCACCGCGAAGCTGGCCATGCAGCCGGCCCCGAGCCGCAGCGCCGAGGTGGTGCCGGCGAGCACGCCCAGGCAGGCGAGCGCGTCCGGGCGGGCCTTGGACGTCAGGCTGTCGCCCACCCACGCCGTGTCGAACAGGCCGGTCTCCTCCGCCAGCGGCGCCAGCCCGAGCAGCTCCCGGACGGTCCCGACGCCGAACAGCGACGCGCGCTGCGGAATGGTGATGCCGATCGACGTCACGATGACGACGCTCCCTCAACAAGGTCGAAGTCCACCGTCACGGCCTCCCACGACAGCTCCGGCGCGGACGGCGTGCGGACCAGCCGGGCGCCCGGCGCCGGCCGGACGTCCCGCACCCGCGCCAGCAGCGCGTCGACGGCCGAGACGATCTCCATGCGGGCCAGGTTGCTGCCGATGCAGCGGTGCGCGCCGAGCCCGAAGCTCAGGTGCGGGTTCCGGCGCCGGTCGACGTCCAGCTCGGCGGCGTCCGGGAAGACGGACTCGTCCCGGTTCGCCGAGCCGAGCATCACCGCGACCATCTCGCCGGCGCGCACCCGCCGGCCTCCGACCAGCACGTCCCGGGTCGCCGACCGGGCGATCATCTTGACCGGCGGCTCCAGCCGCAGGAACTCGTCCAGCGGCCCGCGCGACCAGCCCGGTTCGCGCAGCCGCTCCTCGATCCCGTCGCGCGCGGCGAGGTGCGCGACGATGTGGCCGATGGCGGCGACCGTGGTCTTCAGCCCGCCGAGCAGCAGCTGCATGACCGTGCCGACCCGCTCGTCGCGGGTCAGCGGACGGCCGCCGTCCACGGTGCCGCGCAGCACCGCGTCGAGGACGTCGTCGCGCTCCTCCCGGCCGGCCAGGTCGTCCAGCATCTCCTCGACGACCGCCTGCAGCCGCCGGAAGGCCCGCGCGTTCTGCTCCGCGCTGCCGTAGCCGACGCCCTCGACGATCCCGCGGACCTCGGCGAACCGCACCGGGTCGCGCAGGTCGAGGATGACGGTGCTGAGCACCGCCGCGGTGAGCGGCTTGGCGAAGTCGCCGATGACGTCGCAGCCCGGCCCGCCGCGGGCCCGGTCGCCGAGCGGCAGCACCGCCTCGACGTGCTCCTCGGCCAGCCGGTGGACGCGGTCGGCGTGCCGGGCCAGGCCGTGCCGGGAGAAGTACCGGTTGAGCAGCCGCCGGAAGTCGGTCTGCAGCGGCGGGTCGAGGTCCTGCGGCGGCTTGCGCAGCCGGTCCTCCACCGGGATCATGATCCCCCGCGCGTTCGAGAACGTCTCCGGGTCCGACAGGACCCGCCTGATGTCCTCGTGCGCGCTGACGATCCAGTAGCCGCCGTGGGCGTCGCTGCGCGCGACCGGGCACCGGCCGCGCGCCGCCCCGACGATGTCGAAGTACCGCTGCGCGGTGCCGTGGTCGTAGCCGTCGTAGTGCTCGATCGCCGTGCCCGTCTCGTTCCGGGTCCCGCCGCCTGTCGTGGCCACCTGCCATCACCTCACGCGTGGTCCGGCCGCCGCCGCGGCCCTGGCGAGCCCGAGCCTGGCCCCCGCTCGTTACCGGCCGCGTTAACCGCTCACCCCCCGCACACCCGCTCCGACCACGGGTAACGAGGCCGGTAACACGGCCGGGCCAGCATCGGGCCAACGTTCACGAGGCGGAGGAGGCTACGGGATGGGGAAGCGGCGGACCGTGCGCGTCGGCTGCGGAAGCGCCTACGACGGTGATCGCCTCGACTGGTCCGTGGACCTGGCGAGGAGCGGTCTGGTGTCGTACCTGGGCTTCGACTGCCTGGCGGAGGCGACGATGACCTTCGCGCAGCTGCGCCGGGTGCTCGACCCGTCGGCCGGGTACGCGCACAACCTGGAGCCGGTGGTCCGGGACTTCGGCGGCTTCGTCGCCGACGGCCTGAAGATCGTCGGGAACTTCGGGGGCAGCAACACCCGCGCCGCGGTCGACACCGCCGTGCGGCTGTTCCGCGAGCAGGGCCGGAGGGGCGTCCGGGTCGGCGGCGTCCACGGCGACGACATCCGCGACCGCGCGTTCGGTCTGGACCTGGAGCTGCCCGACCTGGGCTGCCGGATCTCCCAGGTCAAGGAGCCGGTCGTCTCGGTCAACGTCTACTCCGGCGCGGCCGAGGTCATGGAGCTGCTGGACCGCGGCGCCGACTTCGTCATCGGCGGCCGCACCGCCGACCCGTCGCTGTACGTGGCGCCGATCTGCCACGAGCTCGGCTGGGACCTGACCGACCTGCAGCGGGTGGCCGAGGCGACCACGGTCGGGCACCTGCTGGAGTGCGGGATCCTGGTCAGCGGCGGCCGGCTGGCCAACGCGCCGCACCAGCTGCCCGCCGACGCGGTCCGGATCGGCATGCCCTACGCCGAGGTGGGCGACGACCGGATCGTGATCTCCAAGACGCCGGAGTCGGGCGGCGTGGTGGACGAGCGGACCGTCAAGCTCCAGCTCGGCTACGAGATCCAGGACCCGGCCAACTACCTCACCCCCGACGTGACCCTCGACGTCAGCCGGACCGCCGTCGCGGTCGTCGGCGAGAACCGGGTCGAGGTGACCGGGATGACCGGCAAGGCGCGTCCCGAGACGCTGAAGGTGCTGGTCGGGCTGGACCTGGGCTGGAAGGTCGGCGCCGAGATGTCCTTCGGCGGGCCCGGCTGCCTGGAGCGCGCCGAGTACGCCAAGGAGCTGCTCGCGGCCCGCTGCGCGGAGTTCAGCGCCGGGATCGTCGACTCGCGGGCTGACCTGATCGGCGTGGACTCCCTGTTCGGCGACCGGGTCGCCGCCGGGTACCCGGCCGAGGTCCGGCTCCGCTTCGCCGCCCGCTGCCCGGACGAGGACGTGGCCCGCGCCTACATGTTCGAGGCCAAGCACCTGTCCTTTTCCCTGGCCGGTGCGACCGCGAGCACGCCCTCGATCGAGCGGTTCATCGGGGTGACCCGCGCCTACGTGCCGCGATCCGCGGTCTCCCTGGAAACGGAGCTGGTGACCGTATGAAGCTGCACGACATCGCCTACAGCCGGGCCGGGGACAAGGGCGACGTCTCCAACGTCTGCGTGTTCGTCGAGGACGACGCGCACTGGCCGCTGCTGCTGGAGAAGGTGACCGCCGGCAGGGTCCGCGAGAAGTTCGGCTCGCTGGTCAAGGGCGAGGTCACCCGCTACGTCTACCCGAACCTGCACGGGCTCAACTTCGTGCTCGAAGGCGCGCTGGACGGCGGCTGCAATTTCGGGCTCCGCCTGGACGTCTACGGCAAGTCGTACTCGTCCCTGATCCTCGACATCGACCTGTGAAGGAGGGTTCCGGTCACCATGGACCGCACGAACCTCGACTGGATGATCTCGGTTGACGACCACGTGCTGGAACCGCCGGACGTGTGGCAGGGGCGCGTCGCCGCCAGGTACCGCGACCGCGCGCCCAGGCTGGTCTCCGACGGCGACGGCGAGCGCTGGGTGTACGACGGCCGCGACGTCCCGACCTCGGGACTGTCGGCGGTCGTCGGCAGGGACAGCACCGAGTTCAGCCCGGAGGCGATGAGCTACCGCGACATGCGCCCCGGCTGCTACGACCCGGTCGCCCGCGCCGAGGACATGAACCTGGACGGCGTCATCGCCTCGCTGTGCTTCCCCTCGTTCCCGCGCTTCTGCGGGCAGATCTTCTACGAGGCCGAGGACAAGGAGCTCGCGCTGGAGTGCGTGCGGGCCTACAACGACTGGATGATCGAGGACTGGTGCGGCGCGGTGCCGGGCCGGTTCATCCCGATGGCGATCATGCCGCTGTGGGACCCGGCGCTGGCGGTCGGGGAGATCGAGCGCACCGCCGCCAAGGGCGCCCGCGCGGTCGCGTTCTCGGAGAACCCGGCGCCGCTGGGGCTGCCCACGATCCACGACCCGTCCCGCTACTGGGACCCGGTGCTGAAGGCCGCCGCCGACAACGAGCTGGTGGTGTGCATGCACGTCGGCTCGTCCTCGCAGCTGCCCCGGATCTCGCCGGACGCGCCGGTGCTGGCGAACATGTCGTGGGGCTCGGTGCGGACCGCCGGGGCGATGCTGGAGTGGCTGTTCAGCGGCAAGTTCCAGGAGATCCCGCGGCTGAAGATCGCGCTGTCGGAGGGCAGCATCGGCTGGATCCCCTACTTCCTGCAGCGCGCCGAGCAGGTGCTCACCACCCAGAAGTACTGGGCGGGACGCGGCGTCCGGTTCGACCCCGCCGGGGGGACGGCCGGCATGGGCTCCAACCCGGCGGTCGACCTCGACGCGATCGACATCTGGCGGGACTACCGCGAGCACATCTTCGGCTGCTTCATCGACGACGCCGCGGGCATCGGGCTGCTCGACATGGTGGGCGAGGACAACATCATGATCGAGACCGACTACCCGCACTCCGACTCCACCTGGCCGGGCAGCCTGAAGCTGGCCGGGCAGCGGCTCGGCCACCTGCCCGCCGAGACCCAGTACAAGATCATGCGGGGCAACGCCGAGAGGCTCTTCCGCTTCACCCCGGCCGAGCCGCCCGCGACCGCCTGACCCGCGTCGGCCACCACGGGCCCACGGCTGCGCGCCGTGGGCCCGTCTCCCTTTTCTCGCTGTCAAAGGGCCGGTGAGCTGGTGCGTTACCGCGTGGATGTAACGCATGTCATAACGACCCGCGCCTTGGCTGGAGGCCCACAGGCATCCGCCTGACCCACCTCAGCCACAGGGGACAGCCGTGCGAAACAAGGACAGGCGCCGCAGCAAGCACGCCATCGCGCTGGCAGCAGCGTCCACGCTGATCTGCCTGCTGGCCGCGGCGTGTTCCAGCGCCGATGGCGACAGCACCGCCGGGGAGGGCGCTCTGGGGACGATTCCCCCGGACTCGCCGTCCCCGGCCAAATCCACCCTGACCTTCGGCAGCATCTCCGCCGACACCGGCCCGGTCATCCTGTCGTCGATCGCCGACGGGACCGAGGCGTGGGCCCGCTACGTCAACACCCACGGCGGCATCGGCGGCCACCCGGTCAAGATCGTCCGCTGTGACGACGGGCTGGACGCCACCAAGAACCAGGACTGCGCCCGCCGGCTGATCCAGGACACGTCGGTCCTCGCCGTGATCGGCGGCGAGACCGTGGTGACGCCGCTGGTGGCCGCGCCGCTGCTGAACCAGGCCGGGCTCAGCTACCTGTCGACCGAGACGACCGGCGAGGGCGAGATGAAGGGCCCGGCGATGTTCGCCATCACCGGCGGCGCCATCACCCAGTTCGCCGCGCTCGCCAAGCACTTCCCGGCCAACGGGGCCAAGAAGGTCGCGCTGGTGAACGCCGCGTCCACCTCCTCCAGCAAGGCGGCGGCGCGGACGACCGAGGAGGTGAAGGCCGCGGGCGGCAGCGTGGTCGCCACCGTGTTCGCCAAGCCGGGCACGCCCGACTACTCCCCCGTCGCCACCCAGCTGCTGTCGGCGAACCCCGACGTGATCTTCACCGGGGTCACCCCGACCGACCTGCCGGCGCTGGTCCGCGCGATCCGCCAGCAGAACCCCACCGTCAAGATCGCCACGCTGGCCAGCCAGTGGCCCGCCACCACGGTCAAGACGCTCGGCGACACCAAGGACGGCCTCTACATGGCCACCGACTGGGCCGCCTTCCCCGACGACTCGGCCGACCCCGACATCACCGCGATGCGGGTGATGCTGCACCGGATGGGCAGGCAGGCCAGCTTCGGGCAGGGCTCGATGTCGGGCTGGCTCGGCGGGCGCGCAATGGAGGCCGCGATCGCCGGCATGAAGGACGACAAGATCACCCGCGCGGGCCTGACCGCCCACCTGCGCGCGGCGACGCTCACGGTGAAGGGCGTCCCGGTGCCGCTCACCCTGCCCAAGGGCTCGGCGCCCGGCGGCTACGACGGCCTGGCCAACCCGTCCGCGTACATCAACCAGTGGAAGGGCGACGACCTGAAGCAGGTCGCCCTGGTGCGGGACGTCTTCGCCCCGGCCGGGGGCTGAGGCCCCATGCACGCCAACATCCAGCTGCTCATCCTGGGCGCCGCGGCGGGAACGCTCTACGCCCTGCTGGCCTCGGGCCTGCTCATCGTGTTCCGGAGCTCGCGCGTCCTGAACTTCGCGCACGGCGCCATCGCCACCGTCGGCGCCTACAGCTATCTCTTCTTGATCCACGAGCTGGGCTGGCCGAAGATCCCGGCCGTGGTGGGCGGGGTGCTCGCCTCGACGGCCGTCGGCGTCGCGTTCGACCTGCTGTTCATGCGCAGGCTGCGGCACGCCGACCCGCTCGCCCGGCTGGTCTGCACGCTGGGCCTGATGGTGCTGATCCACGCGCTGATCCACCCGGTCTTCGGCAAGGAGGACCCGGTCCCGGTGCAGCTGTTCCCGACCGACACGCTGCGGCTGCCGTTCGGCGAACCCGCCTTCATCATCGGCCTGGACCGGGTCATCCTGATCGTGATCACCGTGGTGATCTGCGCGCTGCTGTGGGCGCTGTACGCCTTCACCCCGTTCGGCCGCGCCACCCGCGCGGCGGCCGACAACGAGCGCGCGGCGCAGCTGCTCGGCGTCCCGCCGCAGCGGCTGGAGATGCTGAACTGGGCGCTGGGTTCCGCGCTGGCGGGGCTGGCCGGGATCTTCCTGTCCACGCTGCAGCAGCCCAGCCTGAACGCCTACACCCAGGTGCTGGTCACCGCGATCGCGATCTCGCTGGTCGCCGGGTTCCGCTCGTTCGGGCTGCTGGTGGTGGTCGGCACGGTGCTCGGCAGCTGCTCGGCGCTGCTGCTGCGCTACAGCCAGCGGCTGGCCGAGGCCACCGGCGTGCCCGGCTGGGACCAGGCGCTGCCGCTGCTGGTGATCATCGGCGCGGTGGTGATCGGCGGCCGGAGCGTGGTGCCCAAGGGCGCCGAGACCAGCCGCAGCCTGCCGCCGGCGCGGCTGCCCGAACGGCCCTGGCGGTGGGCGGCGGTCGCCGCCGCCGCGGGCGTGCCGTGGTTCCTGCTGGCGCCGATCGGCCTGGTCGACCCGACCACGGTCAGCCTGATCATCGCGGTGGCGCTGATGTCGCTGGTGGTGCTGACCGGCTACTGCGGCCAGATCTCGCTCGGCCAGATGACGGTGGCGGCGGTCGGCGCGCTCGGCGCCGGCCGGGTGCTGGAGCACGTCGGGCTGACACCGCCGCTGGCGCTGCTGGCCGGCGGCCTGCTCGCGGTGCCCGTCGGGTTCCTGGTCGGGCTGCCCGCGGTGCGGGTGCGCGGCGTCAACCTGGCCGTCGTCGGTCTCAGCGTCGCGATCGTGATGGACGCGACGGTGTTCTCCTCGGAGCGGCTGACCGGGGCCGGGCTGGGCCTGAAGTACCCGACCGCGTCGGTGTTCGGCATCGACATGAACGGCATCACCCAGCAGCGCGCGTTCGGAATTTTCACGCTGGTGATCACCGTGCTGGCGGGGGCGTTCGTGCTGTACGTGCGGCGCAGCCCGCTCGGCGCCCGGTTCCTGGCGGTGCGCGCCAACGAGCGGGGCGCGGCGGCGCAGGGCCTGTCGGTGGGGGCCACCAAGCTGCAGGCGTTCGCGATCGCCGCGTTCATCGCGGGCGTCGCGGGCGCGCTGCTCGGCTACCGCAGCCAGCAGATCGCCTGGGCGTCGTTCGAGTTCTTCACCTCGATCACGCTGGTCTCGGTGCTGTACCTGGGCGGGATCACCTCGGTCGGCGGCTGCGTCCTGGGCGGGCTGCTGCTGGCCAACGGCGGGCTGATGGCGCACGTGTTCAGTTTCAGCGGGCACGCGCACACGATCGTCAACGTGCTGTCCGGGCTCGGCGTGATGAGCATCGTCATCATGCATCCCGAGGGCCTGGCGGGCGTGCCCCGGCAGATCGCCGAGGCGCTGCGCGGGCGCCGGAGACCCGGCCCGGACACCGGCGGCGGCGGTCCCGGCGGCGCGCACCGGCCCGCGGTGAAGGCGGCGGCCGGGCCCGCCCTGGCAGAGGAGCGGGCGCGATGACACGGCTACTCCGGATCCGGGACGTGGACGTCGAGTTCGGCGGCGTCAAGGCCCTCGACGGCGTCTCGGTCGACGTCACCGCCGGCCACGTGCACGGCCTGATCGGGCCCAACGGCAGCGGCAAGTCCACGCTGATGGACGTGGCCGGGGGCTTCCTGCGGCCCGCGCGCGGCACGGTGGAGCTGGCCGGGAGGCGCGTCGAGCGCCGCCCGGCGCACCGCCGGGCGCGGGACGGGATCGGCCGCACCTTCCAGGGGCTGGAGCTGTTCGACGACCTGTCGGTGGCCGAGAACCTCTCGGTCGGCCTGGTCGGCGGCGCCCGGCCCGCCCGCGCGGACGTGGAGTGGGCCGCCGGCCTGCTCGGCGTCGCGGACGAGCTCGACCGGCTGGTGGTGGAGCTGCCGCACGGCCGCCGCCGGCTGGTGAGCGTGGCGCGGGCGATCGCCGGGCGGCCCAGGGTGCTGCTGCTGGACGAGCCCGCCGCGGGCCTGGAGACCGGCGAGACGGCCGAGCTGGGCCGCGCGCTGCGCGAGATCGTCGCGCCGGAGACCGCGATCCTGCTGGTCGAGCACGACATGCAGCTGGTGATGGGGGTCTGCGACCGGGTCACGGTGCTGCAGCTCGGCGGCGTGATCGCCGAGGGGAGCCCGGCGGAGATCCGCACCGATCCGCGCGTCCGCGCCGCCTACCTCGGGGAGGGCTGACCATGCTGCTGGAGATCTCGAAGGTCACCACCGGCTACGGGCGGATGCCCGTCGTGTGGGACCTCGACCTCACCGTGGCCGAGGGCGAGATCGTCGCCCTGCTGGGCCCGAACGGCGCCGGGAAGACCACGGCGCTGCTGACCGCCGGCGGGTTCCTGCGGCCGATGTCGGGCACGATCACGCTGGACGGCGCGTCCATCACCGCCGTGCCGCCCTACCGGCTCAGCCGGCACGGCCTGGCGGCGGTCACCGACGACCGGGCCCTGCTGCCGTCCCTGACCGTGCAGGAGAACCTCGCGCTCGTCCGGAACCGGAGGTCGGACCCGCTGGCGCTGTTCCCCGAGCTGGAGCGGCTGATGGGACGGCGCGCGGGGCTGCTGTCGGGCGGCGAGCAGCAGATGCTGGCACTGGCCCGCGCGCTGTGCTCGCGCCCCAAGGCGATCCTTCTGGACGAGCTGTCGCAGGGGCTGGCGCCGCTGGTCGTGGAGCGCTGCCTGAAGGCGCTCACGGACGCCGCCGCGGAGTGGGGCCTGGGCGTGCTGCTGGTGGAGCAGAACGTCAGCGAGGCGCTGAAGGTCGCCGACCGCGCGTGCGTCCTGTCGCACGGCCGGGTGGCGCTGGAGTCGGACGCGGCGTCGCTGCGGGAGGACACCGGGCTGATCGAGTCGAGCTACCTCGGCGAGGCCGGGGCCGGGCCGGGAACCGATCCCGGGCCCGGCTCGGGCACCACGGCTAGAGGCGGTTCCGCAGGATCGGGGTGAGCGCCTCCAGGACGGACGCGTCCTCGATCGTCGGCGGCACGGGCTCGTCCCGGCCGCCGGCGATCCCCCGCATCGTCCGGCGCAGGATCTTCCCCGACCGGGTCTTCGGCAGCGCCGGCACGATGGACGCCTCCCGGAAGGCGGCGACCGCGCCGACGTCGCGCCGGACCGCCTCCACCAGCTCGGCGCGCAGCTTCGCGGCGTCGTCGCCGGCGGCCTCGGCGCCCGCCTTGAGCACGATCAGGCCGTAGGGCACCTGCCCCTTGAGCGGGTCCGGGACGCCGATCACGGCGCATTCGGCGACCGCGGGATGGGTCGCCAGGGCCGCCTCGATCGCGCCGGTCGACAGGCGGTGCCCGGCGACGTTGATGACGTCGTCGATCCGGCCCATGACGAACAGGTGGCCGTCGGCGTCGAGGTGGCCGGAGTCGCCGGTGTGGTAGTGGCCCTCGTGCCGGCTGAGGTAGGACTCCACGAACCGGTCGTCGTCGCCCCACAGCGTGGCCAGCGCGCCCGGCGGCAGCGGCAGCCTGATCGCGATCTCGCCCTCCCGCCCGGCCGGGACCGGCGCGCCGGACTCGTCGAGCACCCGCACGTCCCAGCCGGGGACGGGCACCGTGGCCGAGCCCGGCTTGACCGGCAGCGCCTCAAGGCCGCGCGGGTTGGCGGCGATCGGCCAGCCGGTCTCGGTCTGCCACCAGTGGTCGGTGACGGGCACGCCCAGCACGCGGGAGGCCCAGTGGTAGGTCTCCGGGTCGAGGCGCTCCCCGGCCAGGTAGAGCGCGGCGAGCGTGGTGGTGTCGTACTTGCCCAGCTCGGCGGCCTCCGGGTCGGCCTTCTTGATCGCCCGGATCGCGGTCGGCGCGGTGAAGATCGTCTTGACCCGGTGCTCCTGGACGATCCGCCAGAACGCGCCGGCGTCGGGCGTGCCGACGGGCTTGCCCTCGTACACCACGGTCGTCGCCCCGACCAGCAGCGGCCCGTACACGATGTAGCTGTGGCCGACGACCCAGCCGACGTCGGAGACCGTCCAGAAGACGTCCCCGGCATGGACGTCGTAGACGGCGCCCATCGACCAGGCGAGCGCGACGGCGTGGCCGCCCGCGGTGCGCAGCACGCCCTTGGGCTTCCCGGTCGTGCCGGAGGTGTAGAGGATGTAGAGCGGGTCGTCGGAGGCCACCGGCACCGGATCAGCGGGCTCGGCGGCCGGGACGACCTCGTCCCAGTCCAGGTAGCCGGGCAGGGTCAGGTCGGCCGGGCAGGCGTCGCGCTGGAGCATCAGCGTGTGCTCCGGGCGGTGCGCGCTCAGCTCCAGCGCCCGCTCCAGGATCGGCTGGTACTCCACGACGCGCGCCGGTTCGAGCCCGCACGAGGCGGCGACCACGAGCGTGGGCCGGGCGTCCTCGATGCGGGCGGCCAGCTCCTTGGCGGCGAACCCGCCGAAGACCACCGAGTGGACGGCGCCGATGCGGGCGCAGGCCAGCATGGTCATCACCGCCTCCGGCACCATCGGCATGTAGACGACCACCCGGTCCCCCTTGCCGACGCCGAGCGCGGCCAGCGCGCCGGCGACGCGCGCCACCTCGTCCCGCAGCTCCCGGTAGGTGAACGACCGCCGGGCGGGCGTCCGGGACGGGTCCACCATCGCCGAGTCCCAGATCAGGGCCGTGCGCTCCCCCGCCCCGCCCGCCACGTGCCGGTCCAGCGCGTTGGCGCAGGTGTTCAGCTCCCCGCCGGGGAACCACCGGTAGAACGGCGCCGCGCCGGCGTCGAGCGCCCGGGACGGCTCGGCCGTCCAGTCGATGATCTCGGCGGCCTCGCGCCAGAACCCCTCCGGGTCGGCCAGGCTCCGCCGGTACGCCTCCGCATACGCTCCCACGTTCGCATCCCTCCGGCTCGTCGGAGACGCCGTGCCGGCGTCCACCGGCACGGTATTGACGCGCCGGTCCCCTGACCAGGTGCGGGTAACGCGAGCGATAACGGAGCCCGCGCAGACTGCCGCCATGGCAGCGACTCCGAGAGCAGACGTCATCGTCGTGGGTTCCGGCGCGGCCGGGCTGGCGGCGGCGCTCACCACCGCGCGGGCCGGGCTGGGCACCATCGTGCTGGAGCGGACCGGCCTGCTCGGCGGGACGTCGGCGATGTCGGGCGGCCTGGTCTACGCGCCCGGCTCCCGCCCGGCCCGGGAGGCCGGGCACGTCCCCGACCCCGGCGCCGTCACCGGCTACCTGGAGGCGGTGGCGCGGCGTCCGATCGACAAGGCCCGGCTTGAGGCGTTCCTGGAGGCCGCCCCGGCGATGGTGGACGAGCTGGCCGGCGCGGGCGTCGCGTTCCGGCTCACCGGGCTGGTCGACTACTACCGGGACGCACCGGGCGCCGGTCCCGGCCACGTCCTCGGCACCCACCCGTTCGACCCGTCCGGGCTCGGCGGGCTCGCGGCGCGGGTCAGGCGGTCGCCCTACCGCGGCCCCGAGGAACTCTGGACGGCCGGCACGGGCCTGGTCGGCCATCTCGTCGCCGCCTGCGCGCGCGCCGGGGTGCGGTTCCGGACGTCCTGCCGGGCCAGGAAGCTGCTGGTCGAGGACGGCCGGGTCGCCGGGGTGCTCACCGGAGGGTGCGCCGAGAGCGTCGCCGTCCGCGCGCCGGACGTGGTGCTGGCGAGCGGCGGCTTCGAGTTCGACGACGGGCTCCTGCGCGAGTGGGTGGGGGCGCCGCTCGAAGGCTCCTGGAGCTGCCCCGGCAACGAGGGCGACGGCCTCGCCATGGCGCGGACGGCGGGCGCCGGGCTCAGCGGCATGGGCGAGGTCCAGTGGTACGCGCTGCTCCGGCTGTCGGACGAGGAGCGGGAGGGCGCGCCGCTGATGCACGACGCGAGCCCGGCCCGCAACCTGCCCGGCTCGATCATCGTCGACCGGAACGGCCGCCGCTTCGCCAACGAGGGCACCCTCTACCAGGACTTCGGCCGCGCGGTCGCCGACCCGGACGCCGCCCGCCTGCCCGCCTGGCTGGTCGTGGACGCCGGCTTCCTGGACCGGTACCGGGAGCGCTGCTTCGGGGACCGGCCGCTCACGCCCCCGCACTGGCTGTCCGCCGGGACGATCTCGGAGCTGGCCGGGCTCATCGGCGCCGACGCGGCCGTGCTGACCGAGACGGTCGAGCGCTTCAACGCCGGCGCGGCCCGCGGCCTGGACCCCGACTTCGGGCGCGGCGAGGCCGCCGTCGACCGCGAGTGGGGCGACGGCGACCGGGAGGGCGCCCGCGCCTGCCTGGCCCCGCTGGAGCGGGGCCCGTTCCACGCCACCCGCGTCTACGCCGGGTCCTCGGGCACCACCGGCGGCCCCAGCGTGGACCCCGACGCGCGCGTCCTGGACGGCGCCGGCGCGCCGATCCCCGGCCTGTACGCGGCCGGGAACATCACCGCGGGCGTGTTCGGGGACTCCTCACCCGCCAGCGGGGCCACCCTCGGCCCCGGCATGACGTTCGGCCACCTCGCCGGCCGCGCCATCGCGGCCGGCCGCCGGGACGCACACACCGATCACAAGGAGGCATGACCGTGGACGTGTTCGTGGACAAGGACCTGTGCCAGGGCCACGCGCGCTGCAACCTGATCTGCCCGGAGGTCTTCGACCTCGACGAGCACGGGTTCGCGGTGGTCCTCGCCCAGGAGGTGCCGCCCGGGCACGAGGGCGCGGTCGAGGACGCGGTGCAGAACTGCCCGGAACAGGCCATCACGATCAAGTAGAGGGGCCTCCGATGACCGACGACGACCGGATCGGGGCCCTCGAACGGCGGCTGCGCGAGGTCGAGGACCGGCTGGCGATCTACCAGCTGCTGATGACCTACGGACCGGCGGCCGACAGCGGCAGCGACGACGTGGTGCGCGCGCTGCACACCGAGGACGCCGAGTACGACAGCGGCCTGGAGACCTTCCACGGCGCGGCCGGCATCGCCGAGATGATCGCGTCGCTGCCGCTGCACCGCAAGATCATGGCCGGCGGCTCCGGGCACATGGCGACGCTGCCGGCCGTCCGGATCGACGGGGACCGGGCCGTGGCGCTGTGCCACGGCATGCTGCAGCGCTTCGACCGGAAGGCCGACGCCTTCCGGGTCTGGCGGACGACGGCCGTCCGGCTGGAGTTCCGCCGGACCGCCGCGGGCTGGCGGATCCACCGGCGCCGCAACCATCTGATGGACGGCAGCGACTCCGCGCACCGGCACTTCCGGGACGGGCTGCGCGAGGTCGGCGCCGTCCCCGGCGAATGAGGCTGGGAGCCGGGCTGCCGACCGCCCTCGGCCAGCGGGACGGCCGCGCCGTCGCCGGGTGGGCCCGTGCCGCCGAGCAGCACGGGTTCGCCTCGGTGGCCGTGGTCGACCGGCTGGTGGCGCCGACCTACGACCCGCTCACGGCCCTGGCCGGGGCGGCGGCCGTCACCGAGTCGGTCGACCTGTACACCTCCGTGCTGCTGGCGCCGCTGCGCCCGGCGGCGGTGCTGGCCGCGCAGGCCGCGACCGTGGACCGGATGTCGGGCGGGCGGCTGCGGCTCGGCGTCGCCGTCGGCAGCAGGCGGCCGGACTACGAGGCCGCCGGGGTCGCGTTCACGCGCCGGGGCGCGATCCTCGACGAGCAACTCGCCGCCTTGAAGGCGACCTGGGCGGACGGTGCCGATTTCGTCTCCCCCGGCCCGGCCCCGTGCCGGGCGGGCGGCCCGCCCGTGCTGATCGGCGGCGCGTCCCGGGCCGCCGCCCGGCGGGTCGCCGCACTCGGCGACGGCTGGATCTGCGGCCTGGGCGGGGCCGAGGGCTTCGCGAGCGGCGCCGCCACCGTGCTGGCGGAATGGAGGCGCGCCAGACGGGACGGCCGTCCGCACCTGCTGTCGGTGGTGCACTACGCCCTCGGGAGGGACGCCGTGGCGCACCGCGAGGCGTTCCTGCGCCGCTACTACGGCGCGGCCCCGTTCGTCGAGCGGATGATCGCCGACACCCCGGTCAGCGAGGCCGACCTGGCGGAGGTCCTGGCCGCGCACCGGGAGGCGGGCTGCGACGAGGTGCTGCTGTTCCCCTGCTCCGCGGAGCCGGGCCCGCTCGACGCGCTGGCCCGGCTCCTCTGATCGCCGCCCTGATCAACGGTCCCGGCAGAGGTTCCTGATCTCGGCCACGACGTCGCCGGCCCCGGGCAGCCACGCCTGTTCCAGCGGCGGGCTGTAGGGCACCGGGGTCGGCGCGCCGCCCAGCCGCCGGACCGGGGCGTCCAGCGTCCAGAACCCCTCGTCCACCGCCCGCGCGGCCAGTTCGGCGCCCACCCCGAAGTCGCCGGCGCCCTCGCTGACGATCAGCAGCCGGTTGGTGCGGCGCAGCGAGCCGAGGACGGTTTCGGTGTCCAGCGGCGCGATCGTCCGCAGATCGATCACCTCGCAGGAGATGCCGTCCTCGGCCTCGACGATCGCGGCCGCCTCCAGCGCGGTGTGCAGCGCCCGCGAGAGCGTCACCACGGTGATGTCGTCGCCGGGCCGGGCGACCGCGGCCCTGCCGATCGGGGTGCGGTGGCCGGGCGCGGGCGCCGGGCCGGAGCCCGCGTACAGCAGCCGGTTCTCGATCACGACCACCGGGGCGGGCAGGTCGATCGCCGAGCGCAGCAGGCCGTACATGTCCTCCACCGTCGCCGGCATCAGCACGACGAGGCCGGGGATGTGCGCGAGCAGCGCCTCCAGGCTCTGCGAGTGCTGGCTGCCGGACGAGCGGCCCACGCCGAACTGGGTGCGCACCACCATGCCGACCTCGGTGGCGCCGCCGGTCATGAACCCGAGCTTGGCCGCCTGGTTCATCAGCTGGTCGAGGCACACGCCGACGAAGTCCAGGTACATCAGCTCGACCACCGGGCGCAGCCCCGCCATCGCGGCGCCGACCCCGAGGCCCATGATCGCCGTCTCGGCGATCGGGGTGTCCAGGAGCCGCCCCGGATACTTCGCGTGCAGGCCCTTGGTGATGCCGAACACGCCGCCGCCCGCGGGGACGTCGATCCCGGTGAGGAAGACGCGCTCGTCGTCGGCCAGCGCGTGGTCCAGCGCGGCGCGGACGGCCTGGCTGCCGCGCAGCGCGGCGTCCGGGTCGTGCGGCGGCGGCCGGGGCGGCGCGGCA
>NZ_JBHSON010000058.1:0-72598 GCF_042656285.1 Actinomadura rugatobispora | reverse complement strand
CGGCCGGGGGCGGGCTGCTGCGGGGCGGCGGGGCCGGGACGGGGCGCGGGCGCCGGGGCGGGCTCGCCGCGGCGGACCTGGGCGAGTTCGCGCTGGAGGCGGCGCTTCTCCATTTCGAGGGTGGTCAGCGACTCCTCGTGCTCCTCGCGGAGGTAGCGGAGGTCGCGGCGGGTGCGCATGCGGCGTCCGAAGCCGACGATGGCGATCATCATGCCGAGCATGAAGACGACGGCCACGGCGGCTCCGGTGAGGAAGACCTGCCAGTGGGTGCTGACGCCGGGGACGGCGTAGCCGAAGATCGTGAGGGACGCCGAGCCGTCGTTGGCCATGACGATGCCGGCACCTGCTGTGACGGCCGCGGCGGCCAGGATCAGTCCGAGGAAGACCATGGGTCGTTCTCCTCTCCAGTTACTCTCCGGAGGCGGGCGGGGTTCACCCACCATGCCAGACTTGATCGTAATTTGCCTTAATTGCGGCATTTATCCTGGTCAGATGCTGTTCACCGCGAGCGACCGCCGGGATTCTCCCGGTATTCGCTGGGTAGTGGTTCGGTGCGGAAGATCCGAGCATCGAGCCGGGAGTGGTCCATGGACGCGCGGGACGCGCACGCGGTCGTCTTCGATCTGGACGGGGTCCTGATCGACTCCGAGCCCGTCTGGGAGGAGGTCCGCCGCGGCTACGTCGACGAGCAGGGCGGGGACTGGCGGCGCGACACCCAGGAGCGGCTCATGGGGATGAGCACCGAGGAGTGGGCCGCCTACCTGGCCGACGATCTGCTGGACGGCCGCCAGTCCCGCGACGAGGTCGCCTACGAGGTGATCGACCGGATGCGCCGCCGCTACTCCGTCCACCTGCCGCTGCTGCCGGGCGCCCTGGAGGCGGTGCGGCGGCTCGCCGAGTCGTTCACGCTCGGGCTGAACAGCTCATCCCCGCGGGCGCTCATCGAGCTGGTGCTCGCGGAGATGCGGATGGACGCCCTGTTCCGCGCCACCGTCTCCACCGAGGAGGTCGACCAGGGCAAACCGGCCCCCGACGGATACCTCACCGTCGCGGCGCGGATGGAGGTGGCGCCCGGGAGGTGCGTGGCGATCGAGGACTCCAGCAACGGTTTGCGGTCCGCGCACGCCGCCGGGATGAGGGTGATCGCGGTGCCGCGGCCGAACTACCCGCCCGCGCCCGACGCGCTCGCCCTGGCCGCGTACACGGCGGAGAGCCTGGACGGCGTCACCGCGGAGACCATCGCCCAGGTCGGCAAGGCCCCGGCTCCCTGAGAACGGCGGTCGAACGTCCGGGGAGGCCAATAGTATGAATCGGTGGTTTCCCCGGAGAGCGAGTTCCCGCCCGAGCCCGACTTCTACGAGCCCGAGTTCTACGACCGGGAGTACGAGCCCGCCGAGTTCGAACCCGAGGCCGCGCCGCCCGCGGCGCACGCGGCCGCCGAGGGCGAGGACGCGCTGGGCACGCTGCGGCGGGTGTTCGGGTACGAGGCGTTCCGGGACGGCCAGCAGGAGATCATCGACCATGTGATCGGCGGCGGCGACGCCCTGGTGCTGATGCCGACCGGTGGCGGCAAGTCGCTGTGCTACCAGATCCCCTCCCTGGTCAGGAAGGGCGTGGGCGTCGTCATCTCGCCGCTGATCGCGCTCATGCAGGACCAGGTGGACGCGCTGCGGGCGCTGGGCGTGCGGGCCGGGTTCCTCAACTCCACCCAGGACCTGGACGAGCGCCGCGTCGTCGAGGCGCAGTTCCTGGCGGGCGAGCTCGACCTGCTCTACCTGGCGCCCGAGCGGCTGCGCGTCCAGGCGACGGTGAACCTGCTCGACCGCGGCACGGTGGCGCTGTTCGCGATCGACGAGGCGCACTGCGTGGCGCAGTGGGGGCACGACTTCCGTCCCGACTACCTGATGCTGTCGGGCCTGCACGAGCGCTGGCCGGACGTGCCGCGGATCGCGCTGACCGCGACCGCGACCCCGGCGACCAAGGACGAGATCGCGACGCGGCTCGATCTGAAGGACGCCCACCATTTCACGGCGAGCTTCGACCGTCCCAACATCCGGTACCGGATCGAGCCGAAGTCCGACGCCAAGCGGCAGCTGCTGCGGCTGCTGACGGCCGAGCACGCGGGCGAGGCGGGCATCGTCTACTGCCTGTCGCGCAACTCCGTGGAGAAGACCGCTGAGTTCCTGACCGCGAACGGGATCGCGGCGGTGCCCTACCACGCGGGCCTGGACGCGGGCACGCGCGCCGCGAACCAGTCGCGGTTCCTGCGCGAGGACGGCCTGGTCGTGGTGGCGACGATCGCGTTCGGGATGGGCATCGACAAGCCGGACGTGCGGTTCGTGGCGCATCTCGACCTGCCCAAGTCGGTCGAGGGCTACTACCAGGAGACGGGCCGGGCGGGGCGGGACGGGCAGCCGTCCACGGCGTGGCTGGCCTACGGGCTGCAGGACGTCGTCAACCTCCGCAAGATGATCGAATCGTCGGAGGGCGACGAGGCGCACCGGCGCAGGCTGAGCCTGCACCTGGACGCGATGCTGGCGCTGTGCGAGACGCCCGCCTGCCGCCGGGTGCGGCTGCTGGACTACTTCGGCCAGGAGTCGGGGCCGTGCGGCAACTGCGACACCTGCCTGTCGCCGCCGGAGTCGTGGGACGGGACGGTGCCCGCGCAGAAGGTGCTGTCGACGGTGGTGCGGCTCAAGCGCGAGCGGCGGCAGAAGTTCGGCGCCGGGCATGTGATCGACATCCTGCGCGGGAAGAAGAACGCCAAGATCATCCAGTTCGACCATGACGCGCTGAGCACCTTCGGGATCGGCGCCGACCTGGGCGAGGCGGAGTGGCGCGGCGTCGTCCGGCAGATGCTCGCGCAGGGGCTGATGGCCGTGGAGAGCAACTACGGCGCGCTGGTCGAGACCGACGCCAGCGCGGCGGTGCTGCGCGGCGAGCGCACGGTGCCGATGCGGCGCGAGCCCGAGCGGGCGAAGGCCGCGGCCGGGAAGACCGGCGGCTCGGGCAAGGCGGGTGGCCGGGAGCGCAAGGCGCCGGTCGACCTGCCCGCGGAGGCCGTGCCGGTGTTCGAGCGGCTGCGGGCCTGGCGGGGCGCGACGGCCAAGGAGCAGGGCGTCCCCGCGTACGTGATCTTCCACGATGCGACGCTGCGGGAGATCGCCACCGCGCGGCCGGGGTCGCTGGCGGAGCTGAGCACGGTGAACGGGGTCGGTGAGAACAAGCTCGCCAAGTACGGGGAGCAGATCCTGGAGACCCTCGCCGCCACCGATTGATATTTCTTTCGACTTTCTACCTATCCCCAGGTCACTTATTCAGGTTCCCGGCAAAGCCCGGGAACGCAGGTCAGAGGCAAATGCACAATGTACGTTCGCGTGTTTTCCAACCTTTCCCGCAAACAGGCCGCGGAGGCATCCGGGATGGCGTGGACGCATGTGCGGCCCGGCGAGTTCATCGGGAACTACAAGAAACCCCCGCCGTCAGGCGAGGAAGGAATCAGACTTACGCGGAGCAAGGACAAGAATCGGAGATCTGCCGCCACGGCGGATCTCCGAAACCCCGGGCGCGGGCCTGCGGGCTGGTGCTAGCGTCTGTGATGCCTGGCCGGTGGGGACAAGCTGGCCGGGCCATGCTGGTCGAGCGGCTGGAGCACAAGGCGCCCGGCCGTGTGTACAAGATCGATCCCGCCTACACCTCGGAGTGTTGCTCGGCGTGCGGGACCACGGACCGGGGGCGCGTGAGAGCCAAGCGTGTTTCCGGTGCCGGTCCTGCGGCTACGTCGGCAATGCCGATGTGAATGCGGTTCGCAACATCGCGCGCGAGCCCAGGCTCGTGTGCACGGCGGCCGGACCGGCCGTTGCTGCGCGGGGACGCCCCGGGATACCAGGGCGGACGAACCGCGAACCTCAACCTGTCCTCCTCTGCGGCGGGTTGGAATCCCCCTCGCCGACGAGGGGGAGGAGGTCAAGCTGAACAAGCTGTGGCTGTGGGGCCCGTCCATCCGCGCGGAACGCCTCGTCCGTGAGCCGAACCCGGACGTGCCCTGGTGCCCGATACACAAAAGCGACATCACGGTCGCCGCCGCCGCTCGGCGGCGCCGGCCGGCACGCGGGCGCCGCGTACGACCTGAACGGCCCGGAGTTCACCTCCTACCGCGACCAGGTCCGCGTCCTCGCCGAGGCGATCGGGGAGGAGATCCGCTTCGAGCGCGTCACCCCGGAGGAGGCGCGGGAGCTCTACCGGCGGCAGGGCGGGTTCGCGGCCGACAACGCCGACTTCCTCCTCGGCTTCACCGACTACTCCGGGAACGACGCCGACCCGGCCGACGCCGCCGACTTCGACCTGGCCTCGTACGGGCCGTTCCCCACGTCGGAGGCGGTCACGGGGCGTCCCGCCCGCACCTTCGCCGAGTGGGCGGGCGAGCACGCCGCCGACTTCCGCTGAGAAAGGGGGCAGCCGATTCCCAGCTTCCTCCCAGCTTTCTCCATGGTCTTCTACCAGGCGCCCGCGATGGAGTAGGGGCATGCGAGAGAAGATGAACAGGAAGTCGTTGGCGGCCGGCCTGGGCGCGGCGAGCCTGCTCGGCCTCGGGCTGTACCTCGCCGTCCCGGCCGCGTCCGCCGACCCGGCCCCGTCCCCGAGCACGACCGCGTCCCCGCAGCCGAAGGCCAAGGACGGGCGGCCCGGCGCGCAGCAGCGGCCGTGGAAGCACCGGGCCCGCTTCGCCGCGCGCGGCGTGCACGGCGAGGCGACCGTGCGCGGCAAGGACGAGAAGTTCCACGTCCGCACCTGGCAGCGCGGCGAGATCACCGGACGGTCCGGTGCGACCCTGACCGTGCGCAGCGCCGACGGCGTCACCTGGACCTGGAACACCGACGGCAAGACCCGCGTCCGCAAGGACGGCGCCAAGTCCGCCCCGACCGCCCTCGCCGCCGGCGACCGCGTCATCGTCATGGGTCAGCGCGAGGGCACGACCCGCACCATCGGCCTCGTCGTGGTGCCCAAGAAGAAGTAGAACCGCAGTAGCGTCGTCCGAAAGCAGGCGACGACATGCGGGAGCCGATGAACGAGAGCCGGCGGGTGCTCGTCGTGGAGGACGAGGCCAACATCCGCGACCTGATCCAGACCGCCCTGCGCTTCCACGGTTTCGAGACGTGCACGGCCCGTACCGGGGGCGAGGCGCTGCGGGAGGCCCGCGGCCGGCGGCCCGATCTGGTCCTGCTCGATGTCATGCTGCCCGACATCGACGGGTTCGAGGTCTGCCGGCGGCTGCGGGCCGGCGGCGACCAGGTGCCGGTGATCTTCCTGACCGCGCGGGACGCCCCGTCCGACACCGTCACCGGGCTCACCCTCGGCGGCGATGACTATGTCACCAAGCCGTTCTCCATCGACGCGCTGGTGGCCAGGGTCCGCGCGGTGCTGCGCCGCGCGGCCGTCCACGCCCCGCCGTCCGACGAGGAGGCGGGGCCGCTGCGCGTCGCGGACCTGGAGCTGGACGAGTCCCGCTGGACGGTCCGCCGCGCCGGCGTCGACATCGAGCTGTCCCCGACCGAGTTCAAGCTGCTCGCCTACCTCATGCGGAACGCCGGGCGGGTCCTCACCCGCGCGCAGCTGCTGGAGAACGTCTGGGGCTGGGACCACCACGGCAACGCCCAGGTCCTGGAGACCTACATCAGCTACCTGCGGCGCAAGCTCGACCCGCTCGGCCCGCCGCTGATCCACACCCGCCGCGGCGTCGGCTACTCGCTGCGGTCCGCCCCATGAGCCTGTCGGCGCTCAACACCCGGCTGCTGGCCGGGCTGGTCGCCGTCACCCTCGCCGGGCTGCTGGTCATGGGGCTGGTCAGCGCGGTCGTCCTGCGCGGCTACCTGATGAACCGGGTGGACGACCAGCTGCGCGGCGCCCGCGACCGCGCCGTCGCCCGGCTCGTCCGGCCCGGCCTGCCGAGCGAGGGCGTCGCGCCCGCGCGGTTCGTCGTCCTGTCGGTGACCGCGCAGGGACGGATCAGGGTGATCAGCGGCGACCAGCCCGATCCCGCCGAGGCGATCGAGCAGATCCGGCGGCTGGGCCCCTCCGGGCTGGCCGGGCACGCCGGCACGCTCGAACCGTTCTCCCTCGCCGGGCTCCGCGCCGTCGCCCGCCCCGCCCGCGCCGGCGGAACGGTCGTGGTCGCGACGCCGCTGGACGAGATCCGCCTGGCCGTCCGCAACCTCGTCCTGGCCGAGGTCGCCACGGCGGCGCTGCTGCTGGCGGCGCTGCTGCTGCTCGGCCGGTGGCTGATCGGCCGGGGCCTGCTGCCGCTGGACCGGATGGCCGCCACCGCGCAGGCCATCGCGATGGGCGGCGACCTGCGCGCCCGGATGCCCGATCCCGGCCCGCGCTCGGAGACCTCCCGGCTGGCCGCCGCGATCAACGTGATGCTGGACCGGATCGAGCAGGCGTTCTGGGCGCGCAGCCGCTCCGAGGCCCGGGTCCGGGAGTTCGCCGCCGACGCGTCCCACGAACTGCGCACCCCGCTCACCACCATCCAGGGGTACGCCGAGCTGTACCGGCACGGCGCCCTCGGCCCCGACGAGCTCCCCGAGGCGATGCGGCGCATCGAGGACGAGGCCCGCCGCATGAGCCGCCTGGTCGGCGACCTGCTCGAACTCGCCCGGCTCGACCGCGAGGCGCCCCTCGAACCGGCCCCCACCGACCTGGTCGCCGTGGCCCGCGACGCCGTGGCCGACGCGTCCGCCGCCGCCCCGGACCGGTCCTTCGCCCTGGACGCCCCGGACACCCTCACCGCCACCGTGGACGAGCCCCGGATCCGTCAGATCCTGGCCAACCTCCTGGCGAACGTCCGCGTCCACACCCCCGAGCACACCCCCGCGACCGTCCGCCTGACCCGGACGCCCCACGCGATCACCCTGGAGGTGGCGGACGAGGGCCCCGGCATGTCCCCCGAGGACGCCGCCCGCGCCTTTGAACGCTTCCACCGTTCAGAGCACGAGGGCGACGGCGCGGGCCTCGGCCTCCCCATCGTCGCCGCCATAGCCGCCGCCCACGGCGGCCACGCCGAACTCCTCTCCGCCCCCGGCACCGGCACCACCGTCCGCATCACCCTCCCGGCGGTCACGCCGGCGACATAGTCCCGACAAGGCTGTTGGTCACCAGGGCGATGCCGAGGATGCAGCCGAACAAGCCTCCCGCCCATGCGAGGGCCTCCGCCTGCTTGGCGCTGGCTCCCGCCTTCTCCAGGTGGCCTTGAAGGGTCTTGTGTGAAGGCGTGAAAGAACCGGTGACCGGCTCCGGCGGGCCTGCCTGGAGTGCGGGGGTCAGTCGGTGTCGTAGACGGTCACTTCTATGGAGTGGGCGGTCAGGCGGGTGGTGATGAGGGGTTCTATCTTCGACCACTTGCCGCCGGCCAGGCCGCAGCCTATGCGGGGCATGTGGACGGTCGCGTCCAGGGACTTCGCCTTCTCGGCCAGCGCGGTCAGGCAGGTGCCGACGGCCTCGTAGCGGATGGGCGGGCCGTTCTTCTTGCTGGGCCTGGTGCCGCGCTGGGCGACCATGTTGGCGACCCAGATGTACGGGTCGACCTGGACGAACTGCACGGCGCCCAGGCCGAAGTCGTTCCGCGCGCGGTCGCGGTGCCAGGCGCGGTAGGCCCTCTCCGGCTCGGGCCAGCGTTTGGAGATGGCCAGGACGAAGCCCTTGCCCCAGCCGCCCAGGTCGTTGCAGACATGCGCGATCACCTTCACGCCCTTGGCCTGGGGTGAGGTCGCGTCGCCCTTGAGGTAGCGGATGGCGGCCATGCGCCGAAGGTAATCCATGGGACCGACGGTTCAGCGGTCGGCCCACATCGCCACGGCCAGGGCCACGCGGTCGTCGAAGTTCAGCGGGTCGCGGCCGGTCAGCGCCGCGATCCGGGTCAGGCGGTGGCGGAGCGTGTTGGGGTGCAGGTACAGCTCGCGGGACGTGGTGCCGACCGCCCCGCCGGTGCCCAGGAAGGTGCGGAGGGTCTCGACCAGGCGGGTGCCGTGGGCGGCGTCGTAGTCGGCGAGCGGGCGGGCGATCTGGTCGATGAACGGGGCGATCTGGTGCCGTTCGAGGCGTCCCAGCAGGCCCTGGAAGGTGGCCAGGTCGGCGGCGCGGACGACGCCGCCGCCGCGCTGCGACGCCTCCAGCGCCAGGACGCTCTCGGCCAGGCACTGCGGGAGCCGGTCCAGCGGTCCGGGCGTGCCCAGGCCGCCGACGCCGCCCCACGCCTCGGCCAGTTCGAGGGCGTGGCGCTCGGTGTTGACCAGCAGCAGCGCCACGTCGCCGTCGATGCCGAGGACGGCGCCGATGGAGCCGTCCACCCGGTCGGGGACGCTCGGCGCGGGGACGGCCAGCACGACGATCGGCTCGGGGGTCAGGCCGGTGCGTTCGAGCCGGTTCCGCACGGCTTCGGGGGAGGCCAGCCCGTTGCGGACCATCTCCAGCAGCCGCCCGGTCTCCTCGCGCTCGTGCTGGACGTCTCGGGACGAGGTGAGGCGTTCGGCGAACCATTCGGTGAAGCTCAGGAACGGGACCTCGGGCGGCACCTCCAGCAGCGGCAGGTCGAGGTCGTCGCAGGCGGCGCGCAGCGCGTCCGGGGAGGCGGGCAGGACGTCGCCGATGCCGTAGCCGATCGCGCTCGCGCGGCTGGCGTGCACCGACCGCGCGAACGCCGCGCAGCGGGCCGGGTCGGTGAGCGACGCGCCGACGGTCAGGACCACCTCGTTCCCGCGCAGGTAGGGCCCCGGGTCCAGGAGCTCGGTGGAGTGCGCCCAGCGGACCGGCCGGTCGAGCCCGGCGGCGCCCGCCACCAGCCGCAGCCGGAAGTCGGGCACCTCCAGGAGCTGCCCGACGGTGAGGCGCAGCCGCGCCGCCTGATCACCGGTCACGCTCCCAGCCTCTCACCGCGTCCCGGGCGGGTGACCGTCGCGTGACCGGGTATTGGCCAAGTCCGCGAGCGGCCGCCGCCCGCGCGGCGCGGTCGGCCGACGTTCGCGCAAAACCCTTGTCACCTGGCCCGGCACCGGGGTTTGCCCGGCGCCTGATCGATCAGGGAGAGACGTATGGCGGATCGGGTCGCGCTCGTCACCGGGGCGGCGGGCGGAATCGGCGCGGCGGTGGCGACCGAGCTGGCGAGGCGCGGCTGGCGGACGGCGGGGCTCGACCTGCGTCCGGCGCCGAACGTGGACCACGGGGTGGGCGTGGACGTGTCGGACGACGCGCAGGTCCGGGCCGCGGTCGTGCGGATCGAGCGGGAGCTGGGGCCGGTCGAGGCGGTGGTGTGCGCGGCCGGGCACTACGCGATCACCCCGATGGCCGACATCGCGTGGGCGGAGTGGCGGCGGATGCTGCGCGTCCATCTGGGCGGGCTGCTGAACGTGTGCCGCGCGGCCGTCCCGGCGATGGTGGGGCGCGGCCGCGGGAACGTCGTGGGCGTCGCGTCCGAGCTGGCGATCGGCGGCGGCGACCGGGAGGCGCACTACGCGGCGGCCAAGGGCGCGGTGCTGGGGCTGGTCAAGGCGCTGGCGATCGAGCTGGCGCCGACCGGGGTGCGGGTGAACGGGGTGGCGCCCGGCCCGACCGACACGCCGCTGCTGGTCCCGGACTCGCCGTGGCGCCGTCCCGCGTATCTGCAGGGGCTGCCCGCCGGGCGGCTGACCGCGCCCGAGGAGGTGGCGCTCGCCGTCGCCTTCCTCATCGAGGACGGCGGCTTCTGCCTCGGCGAGATCATCTCGCCGAACGCCGGGGCGGTGATCTGATGGCGGTCGCGCTGGTGACGGGCGCCGCGGGCGGGCTGGGCCGGGCCGTGTCGCGGCGGCTGGCGGCCGACGGCCACCTGGTCGCGCTGACCGACCGGCCGGGCGGGGAGCTGCCGGGGCGGCTGGCCGGGCTGGCCGCCGACCTGGACGGGATCGCGGTGCCCGCCGACATCGCCGACCCGCTGGCGGTGGAGCGGATGGTGGCCCGGATCGAGGAGGAGGCCGGGGAGCCGGTCGGGGTGCTGGTCGCGGGCGCCGCGCACCTGGCGATGGCGCCGCTGGCCGAGCACGACCTCGACGACTGGTGGCGGATCGTGGACGTCAACCTGGGCGGGACGTTCGCGTGCGCCCAGGCGGTGCTGCCGGGCATGTCGGAGCGCGGCGGCGGCCGGATGGTGCTGATCGCCTCGGAGTGGGGCGTCACGGGGTGGCCGAACGCCACCGCGTACTCGGCGTCCAAGGCGGGGATCATCGCGCTGGCCAAGTCGCTGGGCCGGGAGCTGGGCCCGCTGGGCATCGCGGTGAACGCGATCGCGCCGAGCGTGGTCGACACCCCGCAACTGGAGGTGGACGCCCGGGACGCCGAGGTGACCGTGGAGGAGATCCGGGCCCGGTACGCGGCGCGGGTGCCGCTGGGCCGGATCGCGACGCCGGAGGAGATCGCGGCGGCGGTGTCGTTCCTGGCCGACTCCCGGATGGGCACGCTGGTCGGCCAGATCCTGCACGTCAACGGCGGTACGACCCGCGGCCGCATATGAGCCCCCCGGAGGAGGGGACACGGATGGAGCCCGTTGGACAGGTCGACGCCCTGGAGGTCCCCCGGTTCGCGGGGCCGTCCACGTTCGCCCGGCTGCCGCGCCGCGAGGACGTGCCGGGCTTCGACGTGGCGGTGGTCGGGGCGCCGTTCGACGGCGGCGTGTCGTACCGGCCGGGGGCGCGCTTCGGGCCCGCCGCGGTACGGCAGGGTTCGCGGCTCATCAAGCCGTACAACCCGGCGCTGGACGTGTCGCCGTTCGCCGTGCGGCAGGTCGTGGACGCGGGCGACATCGCCTGCAACCCGTTCGACATCGGCGGGGCGCTCGCGCAGGTGGAGGCGGGGCTGCGCGAGCTGACCGGGGACGGCGCCACGGCGATCACGATCGGCGGCGACCACTCGATCGCGCTGCCCGCGCTCCGGGCGGCGCACGCGCTGCACGGCCCCGTCGCGCTGGTGCACTTCGACGCGCACCTGGACACCTGGGACACCTACTTCGGCGAGCCGTACACGCACGGGACCCCGTTCCGGAGGGCCGCCGAGGAGGGGCTGCTGATGCGGGACGCGAGCGCGCACATCGGCATCCGCGGCCCGCTGTACGACCCGCGCGACCAGGTGGACGACGCGCGGTTCGGGTTCACGATCGTGCACTGCGCGGAGATCGACGACCTGGGCGTGCGGGGGGCGGCCGAACGGGTGCGGGCGCGGGTGCAGGACGCCCCGGTCTACCTGTCGGTGGACATCGACGTGCTCGACCCCGCGTTCGCGCCCGGGACGGGCACCCCGGAGAGCGGCGGGATGACCAGCCGGGAGCTGCTGGGCATGCTGCGCGGCCTGGCCGGGCTGAACATCGTCGGCGCCGACGTGGTGGAGGTGGCGCCCGCCTACGACCACGCCGAGATCACCTCGATCGCGGCGGCCGCGGTGGTCTACGAGCTGCTCAGCCTGCCGGCGAAGGACCGCCGCCTCCCATGACGGCCACGATCGGCGACAACACCCGGACCCTCCGCAAAGGCTTCAACCTGCGATCGGCCACGGCGCTGGCCTTCGCCGACGTGTCTCCTATCGTCGCCCTCTACGCCATCTTCACGCTGGGTCTGCTGGCGGCCGGGCCAGGGTTCTGGTGGGCGTTCCCGATCGTCCTTCTGGGGCAGCTGCTGGTCGCCTGCGTTTTCGGTGAGCTGGCCTCGCGATGGCCGTACGAGGGGAGCGTCTACCAGTGGGCGCGGCACGTGCGCGGGCCCGGTGCCGGATGGTTCGCCGCGTGGGCGTACATGTGGGGGCTCACCATCGCGCTGTCCACACTCTCCTATGGGGCGGCGGGTTTCCTCCTGCAGGCAATGAACGTCACGGACCCGGGCAAGGCCCCGACGATGGCGACCGCCATGGCGATCCTGGTGCTGGGCAGCCTCGCCAACATCGTGGGACGGCGCACACTGAAGGTGCTCGTCGTGGCGAGCCTCATCTGCGAGGTCCTCGCGTCCGTCGGCCTCGGTACGGTGCTGCTCCTCTTCTACCGCGAGAACCCGGTGAGCGTCCTGTTCGACGGTGCCGGAGGCGATCCGTGGCTGGGCGCGCCACTGCTGGCCGCCACCGCCTACGTCGGATGGTCGTTCGTCGGGTTCGAGTCGGCGGGCGCGATCGCCGAAGAGGTGGAGCGTCCCGAACGCGACGTGCCCAAGGCGCTGATCCTGTCGCTGCTGGCGGTCGGGGCGATCGTGATGTACTCGGCGGCCGGCCTGATCCTGGCCATTCCCGACATGGACGCGGCCACGTCCGGCGCGACCGGTGACCCGGTGGCCGACACGCTGGTGGCGCACTTCGGGCCGGCGATCGGGCGGCCGCTGCTGGTCACGTTCGTGATCGGGTTCCTGGCGAGCTTCCTGGCGGTGCAGGCGGCGGTGTCCCGGGTCATCTGGGCCTCGGCGCGGGACCGGGCGCTCCCGGGGTCGGGCGTGCTGGGCAGGCTCGCGGGCGCGGAGCGGCTGCCGGTGAACGCGATCGTGCTCACCGGCGCGGGCGCGGCCGTGTTCGTGCTGCTGACCGGCTCCACGCTGTACTCGGTGCTGGTCAACTTCACCACGGTCGGGTTCTACGTGTCGTTCGGGCTGCCGGTGTTGGGCGCGGCCCTCCAGCACATACGCGGCAGGTGGCGGCCCGGGCCGTTCAGCCTCGGACGCTTCAGCGCACCGGTGACGTACACGGCGGCGGTGTGGCTGGCCGTCCAGACGGTCAACATCGTCTGGCCGCGGGACACCGGGCAGCCCTGGTACATCGAGTGGAGCATGGTCATCACGTTCGGCGTGGTCGCGGTGGCCGGGGCCGCGCTCTACCTGGGATGGTCGCGGCGGCGGATCATGCCGGCCCTGGCCGACCGCCTCCGCTGAACATGTCACACCCCATGGCACTGGAGCCACAGCTCCAGCAGTGCCGCCTGCCACAACTGGCTGGCACCGCGGTTGGTGCGGTAGAGGCCGGGCGCCTCCAGTACGCGGGCGATGTAGTCGGGCTGGAAGAGGCCGCGCGCCTTGGCGGAGGGCGCCAGCAGTGCCTCGCGCACGAGTTCGAGGTAGGCGCCGGAGAGGTGGCGGATGGCCGGAACCGCGAAATCGCCCTTGGGACGGTCGATGACCTCGTCCGGGACGATCCCGCGTGCCGCGTCCTTGAGCACCCCCTTGCCGTTCTGCGCCAGCTTCAGCTCGGGCGGGCAGGCCGCGGCCAGCTCCACAAGCTCGTGGTCGAGGAACGGGGTGCGCGCCTCCAGGCCCCAGGCCATCGTCATGTTGTCCACGCGCTTCACCGGGTCGTCCACCAGCATCACCGTGGTGTCGATGCGGAGCGCCGCGTCCACGGTGGTCTCCGCCCCGGGCACGCTGAAATGGGACCGGACGAAGTCGCTCCCCGCGTCGTGGCCCAGCAGGTAGGGCGGGTTGAGGATCCCGGACAGCTCCCCATGGGGACGGTCGAAGAACACGTGCGCGTAGGCGGGGAGGGCGTCCGCCCTGGGAATGCCCGCAAGCGGCGAGTACCAGTCGTATCCCCCGAACACCTCGTCGGCCCCCTGGCCGGACTGCACCACCTTGAGATGCCGCGAGACCTCCCTGGAGAGGAGGTAGAACGCGACGACGTCATGGCTCACCATGGGCTCGCTCATGGCCTCGATGGCGCCGTTCAGGGCGGGGAGGAGGCGCGAGTCGTCCACCCTGATCCGGTGGTGGTCGGTGCCGAACCGCTCCGCGACCAGATCGGAGTAGGCGAACTCGTCGCTCTCCTCGCCCTCGGCCGCGGTGAAGCCGATGCTGTAGGTGGACAGGCCGGTCTGCCCGGACTCGGCCAGCAGCGCCACGATGAAGCTGGAGTCCAGCCCGCCCGACAGCAGGACGCCGACCGGGACGTCCGCGACCATGCGGCGGTCCACGGCCGCGCGCAGACCCTCCCGGACGACCTCCGACCACTCCTCCGGGTTCATCGGGATCCGCCGGGAGAAGTCGGGCCGCCAGTAGAGGTAATCGTCGAACCGGCCGTCCGTGCGGATGGTGCGGACGGTCGCGGGCGGAAGCTTCTCCACCCCGGCCAGGATGGTGCGGGGTGCCGGCACCACCGAGTGGAACGTCATGTAGTGGTGCAGGGCCACCAGGTCCAGATCGGTGTTCACGTCCCCGCCCGCGAGCAGGGCCGGGAGGGTCGACGCGAAGCGCAGGCGCTCGCTGTCACGGGTCAGGTAGAGCGGCTTGATGCCGAGACGGTCGCGCCCTAGGACGACCACCCCGGAGTCACGCTCCACCAGGGCGAAGGTGAACATGCCCTTGAAGCGCAGCACGCAGTCGCGGCCCCACCGGTGGTACGCCTTCAGCAGCACCTCGGTGTCGGAGGTGGAGAAGAAGTGGTAGCCCTCGGCGTGCAGCGCCTTGCGCAGCTCCCGGTAGTTGTAGAGGCAGCCGCTGAAGACGCCGGTGATGCCCAGGCCGCTGTCGACCATCGGCTGCGCGGCCTTGTCGGAGAGGTCGATGACCTTCAGCCTGCGGTGCCCCAGGGCCACCCGCCCGGACGACCAGACGCCGACCCCGTCCGGGCCGCGCGGCTCCATCACGGCCGTCATCCTCGCGACCGCCTCGACGTCGGCGGCCTCCGCGTCGAGACGCACCTCACCGCTCAGCCCGCACATCCTTCGCCGCTCCCTCCTACACGCGCCTCGTGTCCGCCCCGGGTCGCTTGGCTCCTCCGCCCCTGGCGAAGTTCACGATCCGGCTCCACGCGGGTGAGCGCGACGGCGAACGGCCCCCGTCCAGTTCCTCGGCCACCATCGCCCGGAACGGCCCGGCGAGCAGGACCACGTCCTCCACCCGCGGGCACCGCAGGAGACGCCGCGGCTCCGGCGCCGACCCGGTCGCCGGGAAGCCGTCCCGGCAGGCCGTCGGCCCTGGGCAGCGGCCGATGCGTTTCCACGCCCACGGCCGTCATTTCCGCCCGGTCGCCCATCACGTGAGCGTAAATGCCGCTTGTTACACCCATATGACAGAAAGAATGCGAAAACCCGGTCCCGGCACCCTTCCTTTCGGGTGCCGGGACCGGGCCCGCCGGGCCTCGGATCAGGCGATCAGAGAGCGCGCTTGTTGAGCAGCAGGTTCGGCGTCCCGGACGGGTTGCCGGTGATGACGCCGCTGGTCGCGTTCGTGGCCAGCCAGGTGCGGATGGTGGAGAACGACGCGTCGCCGTTGGCGGACTTGTACAGCGCCCCCACCCCCGCCACGTGCGGCGAGGCCATCGACGTGCCGTTGATGGTGTTGACGCCGCCGTTCAGCCACGCGGAGGTGATGCTCGACCCGGGAGCGTACAGGTCCACGCAGCTGCCGTAGTTGCTGTAGCTGGCCTTGGCGTCGCTGCTGGTGCTCGCCGCGACCGTGGTCGCGTTGGCCGCGCTGGACGGCGAGTAGTTGCACGCGTTCGCGTTGCTGTTGCCCGCCGCCACCGCCAGGAACACGCCGGAGGACGCCAGGCCGTTGGCCGCGGAGTTCACCGTGGACGAGTAGCCGCCGCCCAGGGACATGTTCGCCACCGCGGGCTTGACGTGGTTGCTCGCCACCCAGTTCATGCCCGCGATCACACCGGAGTTGGTGCCGCTGCCCTGGCAGTTCAGCACGCGCACGCCGCGCAGGTTCACGCGCTTGGCCACGCCGTACGCGGTGCCGCCCACGGTCCCGGCGACGTGCGTGCCGTGGCCGTTGCAGTCCTGCCCGTTGCCGCCGACCGCGTCGTACACGTTGGTCGCGCGGCCGCCGAAGTCGGAATGCGAGGTGGCGATGCCGGTGTCGATGATGTACGCGTTCACCCCGGCGCCCGTGGCCGTGTAGGTGTAGCTCCGCGACAACGGCAGGTTCGTCTGGTCGATCCGGTCGATGCCCCACGACGGGGGATTGGTCTGGGTCGCGCTGGCTTGGACGACGCCGTCCTGCTCGATCGACGCCACACCCGGGGTGCGGCGGAGGCGTTCGAGTTGCGACGACGTCATCTTCGCGGAGAACCCGTTCAGCACCTTGCCGAAGCGGTGCGTCGTACGGATGCCGCGCTCGGAGACGGTGTCGCCGACGGACTCGCCCTTCTTCAGGGTCACGATGTACTGGCCTTCCACGCCATGCCCTGGAGCGGCCATGGAGAGGGGGGCGTTGTGCGTGACGGCTTGGGCGGGGGTAGCGAGGACGGCCACGAGCGGCGCTGCCGCTAGGAGCGTGACCAGGGGGAGACGCCTTCTCATCGGAACTCCGATCCTGCCGGGAGCGGCCGTTCGGGGGTACGGCCAGGCTCAGAAGGTGGTCGATGAGAATGCTCACGAGCGGGGACGCGGCAGTCAACGGCTTCGACGGCCACAGAATTCAACATTGACATTCGATGCGAAAGACCCCATGGCCGTCACGCGACGCGCGTGTAACGCCCGCAACAGCGCGGCAACTCATTCCGGACGGTCGAGCTCGCGGATCCGTTCCCGCAGCCGTTCCTCGGCGCGGTCCAAGTCGACCCCGAGCTCGAACCACACCCGGTCGCGCCGTTCCGCGGGACGGTCCAGCCCCGCCGCCACCCAGGTCAGCACGCCCGGCAGCGCCAGCCTGCGCCCCTCCGGCGTCCGCGCCATCAGCACGAGCGACAGCGCCAGCGCCGCCCGCGTCACCTGGGTCCGCTCCGCGCCGTCCCGGCGGAACCGGGGTTCCTCCAGGACCTGCATCCACTCCACGACCGTGCCGTCGACCTGCCGGTTCAGGATGTCGACGACCTCCGCCAGCACGGCCGCCGCAGGATCGTCGCCGAGCCAGTGGTCGGACCCGGTCAGCGCCGAGAAGTCGTCCCCGGGCGGGCGGTGCCGCTCGTTCTCCCGGAACTCCCCGGTCAGCCGCCCGTCGCCGGCCACCTTCCACGCACCGAGGATCGCCTGAACCGGAAGGTACCCGTCGGGCTCATCGACCCAGCCGGAGTCGATCTCGTACACCCAGCCGCCGGGATGCGCCGCCGCCTCGGCGACCAGCTCCGGCGGGGGTTCGCGGTCCGCTTCGCCCATCCCGCCGATTCTGCCCCGTTCCGGGGGGAACCTCATGTCGTTAACCGGATGTCCGCCCACATCCCGTACGGTGCGGCGCATGCAGAACGATCTTGGTCTGGGACGGCCGTCCCGCCGCGCCCTCCTGACCGCCGCCCTCACCGCGCCGGCCCTCGCCGCCACCACCGGCACCGCCGACGCCCGCCCGCGCCGCCCGCTCCGCGCACTGATCGCGACCAACGAACCCTGGGGCACCTACCACGTCAGGCCGCTGCTCACCGAGGCCGCCCGCCGCGGCTGGCGGCTCACCCAGCTCGTCCCCGACCCGGCGCAGATCGCGCCGGACGACCCCGTACCGGTCACCACCCCCGGCCAGGCGCCGCCCGCCGACCTCATCGTCGTCACCGGCGCCGGCGACTGGCCCCTCGAATGCGCCGACCGCTTCCGGAAACTTCCCCTCGCCGCCAGCGCGCTCGCCTACCTCGGACCCGCCGAGGCCCCCGGCGCCCGCCGCCTCCGCCCCCGGCTCCGCGCCATCACCGCCCCCTCACCTGCGGACGCCCGCTCGTTCGGCGGCTACCTCGGCACGCGCCGTCCCATCGACGTCGTCGGCTCACCGCAGACCGACACCCTGCCCGTACGCGCCCCCGAACCCGGTCTCGTCCTGGTCCTCACCAGCGTCACCCACCCGGACGAAACCGGCGAGGCCGCGCCCGGCACCGAACTGCTCCTCGCCGCCGCCGAGCGGCTGCGCGCCTCCGGCAGGCGCATCCTCGTCGGCCTGCACCCCCGCGAGGACCGCACGCTCTGGGACCGGTACGAGATCAGCGCCGTCCCCTCCCTGCAGGCATCCGCGCGCGCCGAGGCGGCCATCGGCATCCCCGGCACGATCTTCCCGCTGGTCACCGCCGTCGGGACGCCGCTGGTCGGCTGCACCGACCCGGCCCTGACCGTCCCCGCCCACCTGCTGGCGGTCTGCTCCAGCACGATCGACGACCCGGGCCAGGCCGTCCAGGCGGTCGCGGACGCCGAACTCCCGCCCCGCTCGACGATCGCCGACGCCGTCGGCCCCATCGGCGGCTCCACCGCGCGCCTCCTCAACGTCTGGGAGAAGACCGCCCGGTCAGGACGGCCACACGCGCGTCCACATTGATGATGTGACCGCCCCCCAGGGGCGACACGGGCCGTTCCCAGTGCACGTGCCCGCACAACGTGAGCGCCGGGGGACGCGACGCGATCCGCTCTCGCACCAGGGCACTACCCGCCTGCCCTGGTGCGTCCCCGTGCGGCCCCTCATGCAGGACCAGCACGGCCGGCTCCTCGTCCAGCACCCGGTCGAGCCGCCCGGCGAAATCCTCCGGCCGCCTCCGCCCAGGCCGCCGCGGGTCGCCGACGATCCCCCCGACCCCCGCGAAACGCACTCCGCCCCGTACCACCGAACCGCCGTCCAGCAACACGCCGCCGAACTCGGCGACCTCCTCCGCGGAAACGACGTCGTGGTTGCCCGCGACCCCCACCACCAGCGGGCAGCCGAGCACCGCGAACGCCAGCCACACGTCCCCGACACGCCCCGTCGCACCCCTCCGGTCCGCCGAGTACAGATCACCCGTCAGCACCACCCCGACCCGCTCCACCGCCGGAATCAGGCCCTGCTCGGCCCACACGCCCAGGTGATCCGCGACCGCGACCCCCAGCAGCACGGGATCACCGCCCCACGGCGACGCGGCGACACCCTGCAGATCCCCCGCCACCACGAGCGCCTCGCAGCCGTCCGGCAGCGGCCCGGCCCCGATCCGCTGGACGGGAAGCACCGCCGACTCCGTCCCGCCGCCACGGCGCGCCCTCGAATAGGGCACCGCCGCGATCGTCTCCGGAACCATCACCGCCCCCGCACCGTTGAAGCGTCGTGCCCGCCGCCCTGACCGTCATGGTGATCGTGTCGCTGCCCGGCCTGGTCCTCCTGCTCTTCGCCCTCGCGGTCATCGACCGCGTCGGGCACGCGGCCAACAGCAGCAGGCTCCGCCTGCCCTGGCGGAAGGCCGCCGACGGCCGCCCCCTGGCCGCGACCGGCTTCGAGGAACTGCAGTCCCTCTACGCCTCGTCCAAACGCCACGAGGTCGACCAGCGCCAGAGCTCCCTCGTCATGCGGGACGAGGAGGGAGACAACAGGCTCGACCTGGACGCCGGAACCGCCGTCATCCGAACCGTTCGCACGACTCCCGCACCAGCCCGCCGATCTCCTCCGCGAACGCGGGAGTGACCGCGATCGTCGCCGCCGAGTCGACCCTGTGGTCGCTGCCGTCCTGGTCGACCACCCGCGCCCCCGCCTCACGCGCGATGGCGACACCCGCCGAGGTGTCCCACGGCTTGTTCGACAGGATCACGCAGGCATCCAGCTTGCCGTCCGCCACCCAGGCCAGGTCGATCGCCGCCGACCCCAGCATCCTGATCCGCTGCACGCTCGCCGCCAGCCGCTCGGTCAGATCCAGCCGGACCCGGTTCTTGAACTCCGGCTCGTCCCCCACCGAGTAGTCGCCCAGGGAAACGATGACCTCCTTGAGCGTGGTCGTCGCACTCGCCCGGACACGGCGCTCCCCATCGAACGCCCCCGCCCCCTCGGCGGCGTGATACCGGGCCCCCAGGAACGGCAGATCGATGACCCCCACCACGGAACGCCCCCGCTCCAGCAACCCCAGCGAGAACCCGCAGAGCGGAATGCCGCGGGCGAAGTTCGCCGTCCCGTCCACAGGATCGACCGCCCAGACCAGCTCGCTCCGGGCGTCGCCGCTCATCCCCTCCTCCTCCCCGAGAATGGCGATGTCCGGCGTACGCTCCCGCAGGTAGGCGCGCACCTCCCGCTCCACGGCGTAGTCGACCTCGGTGGCCATGTCGCGCTCCCCCTTGGCCGTCACCACCCCGGGCCCGCGCGTACGCATGATCTCCCCCGCGACCTCAGCCGCGCCCAACGCCACACCCAGCAACGCACCCACGTCAGCCATAAGCCCCCACTCCCGTGATCAAACCCCCACGAACCTATCCAACGAGAGCCCCGACGCGACGCAAGCCGAAGGTTGCGCTTCGGGCACGTGCGCGGACGAATACAAGTGTCAGAAGATTCGCCCCTCTCACCTAAGCGGGAAACGTACCGTGCGCAACTTCAAGAAGGGCGCTGCGCTGGCCCTGGCCAGCGCGGCCGCCATCGCCGGCTCCATCTTCACCAGCAGCCCGGCGATGGCGGCCTCATCACCGATCGCGGCGTGCGGCGGCGGCTCATACCACGTGATCGACAAGGAGTACGTGGGCAAGGCCATCATCTACCTGCTGTACAACGGCACCACCAACTGCGTGGTCACCTGGAAGAACAGCCCCGGCACCACCACGTACGTCTCGGCCCAGATCCGGAAGCCCGGCGGTTCTTGGAAGTCCGACGGCGGCAACTACCGGACCTACGCCGGCCCGGTGAAGGTCAATGCCGCAGGGCAATGCATCCAGTGGGGCGGTAGCTATGGCAGCAACCCCAACGAAGGGTGGTACTCCCCCTGGGAGCACTGCGGCTGACCGGCGCCTCGGCCGAGCGGAGCGGCCTCCGGCGTGACGGGCCGGAGGCGCCTGAGCCGCGCGCCCGCGCCGTACCGCCCGCCCCGCCGTCACCGGGCGAGCGGTACGGAAACGCGAAGCGCAGCGCCCGGCAGCTTGGCCGGTTTACCAGGAAAGCGGTTGGGGGGTGGACGGCGTGAGCACGATGCTGCCCTTGGGGTCGCTGAAGCGTTGCCACAGCGCCTGGAGCGCGCCGCCCGCAGGCTCAACGCGTATCCAAACCGCATGCCCTGGCACCGCGTCGAAGTAGGTTTCCCGGCTGCTGAACCAGTCCATCCGAGCCCGCGCCCAGTGCGTCCCAGGGTGAACGTCGAGGCTGAGCTGCTCCCCGACCCTGATATTCCCGCACGGAACGCCGTCGATCAGCAACGTGTAGGCTCGGAACGAATCGCGAAGACCCGCGCCGGGCCGGAAGAAGATGACTCGGGCTGACTGGATCACAATTCGGATCATGGCACGGCGACGGCCTGTCAAGCGCCGGGCGAGGTCGGCCCGGCGAGCGCGAGCGGCGGGCAGACGGCCATCACATGGCGCGAGTACCGCTCAGCCGTGCAGCGGAACCGCTGTTCTTCCCCCACCTCACGCGCTCATCCCGATCACGACGTGCTGCCAAGCCTGTACGGCGGCCATGGCGTTGCAGGTCCACACCGAGTGGTTGTCCAGGCCGTGCCACACTGCCCCAGTGGACGATCAAGGGCGGACCGAACCATCTCTGGTGGCCGAAGAGCACACCATGTTGGCAGGCTTTCTCCAGTACCAGCGCGAGACACTGGCCATGAAATGCGCGGGGCTGACCGCCGAGCAGCTCAAGCAGAGGTCCGTACCGCCGTCGGCCATGTCATTGCTGGGACTGGTCCGGCACATGGCCGAGGTCGAGCGGGTCTGGTTCCGAATCAGGCTGCGCGGCGAGGACATCTCGTACCGGTGGAAGCGGCGACCCGAGGACGACATCGACTTCCAGATCGACAGGGCCGACCCCGACGAGGCGTTCGCTGCCTGGGACGAGGAGTGTGCACGGTCACGTGACATCGTTCGAGCCGCTGCGTCCCTCGACATCACCGGACGTCACCGCGAAAGGGAGGTCTCGCTCCGCTGGGTCCTCGTCCACATGATCGAGGAGTACGCGCGGCACAACGGCCACGCCGACCTGCTCCGCGAGCGCATCGACGGCGCAACCGGAGAGTAAGTCCCCGCGAGGGTGCGAAACGACGCCCAGCAACCACCCGCCCGATCCTCCCGTCTGCCGACGTCCCACCCCAGACAAGAGCGCGCTAACCCCGCGCGGGACCCAGTGCCGGGAGCTCTGCTGCGCCAGCTGGGTCGGGGGCACGCGGGGACCCGGACAGCCCGTGCGGCGCGGCCCGGGCGGGTGGAGACCCATCCCCGCGTGCGCGGGGAGTAGAGGCGGGGGGAGTCGCCCAGCGACCCGGTCCAGGAACCATTCCCCGCGTGCGCGGGGAGCAGAGCACCCTGGCCTCCAGAACGGCCCCTTTCCCCGGGACCATGAGCGGCCGCCGCTCTTTCACCTGAAAGCCATCAACGGGCGCCCGGGGCCCTGTCGCGCTCGCCGCCGGTTCCGTCGGTCACCTGGTCCTGGCGCCCGCCTGCTCGCCACCAGGCACGGATGCGGCTCAACGCGGTCGGGATCAGGCGTCTGCCGGTCTCGCTTCCCCGGTTGGCGGTTGGGCATGACGGCGTGGTCGGAGTCGAGGGCGTTGAGCACCAGTCGGCGCAGCAGGATCGTGGTCCATCTTCCCCTCCAGGATTCCCTCCACCACACCCACAGAAAACGACTTCACCACCAGCCGACAAAGCTCATCGCAGACCACCTCGTACAGGAGTATCCGGAAGGAAATCAAGCCATCGCCAAAGGCACACCCCAAAGCGCGAAATCCTTGTTTCATCCGATTGATGAGAACCGTGCCACGCCTCGCCTGCCCCAGCAGCTCTGGTCGTTCAGCACAGCCGCAGCCGCTTTGCCGAAGGTCCCGGTTCCCGTGGGCGTACGGAGTTCGAAATGTGGGGTTGTCCTCGTAGAACGCCTCGACGGCGAACGTGGCCGCGGCGCTCCGACGAGCCCCTCCGGACGGCGGGCACCACGACCACAGCACGAGCACGGCCGATCACCGGCAGTTCGCGCGGTGGCCTGGCCGGCCCCGCGGAAATCGACCTGAACCGGGGACCATTCGGCGATGGTCCATGAGAATGCTCCCCGATCCGCCACTTTGACCGATCAAATCACAACTATTCATCCAGGATTTTTGGACCGTTTCAAAGGAGCGCTATTGGCGGCCGATAGCTTGCCTCCGTCAAATGACATCAGGAGGAATCAATGACAGACCGTGCAGACGGCTTCGCACGTCGCAAGTTCCTTAAAGGCGGGCTCACCACAGCCGCCGCCGTGGCCGCGATCGCTCCCTTGGAGGCCCTCGGCGCCCGTACCGCCGGCGCGGCACCGATGGGCAAGCAGCCGTCCAGTCCGGATTACGGACCGCTCTACCCGGTCAAGGACCACACCACAGGTCTCGAACTCCTCGCCCTGCCGAAGGGATTCGAGTACCTGACCTACGGGTGGACGGGCGACGTCATGTCCGACGGAACTCCCACGCCGAGTTCACACGACGGCATGGCCGCGTTCCACCGCCCGGACGGCAAGATCGCTCTGGTTCGGAACCACGAGCGCAGCGGTTTCACCGGGGCGTTCACCACACCGGCCTACAACCCGGCGGCCCGTGGCGGCACCACCAATCTCGTGTTCGATCCGAAGGCGGGGAAGTTCCTCGAATCTTGGGGCAGCCTGTCCGGCACGATCCGGAACTGCGCCGGTGGGCCGACGCCGTGGGGTACCTGGCTGACCTGTGAGGAGACCACCGAGGTCGGCCCCGACGGCACTCGGCACGGGTACGTCTTCGAGGTTCCCTTTGACGGCAAGGGCGACCCGCGGCCGTTGAAGGCGATGGGACGGTTCAGCCACGAGGCCGTCGCGGTGGACCCGCGTACGGGCATCGTGTACCTGACCGAGGACGCCACTCCGTCCGGCTTCTACCGGTTCCTGCCCAGCAAGCCGGGCGAGCTGGCCGCCGGCGGCGAGCTGCAGATGATGGTCATCGAGACGCCCGACGGCTCCTCGTACTCGACCTACGCCGATGCCACGGGAGTCGAGTACCGGACATCGTGGGTCACGATTCCCAACCCCGACTATGCGCCGGGCGAGAAGCGTCCGGCGGAGCAGGGGGCCGCGCTCGGTGCCGCGGTGGTCCGGCGGGGCGAGGGTGCGTGGTACGGCAACGAACGGATCTACCTGGTGTCGACGAGCGGCGGCCCCAAGGGGCAGGGCCAGGTCTTCGAGTACGACCCCAAGGCGGAGCGGATGCGGGTGCTGTTCGCCTCTCCGGACGCGTCCGTGCTCAACAACCCGGACAACATCTGCGTGAGCCCGCGGGGCGGCATCGTCCTCTGCGAGGACGGGAGTGACAGCGAGTACCTGCACGGCCTGACCACCGACGGGGAGATCTTCCCGTTCTCGGAGAACAAGGTCGTGATCCCGGCCGGTGGCGTTCCCGGCAAGTCGGTCGCACCCGGCGACTACACCGGATCGGAGTGGTGCGGGTCGGCCTTCGAGCCGAAGAACGGCAACTGGCTGTTCGCCAACGCGCAGAGCCCCGGCATCACTTTCGCCATCACCGGCCCCTGGCGGCGCGGTTCCCTGTAGCGAAACCCTGGCCTGAAGTACACGTACCACCACGAAGCAAGCGGGCCGGTCCTTTGAAGGCCGGCCCGCCCGTGTCTCGTCATCCGGAACCAGCACCGGACAAGGAGCGGCCGCGACTTGATCGCCTGATGCGCCGCCGAGAACCGCAAGATCGTCACGCCCACGAGCCCGGACGAGGGATCGGCCCGCGGCGTCCGCCGAAGAGAAGGGACCGCCTGCTCCCCGGCGAAGACGCGCAGGTGATCGGGCCCTGGGACGCAGACAGGCGCTGAGCGCCCAGAGTCAGAGCCCCCCGCCGGAACCCTTATCGGCCTCGCGTCGAACTTCGGCACGGATGCGTGCGGCCTCTTCTCGCGCCTGGGCGGCTTCGCCGACTGCCTTGGTGCGGTCCTCTTCGAAGAGGAGAAGCCGGGAGAGGGTCTCCAGGACGCCTGCTATGTCCTCGCGCCAGTTCGCGAAGCCGAGGGGGTCGCTCGCCCTCTCGGGACGCTGGGCGCGTACCCGGCGCAGCTCTCGCAGTGCGGCTTTGAGTTCCGCCGGCAAACCGGACGATTGAGCGAACACGTGATGAGCGTAAAGCGGCAGCCCACTGCGAGGCTGGGGACATGCACAGCGACAGCCCCATCGGCACGCCCATCCCCGCCTTGGACGGTCACGCAGTGGACGATCAAGAGACGTGCGACGACTCCACGGTCGTGAGTGTGGAGACGGACGACGAGCGTGACATGGTCCAGATCGATGCATGGGATGACGGCCTCGGCCTCGATGTGTCCCTGCTGCTGACGCTGCCGCACGCACGGACCTTCCTCGATCACCTCAGCCGGGCGATCCAGATCATCGAGGAACGGCAAGCGGCCACGCGATGACCACCACGAGGTCCCCTTCCGCGCGTGAACGTCGAGATGGTGCGACAGACAGCGGCGCCACGGGCCCGCCTGATGGTCGGGCATTGGCGCGCCCCCGTGGCTGAGGAGTTCCTCTTGACGCTTGCCGAGTTGGTGGATCAGCTGGCCAGGGTGGCCGACGGCTTGACCGTGTACGCAGAGGAGCCCTGGACAGCAGGCTCGCGGGTGGTGGCGGCGAAACATGGGGACGGTCTCTCGCCGGTGGACCTGCCCTACCTCCTGGAAGTCGTCCTGATCCGCGAGGTGCTGGATGTTTGGAGTAGCTGGCGAGCAGGTGCGCGGCCGACCACAGAGGAGGCGTGCGCGGCGATCATCCACTATGCGCAGTACGACGCCTACTTGCCACCCGCCACGTGACCGCTGCGACGACGGGTGACCGGCGGCTTTCGGTGCGCGGTCGGGGGCCGGCGATCACGGGTGCTGGTTGGCGGAGGCTGTGGGATTCGAACCCACGGGACCGGGGATACCGGCCCAGCGGTTTTCAAGACCGCCGCACTCGTCCACTATGCGAAGCCTCCCGTGGAGCAGGCACCACGATAGCGGGTCGGGGCGGGGGCGTTCACCGGGCTTTCGGGGTGTGGTGGAGGGCCTGAGCTTGGGGGAAGACTTCCGTTACGCTCGTCGGCATGTCTGAAAAGCCCCAAGATCCGGCCGGGACGACCCACCAGTTCCAGAACTTCGCCGCGCAGCGGCCGGCCGAGAAGTCCAAGCAGGTCAACACCGGGCTCATCGTGGGCGCGGTGCTCGTGGTGGCCCTCGTCGTGGTCGTGGCGATCGCGGTCGCGATGATGATGTGAGTCAGCGGCCGGTGCTGGAGAAGTGCTGGTAGTCCCAGGGGCCGCCCCAGTCGCCGCCCCAGCCCCAGCCGATCGAGGCGAACGCCCTGACGACGCGGTCGCCGGCGTGGATGACGCCGGGGTCGCGGCGCTCGCGGTTCTTGAACTTGACGCAGTTCTTGTGGGCGACGGTGCCGTCGGCCGAGACGTACGGGTTCTCGCACGGGTTGATGTCGATGGCCAGCCCGAGGGCGTGCTGTGACCAGTTGCTCGACCCGGTGGCCCGGCGGCAGTTGAACGCCGAGGTGTTGTTGGCCTCGATCGAGTCGAAGTCGCTGCCCTTGTAGGCGTCCACGGGCTCCATGCGGGCGATCGGGTAGCGCATGTCGTACAGCTTGCGGAACACCTTGACCAGGTCGTTCGCGGCGTCGGCGTTGACGACCAGGCGACCGCCGGTGTGCGGCTTCTTGTCCATCCCCCAGTAGGTCATCTCGATCATCCGGAGCCCGGACGGGCCGACCGGGCAGCCCTGCCGCCAGGAGTGTTCGAGGTCCCCGGCGGTGACCTTCTTGATCTGGGACTGGAAGGCCGTGGGACTCGGGGAGGGCGCGGCCTGCGGCGGGGTGGCGGGCGCGGTCGGCGGTGCGGCCGGGGCGCCGGCCGGCTCCTCGGAGCCGCGGCCACATCCGGTCGCCGTGACGGCGAGTGCCGTCACCAGTGCTGTTGCGTACACGAGGCGGCTACCAGGCATAACAGCAGGATGACACGTCGCGGTGCCTTCGCGTGGGACCGGGGATTCGCTACGGTGCGTCTGAGGGCGTGCCCGTCGTGACAGGGGACGGGGGCGAGCACGCCGTGGCAGATACGTTCACCCCCCAGCCGGGGCCGACCCGGCGTCCCCGGCCGGGAGCCGGCATGGGCGAGCACGACGAGAAGGACCCGGACGGCGCCAGCCTGGAGGACGAGATCTTCGCGGTGGCCTCGTCCGTGGAGGTGGAGGACGCCTCGCGCGCCGAGCCGCTGATCCGGCTGCGGCGGAGTCCGGTGGCGGTGCCGCCGCGGCGGGAGATCGGGCTGGCGGCGGCGGGGTTCCTGACGTTCGCGTTCGTGGACGCGGTCATGATGTGGGGGCCGCTGATGATGAGCCGCCGGCCGAGCCTGATGCCGCAGATGGTGACGCTGCTGGTGCTGGCGTTCGGGCTCGGCGGGCTGCTGGCGTGGAAGGTGCGGGGGCCGTGGCGGCCGTACGGGTTCGGGATGATGCTGGGCTGGGTGTTCCTGACCCTGGTGTCGGTGGGTTTCCTGACGGGCCTTCCCCTCTAGCGGTTGTCGCCGATGCGCTTGTTGACGGCGGTGAAGGCGCGGCCGATGGCGGCCAGGTCCTCCGGTTCGATCACGTCGATGAAGAAGTCGCGGACGGTCTCGACGTGGTCGCGGGCGGCGCGTTCCAGTGCGGCGAAGCCCTCGTCGGTGAGGTGGGCGAACACGCCGCGCTTGTCGTTGGGGCAGTTGTCCCGCTTGACCAGGCCCTTGGCCTCCAGGCGGGAGCAGGTGTGGGACAGGCGGCTGCGGGACTGGCTGGCGTGCGCGGCCAGTTCGGCCATTCGCAGACGGCGGTCGGGCGCCTCCGAGAGCCGGACCAGGATCTCGTATTCTGAGACCGAGAGGCCGTGCTTGGTCTTCAGGTCGCGGTCCATGATCTCGTTGAGCCTGACGCTGCCGTCCACGTAGGCCCGCCAGTCGTGCTGTTGGGCGGCATCGAGCCAGCGTGGTTCGCTCATGCCGCCAGTATACGGTCATGTTGAAGTTTCAACTAATACTGGAATAGTTTATCTTTCAACCAGGTTGTACCGCGCACAGCGCTCCCCGGGAAGGCGGACGATCCGGCGACCGGGGGCGGCCCGAGAGTGTAGAGGAGAGTCCCATGCCCGCCGTCATGGCCGACCCGCTCACGCTGCCCCGTCTGCCCCGTCTCCCCGAGGACGGTACGGACTGGCGCCGCGTCGCCAAGGTCATCACCGCCCAGCGACACCTCGAAGGGGAGGGCTTCCAAGTGCGGCGCCCGTTCCCAGGGGTGGATCTCGCGCTGGCCGACCCGTTCCTCCTGCTCGACCACATGGGCGCCGTGGAGTACGCCCCGGGCGAGGCCAAGGGGACCCCGTGGCATCCGCACCGGGGGTTCGAGACCGTCACCTACATCATCGACGGCGCGTTCCAGCACCAGGACACGACGGGCGGGGGCGGCCTCATCTCCGACGGCGGCACCCAGTGGATGACCGCCGCGTCCGGGATCCAGCACATCGAGCAGCCGCCGCCCGAGCTGGTCGCCAAGGGCGGGCTGTTCCACGGCGTGCAGCTGTGGGTGAACCTGCCCCGCGCCCAGAAGTGGGTCAAGCCGCGCTACCAGGACATCGAGGCGCGCGACGTGAAGCTGCTCGCCGCCGACGACGGGTCCTCGCTCGTACGGGTGATCGCCGGATCGCTCGCCGGGCACGACGGGCCCGGCGACACGTACACGCCGATCAACTACCTGCACGCGACCGTCGCGCCCGGCGCGCGGCTCACCCTGCCGTGGCCGCGCGAGTTCAACGCCCTCGTGTACGTGCTGTCCGGCCGCGGCACCGCCGGGGTCGAGGAGGTCGCGGTGGACGAGGGCCAGATGGCCGTCTTCGCCGGGTCCCACCACAAGGGCGACGGCGACGGGATCGTGCTGCGGGCCGCCGGCGCCCAGCCGGCCTCGAGCCCGAACGGCTGGGAGATCCTCGTGCTGGGCGGGCTGCCGATCCGGGAGCCGGTCGCGCGGTACGGGCCGTTCGTGATGAACACGCGCGAGGAGATCGTCCAGGCGTTCGAGGACTTCCAGGCCGGACGCATGGGAACGATCCCGGCCGAGCACGTCCCGCACCTGTCCAGCGCGGACGAGAACCTGTCCTGACCTGCGATTCCGAGCGGCGAACGGCCGCGGGCCCGAGAGAAAGGGCGCGCGGCCGTTCGCCGTGTTCCGGATGACGGACGGGACGGCATGCGCTACTGTGTTCGAACGAGTCGAACAGAGGTTCGACCAGCTCGTTCGCACGCAAGCGCGCCCGGGGAGGTGGCACATGGCTGCGACGGTGGCACCGATCGGCCTGGACGCGGCGCCGCGCTGCGCCGGGCGCCGGGAATCCCGCGCGACACGCCGTACGAGTTTCTACGCAAATCTACGGCCTCAGCTATATCGCCTCATAGAGTCCGAGAGCGTGGACCCCGTGCGCAATCCCTACGCTCCCGGCGCCGGGCAGCGCCCTCCGGAGCTGGCCGGCCGCGACCGCGAGCTCCGGCAGTTCGAGGTGGTCCTCGAACGCGTCGCGCGCGGCCGTCCCGAGCGCAGCATGGTCATCACGGGGCTGCGCGGCGTCGGCAAGACCGTGCTGCTGAACGCGTTCCGTTCGATGGCCATCCAGAAGCTGTGGGGCACCGGCAAGATCGAGGCGCGGCCCGACCAGTCGATCCGGCGGCCGGTGGCCTCCGCCCTGCACATGGCGGTGCGGGAGCTGGCGCCGCGGCACCGCGCCCCCGACCGGATCGAGGAGTTCCTCGGCGTGCTCAAGGCGTTCGCCCAGGCGGGCGAGGAGCCGGGCACCGGGCGCGGCAAGGCCCGCGCGCACCGCTGGCAGCCGGGGATCGACGTGCCCGCCGCGCGCGGCCGGGCCGACTCCGGCGATCTGGAGATCGACCTCACCGAGCTGTTCGTGGACGCCGCCTCGGTCGCCACCGACGTCGGCGCCGGCATCGCGCTGTTCGTGGACGAGATGCAGGACATCCCGGCCGACGATGTCTCCGCGCTGTGCGCCGCCTGCCACGAGCTGTCCCAGGTCGGCGGCCCGCTGATCGTGGTCGGCGCGGGGCTGCCCCACCTGCCCGCGGTGCTGTCGGCGAGCAAGTCCTACTCCGAGCGGCTGTTCCGGTACGCCCGCATCGACCGGCTCGACCGCGAGTCGGCCGACTTCGCGCTGATGGCCCCCGCCGAGCGCGAGCACGTGACCTTCACCCCCGAGGCCCTCGACGCGCTGTACGGCGCGGCCGACGGCTACCCCTACTTCGTCCAGGCGTACGCCAAGGTCGTCTGGGACGTGGCCCCCGACACCCCGATCACGGCCGACGACATCAAGGTCGCGGCGCCGGAGGCGGAGAGCGAGCTGGCGGTCGGCTTCTTCGGCAGCCGCTACGACCGCGCCACCCCGGCCGAGCGCGACTACATGCGGGCGATGGCGATGCTGGGCGACGACCCCGTCCTCACCTCCGCCGTCGCCGAAGAACTCGGCCGCAAGCCCTCCAGCCTGTCACCCGCACGCGACGGCCTCATCAAGAAAGGCCTGATCTACAGCGCCGAGCGCGGTCTTGTCGCGTTCACCGTCCCGCACTTCGGCAAGTTCCTGCGCTCCCAGCCCGCCTGAACCCGGCAAGCACTCTCGACCGTCCTCTACCCCTGTCTAGGGGACGGCGTAGAGACCCCTAGAAAACCGCATCGACCGGCGACGTCAGCACTCTCTACGGCTTTCTAGCCCTGACGCTAGATAGCCGCATAGTCGCCGAGCCTTCGCATCTCGCGCTCTCTAAGCCGCTCTAGGCGGATCGCTAGAGGGGGCTAGAGAGTCGTATCGAAGCCGAGGAACAAAAGTCGGTTACTCACCGCATTCGGGGTATAACGCGGGGTGTTTGCGTCATTGAGGGCGCACTGTCCAAGTCAGGGGGAGACATGAACAATCGCGAAGGTCGCCGGAGCAAGCCCCGCAACGAGGGCCAGCAGTCGTCCGCGCAGCGGAACCGCGACGAGATGGCCGCGTCGCGGCGGGGCTCCGGCGCCGCCCGCCACCCCTCCGCCCAGGAGGCGCGTCAGAAGATGCCCGCCGGCGCCCAGAACGAGCATTCGGCGGACCGCGACGACCAGAGCATGGCGGCCCAGGAGGACCAAGGCATGTTCTCGTCCCGCCGCGCCGACGAGCGCGGCCGCGAGCAGGACGAGCGCATGATGCGGCCGGAAGAGGGCAACTGGTAATACCCAAAGACGCCCACCGGTGAGACCATCATCATCGGTGGCCCCTTCACCAGTGGTTCGAGGCCGCGTCCGTACCCATCCAGCGGACGCGGCCTCGCCTGTTTCCGGGACCCCTCTCAGGTGCTCCGTACCACGATGGCGCGGCTCCCACCAGCAGGAAGACCATGGACCGGAAGCCGCCTCTCGTCACGGCCGCACTGGTGCCCGCCGTCCCGTCCTGACACTGCTCACGTCCTGCGGCGGCGACGAGGGCACCGGCACCGCCGCCTCCCCGTCGTCCGCCTCGCCCTCCGCCAAGCCGCTCTCCCCGTCCACGGCGGCGGACGGCAGGAAGCTGTCGGCCTGCAAGGACGGCGACTGTGAGGTCTATGGTCAAGGCGGGTGACGTGCTGCGCTTCGGCCCCAAGGTCAAGGCCGAGCCCCGGATCCAGGCCCTCACCGTCCTCGCCGTCGGCGCCGAGGGGTGACCTTCGCCCTCGACTCGGGCATGACCACCACCGCCAACGGCGGCATCGAGATCAACAACGCCCTCAGCATCGACACCAGTCCCCCGGAGGGCAACCGCATCGCCGTCCGAATCACCCGCCTCCGCTAACCCGCACCCCCCGGCCACGAGCCCCGCCTGCACGAAAGGCACGCGGGTCCCACGATCACCCTCGCCCTGGGCCAACGCGCTGATCGGTGGACGGCGCCAAGCCGCACGCCCGGTGTCCTCGGGTTCCGGTGACCTTGGAGAACAGGGGGTTGTCGGTTGCGTCGAGGCTTCTGGGGTGAGGGTTTTCTAAGAGGTTCTAGCAATGACCCAAGAGACGGCTAGAGAGGCGAAGAGTCAGCTGGAGGCGGTGCACACCTCTGCGGGGCCCACCTCCGCTCGGACGGGTTCGTGGTCGAGCGTCGAATCGGGTTCGGGTTCGGCGGGGGGCGGGACGGGCGCGGCGCGTACGGTGCGGCGGCGTTCGGCGGTGGAGACGGCGAAGACGATCTCGGTGTCGTGGCCGTCCACGCGTGCCGGGAAGACCACGAACCGCCAGCAGCCCTCCCGCCACACGTCCACCGGGACGGCGCTGGTGACCGAGTTCTCCGCCTCCGTCCAGGCGGCGCTCCCGTACAGCGTCGCGTACGTCTCGGCCAGCGGGCTGCGGCGCCGCTCGCACGGCGTCGCGGGACGGCGCCGCCGCAGCCGGACGCGACGCCGGGCGATCGCCGCCAGTTCGGGCGAGAGCGCGGCGAACAGTGCCAGCTCGACCGCGAACACCAGCGCCACCTGCGCCGGGACCTCGCGCAGCACCTGGACGCCCGCGAGCGGCGCCCCGAGCGACAGGACGGCGGCCGCGGTCAGCAGCATCGCGCGCAGCACGCCGCGGCGGCGGACGCGTTCGGTGCTCAGCCCGCCGAAGCAGCCGCAGCCCGCGTCCGGCCGGTGCACCCGCAGTTCCCCCACCGCCCAGGTGGCGGCGGCGAACGCCACGGTCGTGGCCACCCGCACCGACATGTGGGAGGTGACGAGCAGGGCGAGGGCGAGCGTGCCCTCGGTCAGCCCGAGACCGACGTTGATCACGCGGCTCTGCCCCAGCCCGGTCGCCCGGCGCAGCCGTTCCGGGAGCGGCACGCCGTGCACGTGCTCGGCGGCGGCGGACGCCGGCGGAAGGATGATCAACTTGGCCAGGCAGGCGGCCAGCAGGACGGTGGCCAGCAGCAGGACCTGGGTGTTCTGGATGTCGTCCAGCATCGTCAGACTCCCGCCGCCGCTCCGGGCGCGCCGTGCCGCAGGACGGTGTTGAAGCAGCCCGCGTCCAGGTCGCCGCCGAGGCCGACGAACGCCGCGGGGGTGAGTTCGACCAGGCGCCCGCGCGGGGAGGTGCCGCATTCGACGCACCGGTCGCAGTAGCCCGCCGCGACGCAGCCGCACTCGATCACCGGCAGCGTCGCGGTCAGGTCCGCGCACTCGTTCCGGACGACCAGTTCACTGCCAAGGGAGAGGTAGGGCAGCGCCGCGCACCCGGGCGGCGGGGCGTCGGGGCAACCGCCGCCCTGTCCTTCGGGGTCGAGCGCCGGGTAGGCGGCCCCGGCCGCGCCCCCGCTGAGACGGAAATCCGGACCCGCCGCCCGCGCGTCGGGCCGCGCCTCCGGGACACCGGCCTCGGGGCGGCGGCGCGTGGGACGGGCCGGGCCGCGCCTGCGGGTGGACGAGGCGTGCCGGGGCCCGCATCGTCCCCGTCCTGACTCCGCGCGGGTCGGGACGACGGCGCCGTCGATGTGCGGAAGCGCCTCGGCGCCCGGGCTCGTCCGGCCGAGCGGTGCACCGTCGCCGTCCGGACGGGCCGTGTCCGGCTCCGCCCGCGGCGCGGGGACCTCGTAGGTGGCGCCGCCGAACCAGGTCGCCGTCCCCTGGAGCACCTGGGGCACCGACACGTCCGGCTCGGGCGCGGCGAGGTCGGCCGCGCGGTGGCCCGGCTGGGACGTCCCGGGCCGGACCGCCTGCGGCCCCGCCGGGGAGCGCACGCAGATGACGTCGATCAGGAAGCCCGGTTCGAGCCTGGGGTGCCGGACGAGGACCCGGCCCAGGGCGTGCGGGGGGATCACCACATGGGTGCGCCCGCGATGCGGACCCATGTCCACCTCCACGGCGTCCCTGCCGCGCGCCAGGATCGTGCCGGTCACCCGGCCGATGTCCACCCAGATCCGGTCGGCGCCGAGACCGTCCGGGGTGGAGCGGACGATCACCTCCCGTCCCGGCAGCAGCGCGGCGAGGCCCCCGCGCCCGCCATGCCAGACCGAGGTGGCGGAGGTCATGGGCAGCCGCACCTCGCCGCCGGACCCGCGCAGCACCAGCAGGTGCGGGCTCGCGTCGAGGACGGTCCCTGCCAGGACGCGCGGGGGACGGCGCGGACCCGGGGCGGTACCGGGCGGCTCGGACCCTCCCAGGACGAGCTCCCGGTATCTGCGGCGCTCTCCGCCACGGCATCGGGGTGGAAGCGGCATGGCGACACTCCGGCGTCGATCTTGACTTCGGCGATCTTCAAACTCGTGTCCAGGGCTGTTAGGACAGCGTGTCAAGACTCACCCGCGGGGGCCGGACTGTCGACGGATTTGTCGCGATAAGTCATGCAGGGGTTGAGGTTCTTTTTACCCCGGTTGATTATTATCCCCTGGTTGACCCTAATATGTCTTTTCAGATGACCCGGAATTACGATCTTCGTGCCATCGTCGAGGGGTCGGGATCACGCTCCGATGCCTCACGATCAGCTCGTCGGTACGGGTCGACCGCAGGCTCCCAACCCCTGGCTCGGTGGTGACGTGAACAGCACGCGGCACGAGGAGTTCCGCGACTACGTCGCGGCCCGCGGGCCCGCGCTGCTGCGCGCCGCGCTGCAGCTCACCAGTGATCGCGCCGAGGCCGAGGACCTCCTGCAGGCCGCCCTCGCCAAGACCTACCTGGCCTGGGACCGCATCCAGGACCGCGCCTCGGTCGACGGTTACGTGCGCCGCGCCATGGTCAACACCCAGATCTCCTGGTGGCGCCGGCGCAAGCTGGACATCTACCCCACCGACGAACTGCCCGACCAGCCGGTAGATGATCATACCCGGCGGAGCGAATTGCACGACGCCCTCGGCCGCGCCCTGGATCGCCTGCCCGAGCGGCAGCGCATGGCGGTCATGCTCCGCTACTACGAGGACATGGCCGAGGCCGAAATCGCCGAGGTTCTCGGAGTCAGCATCGGCACCGTCAAGAGCACCGTTTCCCGCGCTATGGCCAAGCTCCGGGACGACGCCGGCCTCGAGGCCGACTTCCCCAAGATCCCGTCCCCGGAACCCGGCGTCCCACCCCAGAACCGCGACACCCCGCCCGAGAACCACGACACACCCCCGCCAAACCGCGACACGCCGTCCCAGGACCACGACGCGCCGCCCCAAAGCCGCCCCGCGCCCTCACAGAACCGCGACACGCCCCCGCAAAGCCACGACGCGCCGCCCGAGAGCCAGGACGCAGCCGCGCAGAACCGCGACACGCCGCCGCAAGACCGCGACGCGCCTCCCTAGAACCGCGACTCGTCCCCGCAGGCGCGGCCCGCCGCGCCAGGCCCAGGACGCGTCGTCCAGAGCCGGAACGCGCCCGCGCGGAACGGCGACACGCCCCCGCAAGACCGCGACACCCCGCCCCAGAACCGCGACTCGTCCCCGCAGGCGCGGCCCGCCGCGCCAGGCCCAGGACGCGTCGTCCAGAGCCGGAACGCGCCCGCGCAGAACGGCGACACGCCCCCGCAAGACCGCGACGCGCCGCCAGAGCCACGACTCGTTCCTGCAGAAGCGCGATCCGCCCGCCGTCCCAGGACCACGACGCGCCGCCCCGGAGCCACGACGGGCCTCCGCAACACCGCAACGCGCCCGCGCAGAAGCGCGACGCGCCCCAACAAGACCGCGACGCGCCGCCCCAGAGCCGCCTCGCTCCCGCAGAAGCGCGGTCCCTCGCGCCAGGGCCAGGACGCGTCGTCCCAGAGCCGCAACGCACCTCCGCAAAACCGCAACGCGTCTCCGCGAAACCGCGACACGCTGTCCCGGAGCTGGCTCGTTCCCGCCGAGCCAGCCAAACCGCGACGCGCCGCCCCAGAGCCGGGACGTGCCGCCCTGGAGCCATGACGCGTCTCCGCACAACCGCGATGCGGGCCCTTAGAAGCGCGGCGCGTCGGCCGCGAGGCGTCGGCGCGGCGGGTGCCGCGAAGCCGCTATCGCGGTGCGTGTCTGGAGGGGATACGGAGAAAACTGCGGGCGGGTGCTGACATCGGCCGATACTTCGGGCAAGAATCCGGGTTCTGGGATCCACCGAGCTGGAGGTGCGCCGTGTGGAGCACGATGCAGGACTTTCCGCTGACCATCACCTCGATCATGCGCTTCGGCACCGGCGTCTTCGGCGGGAGCGAGGTGATCACCTGGACCGGTGACGGGACCCGCCGGGAGACCTACGCGCGGCTCGGCGAGCGCGCCGCGCGGCTGGCCGGGGCGCTGCGCGGGCTGGGCGTGGACGGCGACCAGCGCGTGGCCACCTTCATGTGGAACAACGCCGAACATCTCGAGGCGTACCTGGCGATCCCCTCCATGGGTGCCGTGCTCCACACCCTGAACCTGCGGCTCTTCCCCGACCAGCTCGTCTACATCGCCAACCACGCCGAGGACCGGGTCGTCATCGTGGACGGCTCGCTGATCCCGCTGCTGGCGCCCGTGCTGCCGCAGCTGAAGACGATCCGGGACGTGATCGTGGTCGGCGAGGGCGACACCGGGCCGCTGGAGGGGGCGGGCAAGGTGCTGCACTCCTACGAGGAGCTGCTCGCCGCGGCGCCCGCCGAGTTCGACTGGCCGGAGATCGACGAGCGTGCGGCGGCCGCCATGTGCTACACCAGCGGCACCACGGGCAATCCCAAGGGCGTGGTGTACTCGCACCGCTCGGCGTACCTGCACTCGATGTCGATCGCGACGGGCAACGCGATGGGGATGAACGCGTCCGACCGGGTGCTTCCGGTGGTGCCGATGTTCCACGCCAACGCCTGGGGCCTGCCGTACGCGGCGATCATGGCGGGGGCGTCGCTGGTCATGCCGGACCGGTTCCTGCAGGCCGAGCCGCTGGTCCGGCTGATCGAGGCGGAGCGCCCCACCATCGCGGGGGCGGTGCCGACGATCTGGGCGGACGTGCTGCGGCACACCAGGGAGCACGGCGCCGACCTCAGCTCGCTGCGGCTGGTGCCGTGCGGCGGTTCGGCGGTGCCGGAGTCGCTGATGCGCGGGTTCGACGACCTCGGCGTGACGATCGTCCAGGCGTGGGGGATGACCGAGACCTCGCCGGTGGCCACGATGGCGCACCCGCCGGTCGGCTCCGGCGGCGAGGACGCCTGGCGGGCCCGGGTGTCGCAGGGCCGCGTCCTGGCCGGGCTGGAGATGCGGATCGTCGGCGACGGCGACGTGGTGCTGCCGCACGACGGCGTGTCGGTCGGCGAGGTGGAGATCCGCGGCCCGTGGATCACCGGCGCGTACCACCTGGACGAGGACCCGTCCCGGTTCAACGACGGCTGGCTGCGCACCGGCGATGTCGGCACGCTGTCCGCCGACGGCTACCTGATCCTCACCGACCGGGCCAAGGACGTGATCAAGTCCGGCGGGGAGTGGATCTCCTCGGTGGAGCTGGAGAACCACCTCATGGCGCATCCCGACGTGCTGGAGGCGGCGGTGGTCGGCGTCCCCGACGAGCGCTGGCAGGAGCGCCCGCTGGCGTCGGTGGTGGTACGGGACGGCGCCGTGCTGACCGCCGAGGAGCTGCGGGGGTTCCTCGGCGACCGGATCCCCAAGTGGCAGCTCCCCGAGCGCTGGTCGTTCATCGAATCCGTGCCCAAGACCTCGGTCGGCAAGTTCGACAAGAAGGTGCTGCGGCGGCGGTACGCGGACGGGGAGCTCACCGTGCGGCACTTCGGCTGACCCCGGCGGGACGGCGTTCGCGCGGCGTTACGGAACGGGTACACCCTGACATCCCCGCAGATACAAAGGGAACGGTCGGTGTCACCCCATGGCCACCTCATTGTCATTTCAAGGGATCAAGTGGTGCGGATGGGGCAGACGGGTGTATGCAGGGTGGGCCGAATACCCAGACGGCCCCGCGAGGGCGGGTCTCCCACATGCCGGTGCCGGGAGCGCGAATGCCCAGGTGGTCCTCCTTCGACACCGCGGCCGACCGACGGTTGGTCCACAGGCTGAACGAAGGCGACGATGGCGCGCTGGCCGCTCTCTACGACGGGTACGCTGAGCGCCTGTACGACTACGTTTTGTCCCTGTCCGGCGAATACAAGATCGCGGCGGACATCGTGCACGACACGTTCATCGACGCCTGCCGCCGCGCGCCGCGGATGCGCGACCACGTGCACCTGCGGTCCTGGCTGTACGGGGCGGCCCGCCGCCGGTGCGTCCTGCGGGGCCGGCCGCGGGCGCTGTTCTGGGAGCCCGATGTCGAGTTCGGTGAGCCGCCCGCGCTGATGGCCGCGGAGCCGGCCCGGGCCGGCGCGGGCGGGAACGCGAGGGGGCTGGGCCGCCGTCCGGGCGGCCCGCCGCTGCCCCGCCGCAGGCCGAAGGAGGACGGCGGGTCCGCGCGGACGGAGATTCCCGCGGCCGAGGAACCGGAGCTGCCGCCGTCCGCCGAGCTGCGCAGGCTCCTGGACGCGTCGCTGGGCCGCCTGGATCCGGGCGACCAGGAGGCGCTGCTGCTGGCCGTGCGGCACGGGCTGCTCCCCTCCGAGATCGGCATCGTGCTGGGCATCTCCTCGCGCCGCGCCGCCGCGCGCGTGGCACGCTCCCGGTCCGCGCTGGAGTCCGCGTACGAGACCGAGCTGATGCTGCTGACCGAACGCTGCGTCGCCGAACGGCGCACCCCGCCGGCCGTGGAGGTCGCGGACGCGGAGGCGGAGCTGCTCGCCCGTACCGAGTCCGTGCAGGGCCGCGCGGAGGACGAGCAGGCGAGCACCGTTGTCGGCGGAGCGGCCGCGAAGAAGCCGCCCGTCCCCGAGCCGGACGACACCGAGGGCGACGACGAAGACGGCCAAGCCGCGCAGGAGCGATCCGAACGGCGCCGCGGCCCGGCCTCGCGGCGGACCGCCGCGGGCGTCCTGCCCGGCCGCGCGCGCCGTTCCGCGCCGCCCTCGCGCCGTCCGCCCCAGCGTGGGAACGCGCCGTCCAGCGGCGGCCCCGGCGGGGCGAAGCGCGCGGCCGGGCGGCGCACTCAGCAGCCCCCGGGCGGCGCGGCGTTCGACGACCACGCGTGCGACGACTGCGACCGCCGCGCCGCCGTCTACCCGGCCGCGCTGCTCGCGCTGGCGCCCTCGCCCGTGCTGCCCGCCGCGCTGCGGCACCGGGTCGTCCACACCGCCACCGATCCCGAGCTGGCCGGCTACCGGGCCGACATCGCGGCCCGCGGCGGCGGGCTGACCCCGGCGGGACTGCCGAGCCAGCCGGACATGCCGTCGCCGTTCACCAAGCGGTGGCTGTTCGCGGGCGGCGGCATGGCCGGGGCTCTGGTGACGGCGGTGCTGGCCGCGCTGATGATGGGTCCGGGGCTGGGCAACCCGACGATCTACTGGCCGCCGTTCCACACCCGCCCGCAGCCGTCCATCACCGAGCAGTCGCCGGGGGCGCAGGGCCACGAACGCGACCAGCGGCGTCCCCCGCAGGCGCAGGCGCCGTCCGCGCCGGGTGCCCGGCCGCCGCTGAACCCGCAATCCAACGAGCGGGAGACACCGCGGCCGTCGCCGACGGTGCCGGCCCCGCCCGCGCCGCCCAGGCCGGGCACGCTCGCGGTCAGCCCGGCGAAGGTGGAGCTGTACGGCACCAAGACGGGGAGCGTGCGGGTGAGCGCGCTGCGCGGTCCGGTGGAGTGGAACGCGGTGTCGTCGTCCGAGCAGGTGAGCGTGTCGCAGCCGCGCGGCGACCTGGATCGGGACGGGACCGCCGATCTCACGATCACGCTGAGCACCGGGCTGATCAACCTGCCGGGCGAGGCGACGGTCACGTTCATCGACCCCACGACCGGCGACTCGCGCCAGGTCACGGTCGTCTGGGGCGCGTCCCTGCTCTGACCCCGCCCCGGGTGCTCAGCTCCGGGAGGCGTCCGCGGCCGCGGCCATGTGGTCGCGGATCTCCTCCAGCTGGGTGCCGAGGGCGGCCTGCACGCGGGTCTCCATGGCGCGGGCGATGAACGGGTCGACGACCATCTTCACCAGCGGCCGCATCCGCCGCACCATCGCCGCGATCTCCGCGACGTCGTCGCCGCCCGGCACGGACTCGTCGGTGTCGCGCTGGAAGACGTGCTCGCGCACCAGGTTGACGAACCGGCCGGCGATCACGTCGCAGTCGTCGCGGATCTGCTCGGCGATGTCGAGCACCGACTCCAGCGGGATCCCGGCGGCGACCAGTTCGGCGCCCACGTGCAGCAGCCGCGGGCTCGGCACCCGGTAGTGGTCGCCGCCGGCGGGCTCGACCAGGCCGAGCCGGACGGTGCGGTCGAGCATCCGGGCGATCTCGGCGGGGTCCAGGTCGGGCCCGAAGGCGGACCGCAGCTCCTCCAGCGTGGTGGTGCCGGGGATCTCGTCCGACCACGGATCGGTGAGCACCTTCTCCAGGCCCAGGACCTCGCCGACGTCCTTGCCGGTCTCCCAGGCCGACAGCAGGTCCTTGATGATCGCGAAGGTGTAGCCGCGGCCGAGCAGCTTGCCGATCAGGCGCAGCCGGGCCAGATGGGAGTCGTCGTAGATGCCGACCCGGCCCTCCAGGCGCGGTGGGGGCAGCAGCCCCCGGTCCTGGTAGGCCCGGATGTTGCGGACGGTGCCGCCCGCCGCCTGGGCCAACTCGTCGATTCGGTACTCGGCCATGCCCCGCCCGCCGGTCTCGGATTCCTTGACCGCCTTGATCTTACGCGCCACCATTGTGACATCGATCGATGACACATAGAGGTGGTCATGGCGGGTCCCCAGGAGGCCCAGGATATCGAGGAGAAGCTCCTCGGCGGTCCGACGCGTTACACCCGCGAGCAGGTCGAAGAGCGTTCCGGGATCCCCGAGGAGCAGGCCCGCGCCATCTGGCGGGCGCTCGGCTTCCCCGTCCCGCCCGACGACGAGGTCGCCTTCACCGAGGGCGACCTGCTCGCGCTCCGCGAGATCAAGGAACTGCTCGCGCACGACCTGGTGGACGAGGACATGGTGCTGCGGCTGTCCCGCGCGGTCGGGCAGACCATGGGACGGCTCGCCAGCTGGCTGGGCGACGTCTGGCTGCAGCGGTTCAGCGAACGGCTCCCGCCGGACGAGCCGGTCACCGAGGAGGCCGTCATCGCCGCCCTGGAGGCCACCGAGGAGTTGCGGCCCGCGTTCGAGCGGCTGCTGATGCACGGCTGGCGCCGCCAGCTGGCCGCCGCGGGCCTGCGCGCCGCCGGCGCCACCGCCACCGCGACCGCCGACCCGGCCGCGGGCGTCGCCCGGCTCGCGACCGGCTTCGCCGACATCGTGTCCTTCACCCGGATGAGCCGGCGGATGGAGGGCGGCGAGCTCGCCGAGTTCGTGGAACGCTTCGAGACCACCGTCACCGAGATCGTCGCCGAGCACGGCGGCCGGATCATCAAGACGCTCGGAGACGAGGTCCTGTTCGTCGCCGACGACCCCGCCGCGGCCGCCGAGATCGGTCTCGGCGTCGCCGGGCGCTGCGAGGACGACCCCGGCTTCCCGCGCGTCCGGGTCGGGATGGCCTACGGCGAGGTGGTCCTCCGCCTGGGGGACGTCTTCGGCACCCCGGTCAACATGGCCGCACGGCTCACCGCCACCGCGTACCCCGGCACGGTCCTGGCCGACGGCGACCTCGCCGCCGCGCTGCCGTCCGGCGCGTACGACATCTCCTCCCTGCGCCCCCGGCCCCTCCAGGGGCTGGGACGCGTCCGGCCGCGCCTCCTCCGCCGCCCCCGCACCACCTGAGCCCCGTCCGGTCGATCTTGGTCTTCGGGGGTACGGATGCGGGCATGGCCGACAACTGGGAGAAGGCCCCGGCGCACCCGACCCGCCTGGACCGCGCCAAAGGCGGCAACCGCGGGGACGTCTCGGAGGCGGAGCGGCACGCCGTCGTCACCCGCCTCAACCGGGCCTGCGGCGAGGGGCTGCTGAGCCTGGCGGAGTACAGCGAGCGGCTGCACGAGGCGGAGCTCGTCCGGACGCGCGCCGAACTGGACCGGCTCGTCGACGACATCCCCGCCGCCGACCCCGGAGCCCCCGAGACGCCGGAGGTCCGCACCGAGTGGCACGTGGCGCCCGTGGGCGGGCTGCGCCGGCACGGGCACTGGCACATGGACCGGCACCTGGTCTCCCTGACCGTCATCGGCGGCACCCACCTCGACCTCCGGAACGCCGAACTGGCGGCGCCCGAGGTCACCCTGACCAAGGTCTCCCTGCTCGGCCAGGTGACGGTCTGCGTGCCGCGCGGCGTGCGCGTGATCCTGGAAGGGCGCAGCCTGCTCGGCCTCCCAGCCCTCTTCGCCGGCGGGCAGGACGAAGGTCGCGGAGACGCTGCGCCGGACGCGCCCACCCTCCGGATACGGGTGTTCTCACTCCTGGGCGGCGTGACCGTCCAGACCCCGGCCCCCTGAGAGGGCGCGGCGTCACTGGGGCTGACCGTATTGTCCCGCCAGGCCCGACAAGCTCAGCGAATCCGCAGGTCATCACTCCTTTGAGGGAGACCGGCGGGCCAATGCGAGACGTGCGGGGGAGATCGGGAACCGCTCCCGGCGGCGATCCCCGTCCGCGTCGCCCGCCGGGAGGATCAGGGCATCTCATCGGCCCCCAGGAGAGACGTCCGTGGACACCGCACTTCCAGGCCGCCGCGTCGGCCCCCTCGAAACGCCGACCCGTTTCGCCTTCCATGCCGCGCCGGCCTGCATGCTGGTGTACGGCGTCGTCCGCGTCTTCGACGGGCGCGACGGGCAGTACGGCCCGGGCTTGGCCTGGACCGTCGGGCACGTCTTCTTCCTGGCCGCGCTGCTCCTGCTCGGAGTGGTCATCGCCGGCCTGTACCGCACCGTGCCCACCGGTGGACGGGCCGGGCGGGCGGCCGCGGCGGTCGCGGCCGTCGTCGGGCTCGCCGGGCTGCTGACCTTCGTCCGCGTCGCCGTCGTCGACATCGTCGTCGGGCTGCGCGCCGCCGACGCCACCGAGAAGCGCGCGCTGGCCCGGCTGTACGCCGACGCCCCCGACGTACTGCCCAAGTTGCTCTACGACATCGGCCCGCTGTTCTTCGAGCTCGGCCTGTTCGCCCTCCTCCTGCACCTCGCCCTGGGACGCCCGCAGCGCGTGTCGTGGTGGTCGTTGGCGCTGATCGCCTTCGGCTTCCTGGCCATCACCGTCGAGCTCGACCTGCTGCCGGTCGCGGCCGCGCTCATCTGGCTGGGGATGGCCTCCATCGACGGGACGGCTAGGAGGCGAGGGCCGTCCGGAACGTCCGCCGGTACGCCGACGGCGAGGTCCTCATCGCCCGGGTGAAGTGGCGGCGGAAGGTGGCCGGGCTCTCGAAGCCGACCAGCGCCCCGACCCGTTCGACCGGCACGGTCCCCTCCTCCAGCAGCGGCAGACTGGCGAGCACCCGCTGGTGGATCACCCAGCGCAGCGGGCTGGTCCCGGTCTGCCGCGCGAAGTGCCGGATGAACGTGCGCGGCGCCAGCCGGGCCCGCCGGGCCAGCTCCGCGACGGTGATCGGCTCGGCGAGATGCTCCAGCGCCCACGCCATGCTGCGCGCCACCGGGTCGTCGGCGTCCGGCTCCGGGACGGCGGCCTCCACGAACTGCGCCTGCCCGCCGTCCCGGTGCGGCGGGACGACCAGCCGCCGCGCCACCGCGTTGGCGACCCGGGCGCCGTGGTCCTTGCGCACCAGGTGCAGGCACAGGTCGAGCCCGGCGGCGCTGCCCGCGCCGGTGAGCACGTCGTCGCCGTCCACGTACAGGACGCCGGGGTTCACCCGGACGCGCGGGTGGCGGAGGCGCAGCAGGTCGGCGTAACGCCAGTGGGTGGTGGCCTCGCGGCCGTCCAGCAGCCCGGCGGCGGCGAGCGCGAACGCGCCCGAGCAGATCGACACGACGCGGGCGCCGCGGCCGTGGGCGGCGCGCAGCGCGTCCAGGACCGGCTCCGGCACGTCGCCGCGCACGTCCGGCACGGCCACCACCATGACGGTGTCGGCGGCGGCGAAGTCGTCCAGGTCATGCCCGGCGGTCACGGTGAAGCCGCCGACCGCCCGCATCGGGCCGCGTTCGAGCGAGCAGACGCGCAGGTCGTACCAGGACGGCACGCCGAGTTCGGGCCGGGGCAGGCCGAACACCTCCACGACCGAGCCGAGCTCGAACGGGGCCATGCCGTCGAAGGCGAGGACCGACACCGTGTGGCGCCGTCCCGCGCCGCCGTCGCGGAGGGGGAGGTCGAAGGGCATGGCGTGATGCTAGCGATGGTCGGCGTTCACGCCACTTCCGGCACTCACCCCTACAACGGGACGATCAGGGCATGACAGCGACGACACGGACGCCCGCCGCCGCCCCGGCCGAGGCCATCGCCCACTTCTCCGCCCGGCTCGCGTTCGAGACCGACGCCGCCGACGTCGCCGCCGACCTCGCGAGCGGCGCCCCCGGCCTCGTGGTCGTGGACTCGCGCGGCGCGGCGGGCTGGGAGCAGGGGCACGTCGCGGGCGCCGTCCACCTGCCGACCGCCGAGATCGCCGGACGGGCCGCCGCCGTGGTGCCGCCGGGCGCCACCGTGGTCGTCTACTGCTGGGGACCCGGCTGCAACGGGGCCACAAGGGCGGCGCTGGAGTTCGCCCGGCTCGGCCACCCGGTCAAGGAGATGCTCGGCGGATTCGAGTACTGGGCCCGCGAGGGACACCCCGTCGAGACCGGCGACGGAAGGCCCGTGCACCGTTCCCCCGACCCGCTCACCGCGCCCGCCCCGGGCGTCGCCTGCGCGTGCTGACCAGGTGATGTGGATCACCAGCGGGGGCGCTGAGACGTGGGAGACTCGGGTATTTCAGGTTTGACCACCGGGACACGGGCATAAGCAGGTACGTCGGCAACGTTAGACTGAGGCAATCACTCTCGACGCCGAACGCGTCAGGCTCGTCCTTGCAGGCCACGGATCTCTCCAGATCTCTTCGCGGTGCCTCCCGAGACGTGCCCCCCTCTCGGAAGGTAATGCGTGACCTCTGTGCCTGCTGGTAGTTCCCTGCCCGCGACCGACCTCCCCTCGGAGAACCTCCCCCCCGCCGCCGCCGCGGCACCCGCTCCCGCCGCCGCCGTCGAGGACGCCGCCGAAGCCGTCCCGACGTTCGCCGAGCTGGGGCTCCCCCACTCCCTCGTGACCGCGCTCGCGCGCCAGGGCATCGAGTCGCCGTTCCCGATCCAGGCCGCCGCGATCCCGGACGTCATGGCCGGACGCGACGTCCTCGGCCGCGGCAAGACCGGGTCCGGCAAGACCCTCGCCTTCGGGCTCCCCCTGCTGGCCCGCCTGGCCGGCCGCCGCGCGGCGCCCAGGCGCCCCCTCGGCCTGATCCTCGTCCCGACCCGGGAGCTCGCCCAGCAGGTCCAGCAGAACCTGGAGCCGCTCGGCCGCGCCCTCGGCCTGCACTTCAAGACCGTCATCGGGCAGACCTCGATGTTCAAGCAGATCGACGCGCTGCGCCGCGGCGTCGAGGTGCTGGTCGCCACCCCCGGGCGGCTCAAGGACCTGATGCGGCAGGGCGCCTGCGACCTGTCCGACATCGAGATCGCGGTGCTGGACGAGGCCGACCACATGGCCGACATGGGCTTCCTGCCCGACGTCACCGACATCCTCGACCAGGCCCGTCCCGGCGGGCAGCGGCTGCTGTTCTCCGCGACCCTGGACCGCGACGTCGACGTCCTGGTGAAGCGGTACCTGAACGACCCGGTCACGCACGCGATCGGCCCGGTCGACGAGTCGGTCGACACCATGGAGCACCACCTGCTGCTGGTGGCGCCCAAGGAGAAGGGCGCCATCACCGCCGAGATCGCCAACCGCGAGGGCCGGACGATCCTGTTCGCCCGCACCAAGCACGGCGTCGACCGGCTGGCCAAGCAGCTCGTCCAGGTCGGCGTGCGCGCGGCCGGGCTGCACGGCGGCAAGAGCCAGGGGCTGCGCACCCGCACGCTGGCCGAGTTCCGTGAGGGCTCCATCAGCGTGCTGGTCGCCACCGACGTCGCCGCCCGCGGCATCCACGTCGACGACGTCACCCTGGTCATGCACGTCGACCCGCCCGCCGACCACAAGGACTACATGCACCGCGCGGGCCGTACGGCGCGCGCGGGCGAGCGCGGCACCGTCGTGACGCTGGTGCTGCCGCACCAGGTCCGCTCCACCTCCGCCATGACCCGCCGCGCCGGCATCAACGCGCCCCGCACCCGGGTCGCGGTCGGCGACGACGAGCTGATCCGCCTCACCGGCGCGCGGACCCCGTCCGGCGTGCCGATCGAGGGCCCGATCATCCCCGACCGCCCGCGCCGCGAGAACGGCCGTGGCGGCCGTCCGGGCGGTGGCCGGCGGGGCGGCGGCGGACGCGGCTTCGGCGGGCGCGGGCCGCGCTCGTACGACCGTCAGGACGGCGCCGAACGCGCCCCGCGCCGCGACGACGCCGGCGGCGACGGCTCCTCGTACGGCAACCGGCGGGAAGGCTCGTACGGCGGCCGCCACGAGGGCGGTCTCGGCGGCGAGCGCCGCGGTGGCGCCCCGTACGGCGTGCGCCGCGGCGGCGGCGGACCGCACGGCGGCAGGCGCGGCGGCTCGTACGGCGGCGGTGGCGGCGGCGGCAAGCGCCGCGACGGCACCGACCGCAGCCCGGCCCGCTACAGCTGACCCACGCTGTGTCTCAAAGTCCCGGCCTACGGCGCTCGCCTGGCGGCTGTGTTTTCGAAGTCCCGGCCTACGGGACTCGCCTGGCGGCTCGCCCCTAACCGGGCCTTTGGCAAGCGCGGCATCGCTTCGCGATCTGGCCGGTGAGGTTCGCCTTCGGCGTCGCCTCACCGGCCAGGTAACGCGCTCGGGCGGTACCCGAGCCACGACGAGACAGGCCCTTCCAGGCCCGGAGTCCGGCCTGGGCAGAGCTGCGCGTCGCCCACCTCAGCCCGGCTTAACGCCCAACCACGCCCCCGGTGCTCACAGCGACCGCGCCCGACCCGACCCGCGCCAGCCCGGCGCGCAAGGTACGGCTCATCCACCTCAATCCGCCCCGGCTCAACGCCCAACCACGCCCCCGGTGCTCACCGCGACCGCGCGCCCGCCCCGACCCGGCGCGCAAGGTACGGCTCGTCCACCTCGATCCGCCCCGGCGTCCGACCGCGACTCCGGTGCTCGCCGCAGCCGGCCACCTGGTTCGGGGGCTGGGCGGGTTCGAGTCCGGCCTTGGTGTCAGCCGGGCCGTGCGAGGGTCGCTGCCCGCCTGCCTCAGCCTGCTTCTTCGCGGAGTTTGTCCTGGAGGATCTGGAGGTCCTGGAGGCCGTCCTCCGACAGCTTGGCGAGCTCCTCCAGGGAGACGATCGTCTCGTTGCGCAGCGGCGGCTGCCAGCCGAGCTCGGCGTCGTAGCTGCGCAGCACCTTGGCCGGGACGCCGCCGATGACGGCGTGGTCGGGGAACTCGCCGCGGACGACGGCGCCGCCCGCGACCGCCACGTTCCGGCCCAGCCGGGTGCCCGGCAGGATGATCGCGCCGGTGCCGATCCAGCAGCCGTCGCCGATCACCACCGGGTTGTTCTCCGGCCACTGCCGCCCGATCGGGGTGCCGGGGTCGCCGTAGGAGTGGTTCTGGTCGGTGATGTAGACGTTGGGGCCGGTGAAGACGTCGTCGCCGATCTCGATCGACTGGTGGCCCACGACGTGCGTGCCCCGGCCGAGTGAGCAGGAGCGGCCGATCCGGATGATGACGTCGGGTCCGAGGTCCAGGCCGGGCACGAACCCGGCGGAGATGGTGCAGTGCGTGCCGACGAGCGTGTGGTCGCCGATGGAGATCCACGGCTCGCCGTAGATGGCGCCTACCGGGAAGCCGATGCAGGCGCCCTCGCCCAGGTGGGCGAACCTGCGGCGGCCGTGCGTCTGGGGGGTGATCTCGCCGTGCCGCTGGATCCACTCCCAGCCGCGGTGCGCGGCGGAGTGCAGGCCACGGCGGGCCTGTGCGGCCAAGCGCTGCCGTATCGAGCTGGTCTTCGGCGACATGGCGTTACCGTACCGGTTGGTAGGCAAGCCGGATAACCGCCCCATTACCGACAACCAACAACGAACCCGACCGGAATCCCCTTCAGGGTCCCGAACAGGGAGAAGGCCCGGCCGTGCGGCCGGACCCTCCCTCACGCCAGTGGCTACGGCGTCCGTACCTGGCCGTCGGCGTCGGCCGGAGCCGTCGTCGTGGCCGACGACCGCCCGGACTCCTGGCCGGCCGGCTCCTGGGCACCACTGCGTCGTGTCAGCAGCGCCCCGGCCAGCCCCACGGCGGAGGCTGCCGCCACCATCGTCATCGCGACGTTCCTGCCCTTGCGGACGGGATGCGGCGGTTCCACGCGGCGGGCGGCGTTCGACAGCATCGCCCCCATCCGCGGGCCCAGCTCGGTCTCGACGTAGGTGCCGGCCTTGCGCAATCTCGGCGCACTCCAGCCGCGGGCGACCAGAACACGTCCGGCGGCCACGTCACGGGTGCTCCGCGCCGCCGGCCCGACCCGCCCGGCCGCGCCCGACGCGCCCTGGCGGCACGCCGCCTGCATACGGCCCAGCCTGGTCAGGGCCTCCTCGTGCGGCTTCCGGCGGATACTCATCATTAGGGACACGCTAACCTCCCTGTTTGCGAGGTCCTGCACAGCAGCCTTCCCGGCGAGCGGGAGGTAAACATCGGGAGCGTTACCACACGAACACCCTCGGTGGTGCGGGAGACATGCCGGAGACGGCGCACATTCGACGACGAGGAGGGCGGCCAGCAGTGGCTGAACAACTCTTTGCGACGCTCAACACCAACCACGGCAAGATCGTCGTGCAGCTCTACCCGGACAAGACCCCGATCACGGTGGACAACTTCGTCTCCCTGGCGGAGGGCACCCGGGTCTGGACCCACCCGGCCACCGGCGAGAAGAAGCAGGAGCCGCTCTACAACGGGACGATCTTCCACCGGGTCATCGACAACTTCATGATCCAGGGCGGCGACCCGATCGGCCGCGGCACCGGCGGCCCGGGCTACGAGTTCCAGGACGAGTTCCACCCGGACCTGAAGTTCGACCGGCCGTACCTGCTGGCCATGGCCAACGCCGGGCCCGGCACCAACGGCTCGCAGTTCTTCATCACCACCAACGTCGCGGCCACCGCGCACCTCACCGGCCGGCACACCATCTTCGGCAAGGTGATCGAGGGCACCAACGTGGTGGACGCGATCTCGGCCGTGCAGAAGGGCCGGGGCGACCGTCCCGTGAACGATGTCGTCATCGAGTCGGTGACGATCGAGCGGCGCCAGTCGTAATACTGAGAGAGACCCCGCAAGTCCGACGGAGCGCCGCATGAGCACAGATCCCAGTCCCGCCCCCGGGCCCGACACCCCGGTGCCGTCCTGCTACCGGCACCCGGGCCGGGAGACCTACGTCCGCTGCACCCGGTGCGATCGCTACATCTGCCCGGAGTGCATGCGGGACGCGGCGGTGGGACACCAGTGCGTGGAGTGCGTGGCGGAGGGCCAGAAGGGCGTCCGCCAGGCGCGCACGGTGCTCGGCGCGCGCGCCTCCGGGTCGCAGACGCCGGTGGTGACCTACACCCTCATCGGCCTGTGCGTCCTGGCCTACCTGGGCGAGGTGGCCTCCGAGCAGGTCGTGCGCGAGTTCATGATGCTCGGCCTGGGCGCGATGCAGGGCGGGACGCTGGTCGGGGTGGCCGAGGGCGAGTGGTACCGCCTGCTCACCTCGATGTTCCTGCACCAGCCGCCGCAGAGCGGAGGGTTCGGCCTCACCCACATCCTGTTCAACATGTGGGCGCTGTGGGCGATCGGCCCGCAGCTGGAGCAGCTGCTGGGGCGCTGGCGCTTCCTGGCGCTCTACATGCTGTCGGGGCTGGGCGGCTCGGTGCTGCTCTACCTGGTCGATCCGTTCGACGCGGCGGTGGGCGCCTCGGGGGCCATCTTCGGCCTGTTCGCGGCGTACTTCGTCATCGGCCGGAAGCTGGGCGGGCAGGTCGGGCCGATCGTGTTCCTGCTGGTGCTCAACCTGGTGATCACGTTCGCGGTGCCGAGCATCTCCTGGGAGGGGCACATCGGCGGGCTGGCCACCGGGGCGGTGCTGGCCGTGGCGTACGCGTACGCGCCGAAGGCCCGGCGGCAACTGGTGCACGTCGCGGCGTCCGCGGCCGTGCTGGTGCTGCTCGTGGCGCTGGTGCTGGTGAAGACGTCCGAGCTGATGTCGGGCGTGTCCTGACCGGCGGCCCCGCGGCCGACCGGAATGCCTCCGGCGCCACGGCCGCCCTGATCACGGGCAGGGGCCGGCGGTCTCCGGGCTACAAGCGGGCTGCAGGGGGAGTGCCGTCGCGTGGGAGCGGGGCGGCACGCCCCCTCCGCGCTCAGGGCGCGATCCGGGCGCTACCCCACACCCCGGGCGGCACGGCCCGCGCACCTGTGGAAAACCTGGGGATAACGTGTGCACTCATCCCCAGCCTGTGGATAACAATCGTGGATTAGCCGGCCGGAAAGCGGGTACCCGCGGCCGCCGGGCGCCGTCCGACACCCCGGGGACCGGTCCGGGCACCCGGGACGCCCCGTCCCGTCCAGCCGCCGTTCACCCGATCAGCGCCAGCGTGTGGACAGCACGACGCCCAGAATGATCGCGGTGAAGCCGATCCCGAGGTTCCAGTTGCCCAGATCGCTCATGAACGGCACGTTGGTCCCGGTGCTGGCCGTCACGTAGAACGTGGCGATCCAGGCCAGGCCGACCAACCACAGGCCGATCATCGTCGGGACCAGCCAGCGCGGGCTGACCTGCGGCGCCTGGGACTTCTGCGGCGGAGTGTAGACGGCCTTCTTGCGCACTTTGGACTTGGCCACGGTGGCTTCGATCTCCTCGGGCGGCGGCGGCCGGAGCGCCGGACCGCACATGTGTGGATTGTCGGTTAGCGTAGTCGCTGGTGAGCAGCGTACGACGTCCAGCGTGGGGAAGCATCATCCCAGCCCTCACGCTTCTTGCGGGAACCTTGTTCGCGGCCGGCGCGAGCACGTCCCGCGGCACCGACCTGCGCGAGGACGGGCGCACCCGCATCACCGAACTGATCGGCGCCGAGCAGCGCCGCACCCGCCAGGCCCGCACCGACTACCGGCGGCTGCGGCACGAGGTCGACGCCCTGTCCCGTCTCGCGGGCCGCGACGACGCCCGTGTCGAGGACGCCCGGGCCCGCGCCGACCGGCTGGCCGCGCGCTCCGGCTTCGCCCCGCTGACGGGCCCCGGAGTGCGCGTCACCCTGGACGACGCCCCGCACACCGGAGACTACCCCCGCGGGGCCGGTCCCGACGACCTCGTCGTGCACGAATCGGACGTCCAGGGCGTCGTGAACGCCCTGTGGGCGGGCGGAGCGCTCGGGATGCAGATCATGGACCAGCGGGTGATCTCGACGAGCGCCGTGCGCTGCGTGGGCAATACCCTCATCCTCCAGGGGGTCGTGTACTCGCCGCCGTTCCGGATCACGGCCGTCGGCGATCCCGCCCGGCTGCGCGCCGCGCTGGACGCCTCCCCCGAGGTAAAGATCTATAAAAGGTATGTGCGCGAGTACGGCCTGGGCTACGCGGTGCGCACCGCGCGGCACGCGGCGCTGCCCGCGTACACCGGGAACGTGACGATGCGGCATGCGACGGTGCCGTCCGATCCGGGCCGGAACTGACCGGGACCGAACGGGACCGAACGGGACCGAACGGGACGGCCGGGACGGGCCGGGCGGCGGAAGGGGATGCGCGGTGCGGGTGATCATCCGTGGGCTGGGCGAGCTGTGCATCACCGCGGGGCTGATCGTGCTGCTGTTCGTGACCTACCAGCTGTGGGGCACCGGCCGCTACACCCAGGGCCAGCAGGACCGGCTCGGCCGGGAGCTCATGGACTCCTGGCGGGCCGCGCAGGTCACCCGGGAGCAGGTCAAGCTGGGCGAGGGCCTGGCGATGATCCGCATCCCGCGGTTCGGCGCGAAGTTCCGGTACGTGATCGTCGAGGGCGTCAAGCAGTCCGACCTGCGCAAGGGGCCCGGCCACTACCCCGGCAGCGCGCTGCCCGGGCAGGTCGGCAACTTCGTCGTCTCCGGGCACCGCACCACCTACTCGGCGCCCTTCAACCGCGCCGGCGAGCTGCGCAAGGGCGACCGGATCCTCATCGACACCCGCGACCGCCAGTTCGTCTACCACGTGACCGGGCGCCGGATCGTCAAGCCGACCGCGGTGGAGGTCACCGCGCCCGTCCCGGGCCGTCCCAAGGAGCGGCCGACCAAGAAACTGATCACGCTCACCACCTGCCATCCGAAGTACTCCGCCGCCGAGCGGATGATCATCTTCGGTGAGCTGGTGTCGGAGATGCGCCGGGCCGCGCCGGTGGCGTCCGCCCAGGGCGGCCGCTAGCCCGGCCGCCCCGCACGGGAAAGGAGAAGGAGCGAGCAGCGATGTACGCCTGGATCTGGCGGCACCTGCCCGGCCGGTGGCAGACCAAGACCGCCGTCGCGCTCGGGCTCGTCCTGGCCGTCTGCCTCGTCCTCTGGTTCGCGGTGTTCCCCTGGGTGGAACCCAAGATCCAGTTCGACCGGGGCGTCGTCGAGCACGGCGCGCCCGCCTCCCCCGGCCCCGCCCCGGCCACCACCACCGGACGCCCCTGAGCGCCGCCGTGCCCGCACCCCGCGTCCTGGTCGTGGACAACCACGACAGCTTCGTCTTCAACATCGTCCAGTACCTGCGCGAGCTGGGCGCCGACTGCCGTGTGCTCGACCGGTCGCACGCCGCCCTCGGCGACGCGGACGGCGTGGACGGGGTGCTGCTGAGCCCCGGCCCCGGCCACCCGGCCGACGCCGGGATCTGCCTCGACCTCGTCCGGCACGCCGAACGGCACCGCCTGCCCCTCCTCGGCGTCTGCCTCGGCCACCAGGTGATCGCGCACGTGCACGGGGCGACCGTGGCCCGCGCCCCCGAACTCGTCCACGGCTACACCAGTCCCGTCCACCACGACGGGCGCGGCGTCTTCGAGGGGCTGCCGGACCCGTTCGCCGCGACGCGCTACCACTCCCTCGCCGTCGCCCCGGAGACGATCGCGCCCGCCACCGCCGCCGGGCGGGCGCTGGAGGTCACCGCCCGCACCCCGGACGGGGTGGTGATGGGCCTGCGCCACCGCGCCCGGCCGGTGGAGGGCGTCCAGTTCCACCCCGAGTCCGTGCTGTCCGAGCAGGGCCACCGCCTCCTCGGAAACTGGCTCCGGACCTGCGGATCCGCCGCACGGCCCGGCCCTCCGTGACCCGGTCTCCGGTCGAATCAGAAAAAAGTCGGAGAAACCCGTAACATCCAGGCGCCATCCTCCGAAGTTCAAGATGAGAGCTTCCGCCATTGCCCCCGAGTGGCGGAAGCTCTCTCCTTTTCTCCGGGCTCACCGCATCGGAGATCGCCTGCCAACGCCACGGGCCCCGCCCCTCCGCACTGGAGGAGCGGGGCCCGTGTCCGCGTTCAGGACCGGTTCAGAACGGGCTCAGGACGGCCGGACGGCCCTCACTCGTCGCCCCCGTTCCCCGGGACCGGGATCGACGGCCCCGGCTCCGACGGCGACGGCGACGGCCGCGCCGCGACATGGATGGTGATCGTGTCACCCGGCGCCACGGTCGCGTCCGGGCCGGGCTCGTGCGCGAACACCTGCCCCGGCGCCACCTGCTTGTCCGGCGGCGCGGGCTCGACGACCGTCTTGCACTTCAGCCCGAGCTGCGCCAGCTGGCCGCACGCCGACCGCTGGCTGGCGTTGAACAGGTTGGGCACCTTGATGTTGCTCGGCCCCGCCGAGACGTAGAGCGTGACCGTCTCGCCCTTGGGCACCCGCTGGCCCCCGCCGGGGTCGCTGCGGATCACGCTGTTGCGCGGCACCGAGTCGTTCGTGGCGATCTTCCGCTCGATGTCGAAGCCCTTGCTCTCCAGCAGCTGCTTGGCCACGACGTACGGCTTGTTCGCGACGTCGGGGACCTCGACCAGCGCGGGCGGCCTCCTGCCCTTGGAGACCACCAGGCTGACCGCCGAGCCCTTCTCCACGTTCGCCCCGGGCGCCGGTGTGGTGCTGATGACGTGGTCCTTCTTGACCTCGCTGTTCCAGTCTTCCTTGACCTCGCCTACCTCCAGGCCGGCCTTCACCAGCTGGGCCTTGGCGTCGGCCTGCGACACGTTCACGATCGCGCTCGGCACCGCCACCGTGTCGGGCTCGCCGTCGCGCGTCACCGCCCAGCCGATCAGCCCCGCGCCGCCGATGAACACCGCGGCCAGCGCCAGCCACAGCGCCACCTTCTTGCCGGCGCCGGCGCGCTCGGGATGCCGGTCGTCGTAGTGGACGGGCGGCAGGTCGTAGCCGGTGTGCCCGCCCGGCCGCTGCACCTGCGTGCGGGCCGGACCGCCGCCCGGAACGGCCCCCATCACCTGGGTGCCCTGCGGCTGCGCGCCCATCAGCATCGTCGAGGCCGCCGTGGACGACACCGGCTGCCCCTGCAGGACCCGCTGGATCTCCTGCCGGAACTCGTTGGCGTTCTGGTAGCGGTGGTCGGCGTCCTTCGCCATCGCCTTCAGCACCATGGCGTCCGCCCAGTGCGGGATGTCCGGATCCACCTGCGACGGCGGGACCGGCTCCTCCCGGACGTGCTGGTAGGCGATCGCGACCGGCGAGTCGCCGGTGAACGGCGGCCTGCCCGTCAGCAGCTCGTACAGCACGCAGCCGGTGGAGTAGATGTCGCTGCGCGCGTCCACCCGCTCCCCGCGGGCCTGCTCCGGCGACAGGTACTGGGCCGTGCCGATCACCTGCGCGGTCTGCGTCATCGTGGCCGCCGAGTCGGCCATGGCCCGGGCGATGCCGAAGTCCATGACCTTGACCTCGTGGCCGCGGGTCAGCATCACGTTGGCGGGCTTGATGTCACGGTGCACGATGCCGCCGCGGTGGCTGTAGTCCAGCGCCCGCAGGATCCCGTCGGTGATCTCCAGGGCCTTCTCGGGCAGCAGCGCGCGGTTCTCGCGGAGCAGGTCGCGCAGCGTGCTGCCGTCGACGTACTCCATGACGATGTAGGGGATCGGGGTGTCGCCGATGACGTCCTCGCCGGTGTCGTACACGGCGATGACCGAGGGGTGGTTGAGCGAGGCCGCGGACTGCGCCTCCCGCCGGAAACGGGCCTGGAACGTCGGGTCGCGCGCCATGTCCGACCGCAGGGTCTTGACCGCGACCACGCGATCGAGGCGCAGGTCTCTGGCACGGTAGACCTCGGCCATGCCGCCGCGCCCGATGACGGTATCGAGCTCGTAGCGACCGCCGAGCAGCCGAGGTTGGCTCATATGTGTACTTTCCCTCGTACCTCTACACCTTGTCCTCCGAACCTAGCTCCCCGCTCTCGGTAGGTGAGGGATCCGGGCTCGGAGTTGACGGAGTCGTGGTGCTGTCCGTCGGTCGCGGTGTTGGATCTGGGGCGGTGGAAGTCGCCCGGGGCGGTTTCCTGGTTGGCTTCTGTGAAGGGGACGCGCGTGGATACCGGGGCGTTGACGTACGTCGGTCGCGGGACGGGGAGGGCTTGCTCTCCTGGCCGCGGCGTTCGTGCAGGCGGGTCGCCGGGTCGGCCGGGAGATGCCGGGCGGGGTCGCCCTCGCCCGGTTGTACGGCCGGGAGCCTCTCCTGGTTCTCCCGTTGGGGCTCGGCCGTACCGAACCCCCGCCACATTGTGCCCACCACGATGACGCCGAGCAACAGGCTCCCGGCGGTGACCGAGGCGTAGGTCAGTGCCGTGCGCCGTCGCGCGGCCGTTCGCCCTTGGCCGAGGCTATCCGGAGTGTGGTCATCGTCAAATTCCGGCAAACCCGGCCGGTGAGGAAACGTACCAGGGGCGCGGAGGCCGCCTGTCCGGGGGGTGTGCGAACTGCTCGCTCCAGGGGCGTACGGGCCTTCCTGTACGGGGGTGTACCGGCCGCTGCTCTGTGCGGGGGTGTGCTGGGGGCCCTGTGCGGTGGTGTGGGCGCCGCTCGCTCCGAAGAAGTCGTACGGCTCGTGCGGGGGCCCGCCCGCCGCCGTCCATCCTTCCGCGTGCCCTTCCGCGCGCGCCCGCTGTACGGGCCTGCCGCCGGGCAGCCACGCCTCACCGGCGGGCAAGGAAAAAGAACCCGTCCCGAAGCCGTCAGGCCCGCCGACCGGCCCCGCCTGACCGCCCTCACCCGGAACGGCCGGGCCGGCGACCCGTCCCGTGGTTCTGCCCCGGCCGTCGGCACGGCCCGGAGCGTCCGGGCCGTCCGGGGTGTCCGCGATCGGATCGCCGGATCCCGCGACCGGCCCACCCGAGACCTGCCCCGGCGGCGTGCCGGGAGGCGCCTTGCCGGGCCCTCCCGGGAAGCGCGTCCAGCGGCTCAGCCCCGGTGACGAGAGCCCGGCGGCGTCGCGGATCACCAGCGCCCGGTCGGCCACCTCGTCCGCGTCCGCCGGACGGTCCGCCGGACGCTTGGCCAGCAGCTCGTCCACCAGCTCCCGGAGCCGCACCGGAACCCGCTCCGGAAGCGGCGGCGGCGCGTCCCGCACATGCTGCAGCGCCACCTCGACCGGCGTCGCCGCGTCGAACGGCACCCGCCCGGCCAGGCACTCGAACGCCACCACGCCCAGCGAGTACAGGTCGGCCGCCGGCGTCACCCCCTGCCCGGACGCCTGCTCGGGCGCGATGTAGTACGCGGTGCCCATGACCATCCCGGTCTGGGTCTGCGACGCCGCCGCCAGCTGCCGCGCGATGCCGAAATCGGTGATCTTGACGGTGCCGTCCACGGTCACCATCAGGTTGGCCGGCTTGATGTCGCGGTGCACGATCCCCGCGGCGTGGGCGGCGGCCAGCGCCCGCCCGGCCTGGGCGACCACGTCCAGCACCGCCTCCGCCGGCAGCGCCCCCGCCCGCGCGATGATCTCCGCCAGCGGCTCGCCGCGCACCAGCTCCATCACCAGGTAGGCGCGGCCCTCGCCGAGCTCCTCGTCGCGGACCGTGCCCACGTCGTACACCCGGGCGATCCCGCCGTGCCGCAGCGACGCCGCGAACCGGCCCTCGGCGCGGAACCGCTCGCACGCCGACACGTCCGACATCAGCTCGTGCCGCAGCAGCTTCACCGCGACCTCGCGGGCCAGCGCCTCGTCGGCGGCCCGCCAGACCTCGCCCATCCCGCCGGTCGCCAGCCGCTCCACCAGCCGGTACCGGTCGTTCAGGACGAGGTCATGACCCACTACCGCAGCACCGCCTGCATGATGGCCCCGGCCACGGGCACCGCCGCCTCACCGCCGCTGCCCGAACCCTCGGTCACCACGGCGAAGGCGTACCGCGGCTTCTGCATCGGGGAGAACCCGACGAACCAGCGGGCGTTGGGGTTGCCGGGCCCCTGCTCGGCGGTGCCGGTCTTGCCGGCGATGTTGAACGCCGCCGCGTTCTTGGCGGTGCCCTCGGTGACCACGGCCCGCATCATGTCCTCGAGCTGCTCGGCCGTGCCCTCCTTCATCGCCTGCGAGTACTCCTTGGGGTTGGCGCTGTACAGCTCGCTCTGGTCCTTGGCCCGGACCTTCTGCACCAGGTACGGGTGCATGATCTTGCCGCCGTCGGCCACGGCCGCGGCCGTCATCGCCATCTGCAGCGGCGTCGCCCGCACGTTCTCCTGGCCGATGCCGGAACGGGCCGTGCCGTCCTTGCCGGTCTGGATGGTCTCGCCGGTCTGCGCGTTGCGGACCGACACCGGGACGTCGCTCTCGGCCGCGAACAGGTCGGGCTCCAGCTCCAGCCTCTTGTTGAACCCGAACTTGCTGGCGCCCTGGTTCAGCCTCTCGATGCCCATGTCCATGGCCATCTTGCCGAAGGTGGTGTTGCACGACTCGGCGAACGCGCCCCGCAGCGACGCCGACCCGGCGCAGTTGCCGGTGTCGTGCGAGTTCGGCAGCGGCCGGCCCGACTCGGGCAGGACCAGCTGGCCGGTCGGCACGACGCTGCCGCTGCTGAGGTTCTGCTGCTCCATCGCGATCGCCGCCGTCACCGTCTTGAACGACGACCCCGGCGGGAACGTCTGGCTCATCGCGTTGTCGATCAGCGGCTTGAGCACGCCGGGCTGGTTCTCCAGCTGCTCCAGCCGCCGGCCGCCCTTGAGGCCCTGCTGCGGCGCCACCTCGTTCGGGTCGAACGACGGGAACGACGCCAGCACCACGATCGCGCCGGTCTTGATGTCGATCACGGCCGCGCCCGCGCGGCGGGACGTGCTGCCCTTCAGCCGCGAGTACGCGACCTGCTGCGCCCGCGGGTTGATCGTCAGCTCGACGTTCGCGCCCTCGGCCGGCTTGCCGATGAAGGTGTCGAACCAGCGCTGCTGGGTGATCCGCTTGTCCTTGCCGCCCAGCAGCGAGTTGTAGGCCATCTCCACCTTGGACGCGCCGCCGTTGAAGAAACCGGTCGCCGGGGAGAAGATCAGACCGTCCTTGTAGGTACGCCCGTACTTGGGGTTGTCCTTGCCCGTCTCCTGCGACTGGGCCAGCACCTGCCCGCCCGCGGTGATCTGCCCGCGCGGGTTGTTGAACACCTCGGCGTACTGCCGGGAGTTCTTGTCGTCGTTCTGCAGGCTCTCCGCCTGGCTGCCCTGGACGTAGTTGACCTGGGCCATCAGGCCGAAGAACAGCAGCAGCGCGAAGATCGCGACCCGCCGCAGCGGCTTGTCCATGTTCATGTTGCCTCGCTCCGCTCGCGCTCGGCGCCCCCGCGCAACCCTGCCCCGCCAGCCGCGGACCCCCCGGAACCACCCGGAGCGTGCCCGCCCGTCCGTCTCCGCGCGTGCTCGATGGTCATCGGGACGAGCTCACCTCACACTCACGATCTGCGTCATGCCCTCGTCCTGGATGGCCTGCGGCGCGGGCTTGCGCGCGTCGTGGCTCATCCGCACCAGGATCGCGATGAGGATCCAGTTGGCCATGAGGGAGGAACCGCCCTGGGACAGGAACGGCGTCGTCAGACCCGTGAGGGGGATCAGCTTGGTGACACCTCCGACGATGACGAACACCTGGAGCGCCAGGACGAACGACACACCGCCCGCGAACAGCTTCAGGAACGGGTCCCGCGCCGCGACGGCCGTCTTCATACCGCGTTGCACGATCAACGCGTATATCAGCAGCAGCACCATCAGCCCGGTGAGCCCCAGTTCCTCACCGAGCGAGTCGAATATGAAGTCGCTGAACGACAGCGGCGTGCGCCAGGGTTCGCCCTGGCCGAGGCCGGTGCCGAGCACCCCGCCCTGGCCGAGGGCGTACAGGCCCTTCATCAGCTGCCCGCTGTCGGAGTACTCGCCGCCCATCTTCGCGCACGCGGTGAACCCGGGCCCGGCGCTGCCCGCCGCCTGCTCCTTCTTGTAGATCTCGGTGTCGGGGTTGACCGGGATGACCCGGCCGTCCTCCAGCAGGCACCCGCCGTCGAAGTACGGCTTGGGGTTCTGCCAGATGTCGATCCGCTGGTTCACGTGCCCCATGAACGGCAGCAGCGTGGCGACGAAGATGCCGACCGCCAGCAGCCCCACACCGATCATCACCCACGAGACCCGCTGCGTGGCGATGTAGAGCATCGACACGAACAGGCCGAAGTACAGCAGCGCCGTCCCCAGGTCCTTCTGGATGAACAGCACGCCGAGGCAGAAGATCCAGATGACCACGATCGGGCCCAGGTCGCGGGCCCGGGGCAGGCTCATCGGGCCGATCTTCTTGCCGATCAGCGACATCGCCTGCCGCTTGTTGACCAGATAGCCCGCGAAGAACGCGACCAGCAGCAGCTTGGCGAACTCGCCCGGCTGCACCGAGAACGGCCCGATGAAGATCCACACCCGGGCGCCGTTCACCTCGCCGCCCAGCCCCGGCACGATCGGCAGCAGCAGCAGGATGATCGCGGTCAGCCCGATCAGGTACGTGTAGCGCTGCGCGGTCTTGGGCGTGAACGACAGCGGCGCGTCCGTCTTGTCGGTGTCCCGCATGATCATCACCGCGGCGACGAACATCGCGATGCCCACGAACGTCCACATCAGCTGCCCGGACGCGGACGCCTCGTCCTCGGCCAGCTTCTGCCCCGCCGCGACCGCGTCCAGCTTGTCCTTGCTGGTGTCCAGGTCGAGCCGGTAGATCATCGCCAGCCCGATGCCGTTCAGCGCCACCGACAGCGGCAGCAGCAGCGGATCGGCGTACGGCGCGAACCTCATCTGCACGAAGTACGCGGCGAAGGCCAGCACGGCCAGGCCGCCGCCGTAACCGAACAGGCCCGCCGGGATGTTCCCGTCACGGGCCAGCCCCACCTCCGCGAACGCCGACAGCGTCAGCACCATCGCGAAGATCAGCAGGATCAGCGACGCCGCGTTGCGGCGCTGGTACGGCAACTGGGCCCGGATCTGCTCCCCGATCGAGCTCATCGACTCATCCACCCCCGCCGGACGCCGGGCAGTCCGGAATCGCCGGACGGTTCGACTTGCACTCGGCCCGCCGCCCGTTCAGCCGGTTCAGCTCGGCCTCCGCCGCCGCGAGCCCGGGGTAGGCGCGCTTCCCCTGCTTCACCGCGGTGGCGTCGCTCTCCGGCAGGTCGCTCAGCGGGATCTCGCTGTTCTTCACCTTGGCCTGCTGGCAGTCCTGCTGGCCGCGGCCCTTGACGATGACCACCTTGCCGCCCTCGTCGGTGAGCACGTACTTGCAGACCATCTTCCGCAGCTCCTCGACACCGGCCGGGCCGTTCACCGAGTAGGTGTCCTTCACCTGCTGCTGCTTGTCCTGCGGAAGATCCGCCACCATGATCGGCGGATTGGGCTGGTCCTTGGCGTCGGCCTTCCGGGACAGGTCGAACCCGGGCACCTTCTGCGTCGTGCCGCGGAACAGCACGACCTGGCCGCCCTCCTGGCCGATGTAGTAGCCGCCCTTGACGTTCTGCAGCGCCACGAACCCGACCGCGGCCACCCCGACCACCACCAGCCCCGCCGCGCCGATCAGCCACGCCCACCTGCGGGCCCCGCCGCGCGGGCGGCCCGCCGGAGGCGGCGCCATCGGCCCGGCCTGCGGCGGAGCGGACCGCGGCTCGCCCATCGGCATCGGCGCCGGAGCCGGGGCGGGCATCTCGTCCACCACCACCGGCGGCTGCGGCATCGTGTCGCGCAACTGCGCCGCGCGCCCCGCCGGCGTGTCGGGCGTCGTCGGCGGAGGCGGACCGGGATTGCCCGGATTACCGGGGGCCTCCGGCGGGCGGGCGTTCGCCGCCGCGCCCACCGCGTGCCCGGGACCCGCCGCCGGCGGCGCCTGCCCCAGGTCCACCACGTCCGCGACCACGCAGGTGATGTTGTCCGGGCCGCCGCCGCGGTTCGCCAGATCGATCAGCTGCCGGACGGCCTGCTCGGGATCGTCCACATCGGTCAGCACCTGGAAGATCGTCTCGGCCGTCACCACACCGGACAGGCCGTCCGAGCACAGCAGGTAGCGGTCGCCGACCTTCGCCTCTCGCAGCGACAGGTCCGGATCGACCTCGCCGCGCCCGTCCAGCGCCCGCAGCAGCAGCGACCGCTGCGGATGCGAGGCCGCCTCGTCCGGGCTGATCCGCCCCTCGTCCACCAGCGACTGCACCAGCGTGTGGTCGTGGGTGATCTGGAACAGGCTGCCGTCCCGCAGCAGGTACGCCCGGGAATCGCCGATGTGCACCAGCGCGACCTGGTTGCCCGCCCACAGCATCGCCGTCAGCGTCGTGCCCATGCCCTGCAGCGCCGGATCCGACTCCACGATCCGGTGCAGGTTGTCGTTGGCCGCCTTGACCGTGTGCTCCAGCGCGGCCAGCAGCTCCGGCGCGGGCAGGTCCTTGTCCAGCTTCCGCAGCTCCGAGATCGCCGCCGCGCTGGCGATCTCGCCGCCGACATGGCCGCCCATCCCGTCGGCCACCGCGAGCAGGTGCGCCCCCGCGTACGCCGAGTCCTCGTTGCCCTCGCGCAGCATGCCGACGTCGGAGCGCGCGGCGTAGCGGATTCCCAGAGTCATTTGCGAAGCTCGATCACGGTCTTACCGATACGGACCGGCACCCCCGGAGGCACCGGCATGGGGCGGGACACCTTGGTACGACCCAGAAACGTCCCGTTGGTCGAGCCGAGATCTTCCACGATCCACTGACCGTCCTGCGCGAAAAGTCGGGCATGCCGGGTCGAAGCGTAGTCGTCTGTCACGACGAGCGTGGAGTCATTCGCCCGCCCGACCGTGATGGGGGCCCCCGTGAGGTCGATGACGGTCCCCGTGCGCTCGCCCTGGACCACCACCAGCTTGGTCGGGACGTTGCGCTGCGGCGTCCGCTGCGCCTTGGGCTGTTTCGCCGCCTTCGCGGGACGCGGCCGGGCCGCCCGCTCGGCGGCCTTCGAACTGAACATGTCAGCCCTGATCACGCCGACGGCCGCGATGACGAAGAGCCAGAGCACCGCCAGGAACGCCAGCTTGATGAGCGTGAGGGTGAGTGGGGTCATCGGAGTCGGGGTTACTCCCTGTCGCGGCGGAACACGAGTGTCGTCCGGCCCATCGTGACGCGGGAGCCGTCGACGAGCGTGACCCGCCTGATCGGCTGACCGTTCACGAAGGAGCCGTTGGTCGACCCTAGATCGACGAGAGCGATTTCGGGACCTTCTACACGGATCTCGGCATGATGCCGGGATACGCCCGGGTCGACAAGCCGCAGGTCGCAGTCCGTACCGCGGCCGAGCAGCGTGACCGGCGTATTGATCTCATAGGTGCGCTGGGTGGCGTCGCCCCCCTCCACCGCCGTGGTGACCAGCAGCCGCGGATGGCCGCCGAACACCCCGCCCCGCCCCTGCGGGACGTCACTGACCGGTCTGCGGATCTCCCCGCCCTCGACCGTCGAGCCCCGGATCACCCCGGACCGGATACGGAACATGCCCGTGGCCAGATCGCCGGCGTTCTCGAAACGTACACGCACCGGCCCCACGAAGGAGTACCCCTGCTCCTTCGCGTACTCCCGCGCCAAGTTCGCCAGCTCCTGGCTCAGGCTGTCGGCGTACACCTGCAGCCTCTCCCCATCCTGCTGGGAGATCTCGACGACGAAGTCGTTCGGCACCAGGGTCCTCCCCTGTGCCACGATCGCGGCCCGGTCATCCATCTCGCGCTGCACAGCACTGGCCACCTCGACCGGCTGCAGCTCCGACTTGAAGGCCCGGGCGAAGGCTCCTTCGACCATGCCCTCGAGCCGTCGCTCGAAGCGCTGAATGACGCCCACGGGCACCTCCCTTCCCCACTGGTAGACGATCGTATCGGTGCGAAGGTTCGCTCGGAGTATCTGGATACCTAACCACTCCCACGACCGTGCTAGCCTTTTCGAGCACCCCGACAAGGGGACGCTCACCCGGGCGGGTGGCGGAACGGCAGACGCGCACGGTTCAGGTCCGTGTGTCCGCAAGGACGTGAGGGTTCAAATCCCTCCTCGCCCACTCGGAGGATAAGGGGAGTGTGTCCGCGGAAAGCGCGGACCGCTCCTCCTCGTCTTGTTCGCCCAGGGGGGCGACCCCCTGGAACCCCCGGAATGGTGCGGGGTCGCGGCAGAGCGCGGACCGCTCCTCCTCGCCGTGTTCGCCCAGGGGGGCGACCCCCTGGAACCCCCGGAATGGTGCGGGGCTGCGGCAGTTGGTCTTGATCGCATTGTTCGGGGCCGGGGTTGGTCCCTCATTGCATTCGGGGCCTGGGTGGCTTCGGTTTTTGCTTTCCTCCTACTCTCCCTCCTGGTGCGTGTGATCGCCACCCCGTGAGGGGTCGGCCGGTGTCTCGTCCAGGGCCTGGAGAGTGCCTTGGTGGGTGCCTCCGGGCGGGGCGATATGCCCGGTGAGTGTCCAGCTGCCCGGTGGCTCGGCTGTCTTGTGCGGCAGGAGGGGCTGGGCGGCGCTGATCAGTCTTGCGTTCAGAGGCTGTCTGATCCCTGGGCGCAAGGCGGTTGCTCAGGGGGCGGGAGTGACGGTGAAGTTGCCGTGGAACACGTTGTCGGGGTCGTAGATCCGCTTCACCTGCCGCAGCCGCTCCAGCGTCGCGGGTGGGAACGCGCGGGCGAGCATCGCGTCGTGGTCGTGGGTTTCGAAGCTGAGGTAGATGGCATCGTCGCCGACCTCGTCCCATGCCTCTTGCGCTCCCGGGCGCGTGCGCAGCACCGCCGACAGGGCGAACGCGCGGTCGCGGTGGGCGAACGCCGTCTCCTGGACGGGGGTGTCGGCCACGGCACCGCCCATCGAGCGGATCTGCGCGAGCCCGGTGTACCCGTCGTCGAACATCGCGGCCAGCGCCTTGGCGGTGCGGTCGTCAAGGTGCGGGACGAGCGCCGAGCGCGAGTGCAGCTCGCCTGGTCCGGAGCCCTGGCCCCGGTGGGGGTTGTGGGCGCGTGCCATGACCTGGGCGTAGGGGGTGAGGTGGGCCCGCTGGTCCAGGACGGGCGCCAGGTCGAGGAAGGGCTGCAGGGCGGTGACGGCCGCGTCGGTGTCGGCGTCCGCCCACATCGCGAGGGTCTGTGCCACCATCGTGCCGCCCTGGCGGGTGAGGGTGAGGAACGCGGTCAGTTCCCGCGGGCTGCCTTCGACCAGTTCGCCCCAGCGCTGGAGGAAGTCGGCGGTGTCGGCGGCGTCGTGGAGGAAGACGGCGAGGACGACGTCGCCGACCCCGGCAGCCTCGATCTCCAGGGAGGTGACGGCGCCGAGGTTGGCGCCCGCGCCGCGCAGCCCCCACAGCAGGTCCGGGTGGTGGTCGGCGTCGGCCCGTACGGTGCGGCCGTCGGCGAGGACGACGGTGGCGGCCTTCACGTGGTCGATGGTCAGGCCGTAGGAGCGGGCGAGCAGGCCGAGTCCCGCGGTGGTGGCGAGCCCGCCGACGCCGACGTCGCCGTAGTCGCCGGAGCTGATCGCCAGGCCGTGCGGGGCCAGGCGGGCGGCGACGTCGCCCCAGCGGGCGCCGGCCCCGACCCGGACGAGGCGCCGGTCGCGGTCGAGGACCTCGACGGAGTCGAGGGCCGACAGGTCCAGCACGATGCCGCCGTCGTTGGTGGCGCGGCCGCTGAGGCCGTGCCCGCCGCTGCGGACGGCGAGCGGGACGTCCTGCGCGCGGGCGAACGCGAGCGCGTCGGCGACCTGCGCCTCATCGGCGGGCCGCAGGATCAGGCCGGGCGTCCCCTTCCAGATGTAGGTCGAGCGCAGGTCCTCGTACTCCCGGTCGCCGGGCTCGACGGCGCGGGCCGCCAGGGACGGCGGGACCGCGTCGTAGTCGATCCCCGGTTCGCGCAGGGCGAGTGCGGCGGCGGGCCGGACGGCGCCGGTGGGCATGCCGGCGCGGGCGCGTTCGCGGGCGACGGCCTCGCGGACGGCCGGGGCGACCTCTCGGCCGAACGCGGCGATGGCGTCCGGGTCGTCGCTGCCTAGCAGGAAGGTGGAGACGCCGTCCTGGAGGGCGAGCGGCACGAGCCGGTCAACCCATTCCTGTGTGGACAGGCGCTCGCTCGTCAGGATGTTCAGGAGCCGCCGGATCTCGCGCGGGTCGCGTCCGGCCTCGCGGGCGGCCTCGTCGATGATGGCGTTGCTCTCCTTCAGGGTGGGTGTGTCGATGTAGTTGAGTGAGGGCAGCCAGCCGTCGGCGACGGCGCCGACGAGCCGCAGCATTCTGGGTTTGTAGGCGCCGAGCCAGAGCGGGATGTCGTGCGCGGGGGCCGGGCCGCGCTTGGCGCCGTCGACGCGGTGAAACTCGCCGCGGACGCGCAGCGAGGTGCGGTCGCCGGTCTGCCACATTCCGCGGATGATCTCCACCGCCTCGCCCAGGGCGGTCACGGACTGGCCCGGGGTAAGGGCGGGGCCGCCCATCGCGGTGACGGCGTTCAGGAACGCGCCGGCGCCGATGCCGAGTGCGGCCCGTCCGCCGGACAGCAGATCGAGGGAGGCCGCGGCACGGGCCAGGACGGCGGGGTTGCGCAGCGGCAGGTTCAGGACGTTGCCGGAGATCTCGACCCGCGAGGTGCGCGCCGCGACCCAGGTCAGGAGCGTCCAGGTGTCGAGGAAGCCGGGCTGGTAGGGGTGGTCCTGGAAGGTGACGAGGTCGAGGCCGGACTCCTCGGCGAGGACGGCGAGCTCGACGACCTGCTCGGGATCGTGGGCGGTGGGGTTGAGGAAGGCGCCGAATCGAAGATCGTGACCGTAGTGGGACATGGGGTGTGCCTCCGGGACGTGCTGGTCGATGTCCGTCTCAACACCGCGAGCTTTGGATGATATGTCAACCTTTTAGGTGATGTGCATCACTCTGATTGCGGGTGACGTGTCAACCGCCGACTACGCTGGAGGCATGCCGCTGGAACCGGACCACCTCACCCCTGACGAGGGCCTGACCTGGCGGTCACACCTGCGCGTGCACGCCCTGCTGAGCGCCGGCCTCGCTCGCCGCCTCGCCCGCGACAGCGGACTGTCCGGAGCCGACTTCGAGATCCTCGCCGCGCTGGCGACCTCGCCCGACGGGCGCATGACCTCCCTGCGGGTCCGCCGCACGCTGGTCTGGGAGAAGAGCCGCCTGTCCCATCAGGTCCGGCGCATGGAGCAGCGCGGCCTCATCGTCCGCGAACCCAACCCCGACGACGCCCGCAGCTCCCTGCTCGCCCTGACGCCCGCGGGCCGCGCGACGGTCGAGGACGCTTTCGCTCCCTATGCGCAGTACGTCCGCGAGCACTACCTCGACCTGCTGACCCCGGAGGAACGCGACGTCCTCATCAAGGTCTCCGAACGCGTGGTGGCGGGCCTCGGCTCCATCGACGACGCGTGAGATCCCGGCTACGTGCGACGTCCGGCCGTGTCGGCATCGGTGAGCCTGCGGAGGCCGGCATCGGAGGCTGAGCCCGGCACCACGCTGTAGGTGAAGAGCACCTGACCGGGCTCATCCCTGCTGTCGAAACGCTCACTGTGGAGCTCGATCTCGCCGGCGACCGGGTGGCGGTAGCGGCGGCGGCCGCTTCTGCCGACATCCACCTCATGGGCGTCCCAGATACGGCGGAACTCCGCGCTCCCCCCTGCGTCCAGCAGCGCGGCCAAGGCCGGGTCACGCGGATGACGGGCCGCGTTGAGGCGGAGAACGGCGATCGCTTCGCGTGCCGCGAGGTCCCAGTCGGTGCCCCCTGCGACTGGCAGGCGTCGCCGGCCCGTACGCACTGGTGCTCAGCGCCGACGCCTACACCGCCGTGAACGAGACCTCGGACCACGCCACGAGTACATCGCCCGGGGTCCTGGACGGCGACATCGTCTGGGCGCCCGCGATCGAGGGGTCGGCCACCCAGGGCAGTCCGCGGCACCGCTTACCCGGGCCGGGCCTGCATGTCGATCATGGTCACCAGGGTCGAGACGAGTTCCTCGGACGTGGCGTGCCACTTGTCCGCGGAGAGGTGCCCGTTGACCTCCATGTCCGTGATGCCGTGCGCGCTGGTCAACAGCAGCGCGGCGAATCGGCCGGCATGCTGCGCGCCGACCAGATCGCCGACGATGGCGAGGAACTCGTCCTGGGCGCGTTCGGCCGCCCGGGTCGCCGCGTGGATCGCGGCCGGGTCGCCGACCGGGGACGCGAACATCAGCCGGTACAGGTGCGGCTGACGGCGGCCGACCGTCATCAGCGCGGACAGGGCGCGGTGCAGCCTGTCGGTCGGGGGCATCCGCGGATCGGCGCGCACGGCCTCCACCTGATCCGCGAGCCGGTCCAATGCCCCGGCCGCGATGGTGGTCAGCAGGCTGTCCTTGTCGGGGAAGTGCCGGTACGGCGCGCCGCGGCTGACGCCCGCTCGCGCCCCGACGGCGCGCAGCGTCACCGCGTCCGGGCCACCGATGTCCAGCAGCTCGGCGGCCGCATCCAGCAGGGCGCGGCGCGTCGCGGCCGCCGATTCCACGCGACTGACCATGCCGGCCAGCCTACAGTTGACAGTGTCATCTGAGATACCTAGCCTGTTTCAGGTGACAATGTCATCTGAAATCCGGGGACGCGTCGTCGTGACGGGAGCCTCGACCGGGATCGGCGCGGCGTCCGCACGCGAACTGGCTCGCCGGGGGTTCCACGTCATCGCCGGAGTCCGCCGGGAGCGTGACGCCGACGCGCTTCGCGCGGACGGCATCGAGCCGGTCATCCTCGACATCACCGAGCCGGACCACATCGCGCGGCTGGCCGCCCACCTCGGCGATGAGCCGCTGCGGGCGCTGGTGAACAACGCCGCCATCCAGATCAACGCCCCTGTCGAGACCCTGCCGTTGAGCGAGTGGCGCCGGCAGTTCGAGGTCAACCTCTTCGGCCACATCGCCGTCACCCAGGCGCTGCTGCCCGCGCTGCTGCGCCACTCGGGCCGGGTGGTCAACGTCAGCTCGGTCGGCGGGCGGATCGCCATGGCCACGTACGGTCCCTACGCGGGCACGAAGTTCGCCCTCGAAGCGGTCAGCGACTCGCTGCGGCGGGAACTGGCGCCGCTGGGCGTGCAGGTGGTCGTCGTCGAGCCCGGCGCGGTCCGCACGGAGATGGCGGACCGGGTGATCGCCACCGCGGAACGGCTGACCGATGCCATGTCACCGGAACAGCGCGACCGCTACGGAAGGCTGGTCCGGGCGGTCAACGCGCAGTCCGCCGCCCACACCCGAAGGGGCAGGCCCGCCGACGACGCGGCCCGGGTGATCGCGGAGGCCGTGACCACCGGAAGGCCTCGCACCCGCTACACCGTCGGCCGTGACGCGGCCCTGATCACGCGCCTGTCGCGGGTACTGCCCGACCGGCTCCTCGACCGCGTCCTCGCGGCCGGTCTCCGTCCGCACTATCCTTCTCCGTTCTCCTGCGGGTGATCATTAGTCCGTGAGGGGTCGGCCGGTGTTGGCGTCCAGGGCCTTGAGCGTGCCCTTCTGGTCGACGGCGTAGGCGGCGGTGCCCGTGGTGGCCAGCCCCTTGACCTCCATGTCGTCGCGCCAGCGCTCCTTGCCGGTACGGGGGTCGACGGCCGTGAGCCGGTGCACGTCACGGCGCAGGAAGCGGTCGTCCTCGGAGGTGAGGTAGAGGGTCTCGCCCGCCGCGATCACCTCGGTGTCGATCTCCCATTGACGGTGCCAGAGCCGGCGGCCGGTGTTGAGGTCGACGGCCGAGACGGTGTACGCGCCTCGCTGGACCACGTAGGCGGTGGTGCCGTCCCGGTGCATGAATCCGCCGCTCACCCAGGGGAGAGGCAGTCGCCAGCGGCGCTTGCCGCTGGCGGTGTCGAAGGCGTGCACGCCGTCCTCGGCCAGGGCGTACACGGTGGAACCGGTCACGGTCAGGGACGGATGGGGGTCGGTGGTGGAGGTGGACGGGAGGGCGGCCTCCCAGCGCGGGCGTCCCGTCTCGGCGTCCCTGGCGTGCAGGCGGTTCTTCTCGGTGAGGATGTAGACGTTCGTGGCGTCGGAGGTGGCGTTCTGGGTCTCCTCGGTGAAGCGCCAGCTCTTTCCCGAGGCGAGGGCGTAGGAGACCATCCCGGTTTCGTCGGGCACGTTGACCCTGGTCGTGTCGTTGGCGCCGGCCTGGGCGGCACAGTTCGCCTTCGGGAGAACCTTGGTCCAGGTGCGGGCGCCCGTGGACGGGTTGAGAACGGACACCTTGAGGTCCGAGGCGGACGGTTCCTTCAGCACGATCGGGCCGCCCGGGATCAGGTGGCCGCAGTAGCGCTCGGCTGTGGGGACGTGCCAGCGGCGTGTGCCGGTCGTGGCCTGGAGGCCCGACATGGAGCGTGCGCCGCCTGCGATCAGCATGCCGTCGCGGACGGCGGTCACGTACTGGTCGGCCCCGGGCGAGAACCAGCGGCGGCGCCCGGTGCGGGCGTCATAGGCGGCCGTCCCGTCGGAGTGGCTCACGTACACCAGCCCGCCGGCGACGACCGGACTGCTCTGGACGTCATCGACCGACCAGGGGTCGTCCCGCCGCTCCAGGACGATCACGACCAGGGCGGCCGCCAGGACGATCACGCCGGCCAGAGCCGCCCTCGATCTTCGGGTGCGGTGGCGTGTGATCGGTGGTTCCGGTTCTGCGGTGGGGGGCGGCTCTGGTTCTGCGGCGAGGGTTTTCAGGAGAGTGGTGGCGGTGGGGCGGGCTTGGGGGTCTTTGGCCAGGCACGTGCCGATGAGGGTGTGGAGGGCGGGGGAAACGTCGGTCAGGTCGGGGACGGCGTTCGCGACGCGGGCCATGAGGGGGCGTAACGGGCCCGTGCCGAAAGGGGGGCGGCCGGTGGCGGCGAAGTAGAGGACGCCGCCCAGGGAGAAGATGTCGCTGGGCGGGCCGGCGGGGCGGCCGTCGGCCTGTTCGGGGGACATGTAGGCGGGCGTGCCGAGGAGGCCCTGGGTGATCTCGGTGTGGTCGGGGGCGCGGACGATGCCGAAGTCGATCACGCGGGGGCCGTCGGGGGCGCAGAGGATGTTGGACGGCTTCAGGTCGCGGTGGACCAGGCCGGCGGCGTGGATGGCCTCCAGGGCCTCGGCCAGGGCGGCGGCGAGGGCGAGGACGGCGGCGGGAGGGTGCGGGCCCTCGGCGGAGACGACGGCGCCCAGGTCCGGGGCGTCGATGAAGGCGGTGGCCAGCCACGGCGGGTCGGCGTCGGGGTCGGCGTCGATGACCGGGGCGGTGTAGTGGCCGCTGACCGTGCGGGCCGCCTCGATCTCACGGCGGAACCGGCGGCGGAAGCGGGGGTCGTCGCTGATGTGGGCGTGGATCACCTTGACGGCCGCGAGCCTGCCGCCCTGGGAGCGGGCCAGGTAGACCCGGCCCATGCCGCCGGAGCCCAATCGGTTGAGGAGGGTGTAGGTGGAGACGCGGGGTGGGTCGGAGGGGCCCAGCGGTTCCATCTGCTCAGCATGCCTTGGCCGTGGGCGGGAGGCGCGTCCGTTAACGGCCGCCGAAGACGGGGTGACCGACGGCTTACTGATCGGGTATCTGATCGTAATCCTTAAATAGACACTGGTGTCTTACTGTGTTCGCCATGATCCGTCTCGTCCGGATGGGCCTCACCTCCGTCGGGGGCCTGTCCTTCGCCGTTTTCGGCGGCATGGCCTATGACACGTTCACCGCCGAGGAGGCCTATGCGGCGCAACCCGCCAACGCGCCCCCGCCCGCCTGCCAGGACCAGCCCTGGTTCCCACCGGAGTTCTGCGACCCGAATCACTGGATGCCGCCGGTGAAGGCGCCATCACCGCCGCGCAACGAGCAGGGGTCCGCGCGGCCTCCCCGCTCCTCCGAGCCACGATCCTCCGCACCCAAGACGCGCTCGAAGCCGAAGGCCCGCCAGGCGCCGCGATCCTCAGAACGATCGAAGCCCAAGCCGCGCGCGCCCCGGCAGGTCGAGCCGAAGAGTCCGGGGCCCGGCGACAGGCGTCCCGAGGCTCCCGTGTCTCCCGCGCCTGCCATGCCGCCGGAGACCCCGCCCCCGGGGCTCCCCCCGCTTCCCGTCGTGCCCGTGCTCCCGATTCCGGGACGGACGGTCTCGACCACTCCCGGCGAGGGCGACGGGCGGTCGACCACCGCGCCGCGAACCCCCGGCCTCGCGCGTCCCGGTGAGCGAGCGCGGGCCGGCGGAGAACCGCCGCGCCGCCCCCTCCCGCCACGTCCACGGCCCCGGCCGCTGCCTCCGCGCCCGAGCGACGAGCCGCGCTTGAACCGGATACAGCAGACGTACTACTTGACCCAGCTCCGGCTCGCGTCAAGCCCGAGCTTCGTGGGCGGTGACACGACGTTGCACTTCGCAAGGTCACTGCCTTCCCTCGTGACCAGCCCCGGCTTCAGCAGCGGGTGGACGTCCACGACGTTGGCCGCGGAGTTCGCCAAAGAATGGTTGGACACGTACAAGGCCAGCCAGTTCGTGCGTGCCGAACAGCGCGTCGCCAGTGCCCAGCGACAGGTGATCCGAGCGCAGGACATGAGCCCCTGGGCCCGGCAGATGGCGCAGCGCGAGTTGGTCGCGGCCAACCGTGCTCTGGCACAGCAGCGCCAGACTCAGGTCGACAGGACCAGGCTGGGACTGACCGAGGGCTGGCAACGTGTGCAGGCCGCGGAGTCGGCGGCTCAACGCGCCAACGGCCCCGTCGCACGCAGGACGGCCGACCGCCGCCTGACCCGGGCCCGAGTGAACTTCTACCGGTCCGTCGCGGCGGCCGAGGAACTCGACCGGGCCCGGTGGTCCCGGGGTCACGGGTGGCAGTTCGGTGAGGGACAGCGAGGCGGGGTCCGCTTCACCCGGTCCGGGCCGGTTCCCGGCGGTGGCCGAGGCGCGTGGCCCACGCTCGGTGCCGGGGCGGACTCGGCTCGTCCCGGCTCGGCGGCTCCGCGAGCCGGTAACGTCCGGCAGCCCTTCGCCGACACCGGCTGGCGTGGAGTTGCCCGCGGCACCCTCCCCGCCCCCGGCCGTAACGGCACTTCACCGACCGACCAGACCAGGTACGGATGGCGAGGCGACGCACGCCCCGCCCCCGGCCGCACCGGCGCCCGGCCGGCCGGCGACGCCTCGACCGGCTGGCGGGGCAACGCACGCCCCACGCCCGGCCGCGCCCGGCTCCCACAGACCGGTCAGACCACGCCCGGCTGGCAGGGCGACGCGCGCGGCACCACCGGCCGCGCCAGGCTCGCGGAGTCCGCCGGGGAGCGGCCCGCCGGAGTGCTGTCCCTGCTCGGCCTGGACGAGCGGCCCGGCCCCGAAGGGCTTCCCGCCGGGCTCGCGGCGTCCG
>NZ_JBHSON010000057.1:0-72924 GCF_042656285.1 Actinomadura rugatobispora | reverse complement strand
TGGTCCGGAAGGGCAGGACGGTCGCGACCGCCCTGGTCTCCAGCCGTTCCTGCTCGCTCAGCCCGGCCCGGGCGGTCAGCTCGTCGAGGTGCTTCGCCGTGAAGGCGCGGAACTTGCGACCGGGGGATTGCGGGGCGGGAGCCGCGTCGTTCACCAATGTCACGTGTTGGGTCTCCTTGACGTCAACGGGGTAGCGCGACCCCTGGCCTCTGCGGACTACAGTCCGGAATCCCTGAGAACGGCAAGCGGCACCGTCTCCTCGACGATCAGATGAAATGCCGCTTGCCCGCCCCGGATGTGATCCTCGGCAGGCGCGGGTTGCCGCCGCCGGGGCCTTCCGGACGATCACGGGTGTGGTGGGCCCTGCGCGGCTCCGGTGTTCGATCGTGTGGAGGTTCGATGGGTGCGGGACTGTCCCGGCGGGAGTTCGGGCGGGCCGCCGGGCTCGCGGGTGTGGGCGCGTCCGGGGCGGTTCTGCTGAGCGGGTGCTCGGAGGACTCCGTCCAGGCGCGGACCGCGGCGGCCGGTAAGACGTGGAAGGTGAGCGGGGAGCGAGGCGCCGGGCTGGGCGGCTTCGACTCGACGATGAAGAGCTTCATGCAGGCACGGAACATCTCGTGCGGGCAGCTCGCCGTCGCGCGCAAAGGCAAGCTCCTACTGGCGCGCGGGTACACGTGGACGAGCAGTTCCACGCTCAAGACGCAGCCGACGTCGCTGTTCCGCATCGCGAGCCTGAGCAAGGCGGTGACCGGGGCGGCCATCCTCAGGCTGGCGCAGGAGGGCAAGCTGAACCTCGGTGCCCCGGTGACGCGGCTGCTGTCGCTGACGCCGCCGAGCGGGCAGACGATGGACTCCCGGCTCAAGAACGTCACGGTCTGGCGGTTGCTGCAGCACACGGGAGGCTGGGACCGCGACCTCGGCTTCGACCCGATGTACCGGCGCGACTCCGCGGTGGCGTCCGCGCTGGGCGTGCGGATACCGGTCACCAAGGCCAACATCATGAAATACATGAACGGCCGCAGGCTCGACCACACTCCGGGCAGCGACTACGCCTACAGCAACTACGGCTACATGCTGCTCGGCCGGATCATCGAGCAGGTCGGCGGTACCGGTTACCGCACCTACGTCCAGAACAAGATCCTCGGGCCGCGCGGTATCACGCGGATGAAGCTCGGACGCAGCCTCAAGATGAACGCGGCATCGGGGGAGGTGCCGTACGCCTCGCAGTACAACGTGTCCACCGTCATGGACGCGTCCGGGGCCACGGTGCCCGCTCCCTACGGCGGGTTCAATCTGGAGAACATGGACTCCCACGGCGGCTGGCTGAGCACGGCGGCCGACATGGTCCGCTTCGCGGGCCTTTTCGACGCCGCGAACCCGGTGCTCGGCAGCACGTCCATCGGACGCGCCTTCGGCAGGCCCGAGACGGGCGTGGACTCCAGCGGCGCCTGGTACGGCTGCGGCTGGCACGTCCGCAACGTCACGGGCGGGCGCAACACCTGGCACACCGGCGGCCTGCCGGGCACGTACACCATCCTGGTGCGCCGTCATGACGGGCTGACCTGGGCGGCGCTGTTCAACCAGCGCGACGACGCGTCAGGGAAGAACTACGGCGACATCGACAAACTCCTGCACATCGCGGCCAACGGCGTCACGAGCTGGCCCACCACCGACCTGTACGGAAAGTACTTCTGAACGGGCGTCCGTTCCCTTGACGGCTGGACGGCGGTTGCCGCCGGCACCGGCCACCGGACTGTCATCACGGAAAGCCTCACTGAATCCGAAGGGGTGTCTGTGAAGGGGCGGGGAACGAGGGCGGCGACGGCCAGGACGCGGGTCGGCGGCTGGGCGGCGGCCGTGCTGGTCACCCTGGCTCTGCTGGCGACCCTGCTCGGCGGCGGCCGGATCGGTCACGCCACCGCGGCCTCTGACGGCAGGGCGTGGCTGTGGAGCCGGACGGCGGGCGAGGTGGCCCGGGTCAATCCGGACGATGGCCGGGTCGAGCGGCGCCGCGAGGTGACCGATGCGCGCGGCCACCGGGTCCGGGTCACGCAGAACGACCGGCATCTGCTGATCCACGACCTGGACACCGGGCGGGTGTCGTCGCTCGATCTGGCCGGCCTGGGGTTCTCGGGACGGCTGGACGTCGGTACCCGCGGTGACCCGCACCTGGTGATGGCCGGTACCGCCGCCGCGGTGATCGAGCGCACATCCGGCGAGGTGCGCGCGGTGGATCCGGCCACCCTGCGGCCGGTGGGGCCGGTTCTGCGGCTGCCCGGGCCGCTGGCCGGTGGCGAGTTCGACGGCGCCGGTCTGCTGTGGGTGGCGGTGCCGCGGCAGGGCACGGTCGTCGCGGTGAAGGTCACCGGCGAGGGGGCCGCCGTGGCCCGTACCGCCGAGGTCGCCGAGCCCGGCCGCGATCTCGTGCTGACGGTGCTGGATCAGGGCGCGCTCGTGGTGGACCGCGGCGGGCGGGATCTGGTGGTCGCGACGGGTGACGGTACGCGCCGCATCACGGCGCCGGTGCCGCTCGCGGGCGCGATGGTGCCCGAGCGCACCCATGGGCCGCTGGCCGCGGTCACCGTGCCCGCCGCGGGTGCGGTGGTCACGCTGGGCGATGTGCGTCAGGGCGGTCCGGTCCTGTCGTTTCCGCTGCGCGAGCCCGTCCAGGAGCCCGCGGTGCCGTTCGCGGGGAAGGTGTACGTGCCGGTGCGGGAGACCGGGCAGGTGCGGGTGTACGAGCCGGCCGGGCGGCAGAGCGGCGTGCTCAGCATGCCGGCCGGGCGGGGCGATCTGGAGTTGCAGGTCCGCGAGGGCAACCTGTTCGTCAACGCGCCCGGGAGCGCGGACGCCCAGGTCGTCGGCCCCGACGGCCGGGCCCGCACGGTCGGCAAGTATCCGCACGGCCCGGATCGGAGCGGCGACGGACCGGCCCCGCCGCGGTCGGGATGGGACGGCCCGCCTCCGGTGGCCGCGCCGCCCCTCGATTCGATCTTCCCGGATCCGCCCGATCTGCTTCCCCCGCGCGAGGACGGTGGGGCACCCGACGAGCGTGACGAGACGCCTGCCGATGCGGCCTCGCCGGAGCCCGTGGCGCCCGGGAGACCTGAGCCCGAGCGGCCCGCGCCCGGGGGGTCCGTGCCGTCCGGTGGTTCGGCGCCGAGCGCGCCGGACAGGCCCGGTACGCGGCCTTCGGACACCGAGTCGCCGTCGCGCCGACCGACGCCGGAGCCGACCACGTCCAAGCCGAAGCCGAAGCCAAAGCCCCCGCCCCCCGCGCGCAACCCGTACACGCCGGAGCAGGTGTGCAACGCGAGTTCGACCGGCGGTTACAAGGTGCAGCGGTCCTCGCCGTTCAAGGGCGGGCGGATCTACCAGCTTTACAGCGCGAAGAGCAGGAACAACTGCGCGGTCACGATGAAGACCGCCGATGTCGGCAAGGGCACCAACGTGTGGATCCGGCTGGAGGAGCAGAGGGGCGGAGAGGTCGCGAGGGACAGCGGCACGTTCAAGTACTACGCCGGGCCGGTGTACGTCAACGCGCCCGGTGTCTGCGTCCGCTATTCGGGCGGTGCGGCGGGTGCGAGCACGTCGGCCGGCTGGGCCAACTGCGGCTAGAGAGGAATGGCGTGAGCACCACGACCACCGCGTCCCCCGCGATCGGCGGCGAGGAGGCGGTCCTGGCGGCCGATGCCTTCGATCGGGCGGCGGCGGCGATCGAGACGGCGGCGCGCTGCGATCCAGCGACGGTTCGGCTGATCCTCACCGCGTTCGCCGCGGGCGGGCACGTGCTGCTGGAGGATCTGCCGGGCATGGGCAAGACCACGCTGGCGCGTGCGCTGGCTGCGGTGACCGGCGGGACGGCGCGCCGGGTGCAGTGCACGCCCGACCTGCTGCCCTCCGACATCACCGGGGTGACGATCTTCAACGAGCGGAGCCGGGAGTTCGAGTTCCATCCCGGCCCGGTCTTCGCCAACGTCGTCATCGTGGACGAGGTGAACCGGACTTCCCCCAAGACGCAGTCGGCGCTGCTGGAGGTGATGCAAGAGGAGCAGGTCACCGTGGACGGCACCGCGCATCCGGTGCCCCGCCCGTTCCTGGTGGTGGCGACGCAGAACCCGGTCGATCTGGAGGGGACGTTCCCGCTGCCGGAGGCGCAGCTGGACCGGTTCTTGATGCGGCTGTCGCTGGGCTATCCGGGGGAAGAGGCGGAGCTGTCGCTGATGCGCGGTTCGTCGCTGGCCGCGCCCGAGGACCTGGCCCCTGTGCTGGACGGTGCGGAGCTGAAGCGGCTGGGCGCCGCGGCCGGCCGGGTGGTGTTCGCCGATCCGGTGTACGAGTACGTCCTGCGGCTGGCGCAGGGGACGCGGCGGCACGCGCGGCTGCGGGCGGGGGTGTCGATGCGAGCGTCGATGGCGCTGTGCCGGGCGGCGCGCATGTACGCGCTCGCCGACGGCCGCGGCTTCGTCACGCCCGACGACGTCAAGGCCCTGGCCGTTCCGGTGTGGGGGCACAGGCTGGTGCCGCTGTCGGGCGCGGCCACCGCGGAGGAGGCCCGGGAGTTGCTGGAGGGGTTGCTGGCCGAGGTGCCGGTGCCGGGGCCGCACGAGAACCGGCGCTAGGGACGTGGCAGGCGGCATGCCCCGTCCGACCCGGCGCGGCTGGTGGCTGCTGGCCGGGGGCGCGGTCCTGTGCGGCGGTGGCCTCGGTTCGGGCCATCTGGCTCCGGGTGCCCTGGGCGCTCTGGTGTTCCCCACGTTCGCGCTGGCCATGGCCCTGGCCGGGCGTCCGGGCGCCGTCGGGGTGCGGCGGCGCGTCACGGCCTCCAGGGCCGTCGCAGGTGAGGCGGTGACCGTCGTCCTGGACCTGGAGGAGGACCGCGCGCTCGCCGCCGAACGCGTCACCGGCCCGACGGGCACGGTCACCGTCCCGCTGGGCCCCGCCCGCGCCCGGATCCGCTACGAGCTGTCGGCCGAGCGCCGCGGCGTGGTGGAGGCGGGCCCCCTCAGTCTGGTCCGCACCGATCCGCTGGGCATCGTGCGAGCGTCCCGGCAGGCCGACGACGCGGCGGTGCGGGTGCTGGTGCATCCTCGCCACCACGACCTGGCCGCCGTGCCCGCGGCCGGTGCCGGTGGCCGCGACGGCTCCTCGGCGGCGGTCCGCGCGGGCGAGGGGGCCTTCGCGGGGCTGCGCGAGCACGCGCCAGGGGACGACGTCCGCCAGATCCACTGGCGCACCTCCGCGCGCCGCGGGCGCCTGATGGTGCGCGAGCACGCCGACTCCACCAGCCCGGGTCTGACGGTGCTGGTCGATGACCGGCACGGCCCCGCCGAGCTCGATGCGCTGGCCGAGGTGGCGGCCTCGATCGTGCGGTCCGCGCCGGAGGTGCCCGTTGAACTGCGGCTGGCCGGTGGGCGGCGCTCGCCCGGGACCGCGGGCGCCACCGCGCACCTGGACGTGCTCGCCGAGGCGACGGCCCGTCCCGGCGCGGACTTCCCGGCCGCCTGCGCCGGGCTGCGCTCCGCCCCGTCCGGGCGCGTGGTCGTGCTGCTGGCCGCCGGTTCGGCGGCGGAGGACACGGTCGCCGCGCTGCAGGCGCTGGCCGCGCGCCGCACCGTCTCGCTGGTCGGCGTGATCGGAGACGATGGCGACAGCGGTCCCGTGCCGCCGCCCGGGGTGAGGCTGCTGCGCGCGCCCGATCCGGCGGCGTTCGCCGCACGGTGGAACGAGAGCCGCTGGTGGATCCGGTGAGCCGCGCCCGCGCCGCCCTGTCGTCGGCCGCGGTCGCGCTGGCCGCCGCCGCGTCGGCACCGCTGCTGGCCGCCGGGTACGACCGGCCGTCGCCGGTGATCGCCGTGCTGGCCGTCACCGGCGCCGTCGCCGTGGCGGTGACCTCGCTGGCGCACCGCCTGCTGCGCGGGCTGGGCCCGGCCGCGGTACCGGCGGGACTGCCCGTGGCCTCCGGCTGGCTGGTCGCGCTGGCCGCCTGGTCGCCCGGACCGGTCAGGGAGCCGGTGCCCGCGGCGCTGGACGCGGCGCTGCACTCCGGCGCCCGGATCCTGACCACCGCGCCGCAGGCTCCGGTGACCGTGGACCTGCTGGCCTTCCCCGTGCTGGCGGTCTGGCTCGCCGGCGCGATCGCGACGGTCCTGCACCGCGACGGCCGGGCCCTGCCGGCACTGCTGCCCGGCGCGGTACTCCTGTGCGGGGCCGCCGCGCTCAACCCGGAGGCGTCCGGGCCCGGCTACCGGTCGGCCGCGCTCCTCTCCGTCGCCGCCGCCCTGCTCCTGACCGCCGCTCCACAGGCCCGTCCGGACACCGCCCACGCCGGGATCACCGTGCGGATCCCGGACCCGGAACCCGCGCCCGCCCCGCGCCGCCCGTTTCCCCGCACCGGTGCGGCGGCCGTTTCGATCGCCTGCGCGGTGACTCTTCCCGGCGCCGCCGCCGCGGTCGCCGCGCCCGGCGTGCTGGAGGGGTGGCCCGTACGGGCGGCCGACCCGCGCACGGACGGTGCCGCTCCCGAACGGCCGCGTGACGTGCGCAACCCGCTGGCCTACCTGTCGGCATGGGCCGCCGAGCCCGACGTGCCCTTGCTGAACGTGTCGGGACCGCGGGCGAGCCTGCGCTGGGTCGCGCTCGCCGAGTTCACCGGCCCCACCTGGCTGCCCGACAGCACGTACCGCCCCGCCGGGCCCGCCCTGCCGTCCGCCGAGCAGGAGGTACCCCCGCACACGTCGCGGACCACCGTGCGGGTCTCGGTCCGGAACCTGCCCGGCGACTGGGTTCCGGTCCCCGGCATCCCCACCCGGATCGACGGGATCGCGGTCGGCCACGACGCGGCGTCCGGCACGCTGCTGTCCTCCGACGGCCCGGTGACCGGACGCGCGTACACCGCGGCCGGGATGGTCCCCGACTGGAGCGGCCGACAGGCGTCCGGAGCCAGAGCCGCCTCCGCGAACGGGCACGAGCGCTACCTCCGGTTGCCGCCCGGCGCGCCCCCGCGGCTGGCCGAGATCGCCCGCTCGGCCGCCGGGGACGGCACCCCGCACCGGCGCGCGTCCCGTCTCGCCGAGTACCTGCGCGACTCCTACACCTTCGAGCCGGGCGCCCCGGGAGGGCACGGGTACGCCGAACTCGCGGATCTGCTGATACCGCCGGGCCGGAAGGGCGGCGGCGCCACCTCCGAGCAGTTCGCCAGCGCGTTCGCCGTGCTGGCTCGGGCGGCCGGGCTGCCGAGCCGGGTGGTGGTCGGGTTCGGGCCCGGCGGCGGCGACGGCGAACGGGTCGTCCGCACCGGCGACGCGGTGGCCTGGGGGGAGATCTACTTCGACGGCCTGGGCTGGGTGCCCTACGACCCCAACCCGCGAGACCGCTCGAAGTCGTCCCCACGACCGCGCATCAGCGAGCCGGCCAAAGGCGAGGGGACCCACCGCGACGGCGACGCCCGCGATGCCGCCGCCAGCAGCGACGCGGGCGCAGGCCCGCCGGAGTCGGACGGACGCTGGACGCTCCTGCTCGCCCTCCCGGCGCTTCTCCTGGTCGGAATCCCGTTGCTGCGGCTGACGCGGATTCGCCGGCTGCGCCGGGGGACCGCAACCGACCGTGTCCTGGCGGCCTGGACCGAGCTGCTGGTGGCGATGCGGCTCGCGAGCCTGCCCGTTCCCGCGTCCGCCACGGCCGCCGACCTCACGGCGTGCCTCGCGCGGGAGGTGCCGGGGACCGACCCCGAACGGCTGCGCAGGCTGGGCGCACTGGTGAACGCGGCCGGCTTCGGGGGCACGGTCACACCCAAGAACGCCGTGTTCGCCGTCGCGCAGGTTCGCACCCTGGCCACCGCACTACGGTGCTCCCGATCACCCCTGCGCCGCCTGTCATGGTGGTGGGACCCGCGTGCGCTGCTGTGGTCGGCTCAGCCGTCCCGCTTGACGCGACGCGTGCAGACGGGCTCGGCGTGGGCGACCCGGTCGACGTCCACCACGGCGACCACCGTCAAGCAGTAGTCCACGCCCGGGTTCAGCGCGGCCACCACGAGCTTCGCGGTCCCGGGGGGCGCGCTGGCCAAGGTGGACGGCGTGCGCCCCGTCGGCCCGCCGACCACGTAGTGCGAGGCCTTGCCCCCGCTGCCGTCCTTCCAGGTGACCTCGATCGAGACCCGGCCGTCCACGATCCGCACCTGCTCGGGCACGAACTCCTTCACCGTCCGCACCGCCGTCGGAGTGGACGAGGGCACCGGCGGGCGCACCGCCTGCGGGGGCGGCTCATCCGGTTCGGATCCGGACAGCAGCCCGGTCACGCCGATCCCCGCACCCGCGAGCACGAGCGTCGCCACGGCTGCCATCAGCGCTGCGGGACGACGGCGCGACGGCCTCGCGGGCGAGGGCCGTCCCGCCTCCAGCCGCCGGACGATCTCGCGCTGCGGGATGGTCTCGCGCCGAGCCTCGTTCTCGGTCTCCTGAGGCTGGATGGTCTCGTGCCGGGGCTCGGTCTGGTGCCCCTGCTCGGTCTCGTGCCGGGGCTCTGACTCCGGTTCCCCCCACAACCAGCCCGGCAACTGCTCCCAGCCGGTGGAGGCCTCAGGCTCGGCCGGCGCGGGGACGTCGCGGAGTCCCTCCTCCAACGCGTCGGTGAACGCCCGCGCCGTCGGGAACCGGTCGGCGGGCTCGCTCGCCATCGCCTGGGCCAGGGCGTCGACGAGCCACGTGGGCACGTCGTCGCGCGGCACCCGCGGCACCGACTCCTCCAGCATCCGGTCGTCGGCGGCGAACGGAGCGTGCCCGGCCAGCAGGGCCCACAAGGTCGCACCGAGCCCGTACACATCGGACGCCGCCGTCTGAGCCTGCCGCCGCAGCACCTCGGGGCACGCGAAACCGGGATCGACGCGGTCCAGATCCACCGGTTCCAGCACACCCGGCGCGGAATGCGCCGCCAGTCCCCGCAGGGTGGCCGCACCCGTCAGCAGCGGCCCCTCGGCGCCCCGCAGAACGCGGCCGGGGGTGAGGTCGCCGTGGACCAGCCCCTCATCGTGTAGTGCCTGCAGGCCCTTCCCCACCGACACTGCGATCTCGACCGCGTCCCGGATCGGCAGAGGCTGTCCCGGTGCGTGGACGCCTCCGGGGCAGTGGACCGACGCCGTGTACCACCGTCCGGTCGCGGTGCGGCCGCCCTCGAGCACGGTGACGACGTGGTCGCCGCGGGAGGCGCGTTCCAAGGCGGCCCACTCGTCCGGCGGGGTCTCCGCGCCGTCGAGCCGTACCCGGAGGGCGACCACGGTGCCCGACTCCTCGTGCACGGCCCGGTAGGTGACCGAACCATTGCCCCGGTGGTCGATCGACAACTCCCCGTACCCGGGTGGTGTTTCCGGCGTTTCCTGGTCCTTGCGCTGTTTCTCCTGGACCGGTTCGGGCGGCGGTTGCCTGGGCTCGATGGCGGCCTGGGCCACTGGGGCGGGCTGAGCAGGTGGGGCAGGCGAAGCGGCCGGGGCAGATGGGGCGGACAGGACCGGCTGGTCAACTGGGGCCTGTGTTGGTGCGGGTATGCCCCACGGTTCGGGTGGTGGCTCGGGTTGGAGGTCCGCCTGGTGGTGTGCGGGGAGGTCGGGGTGGAGGGCGCCGAGGGTGGTGAGCAGGTCCGCCATGCTCATCGGTTGCGCGGTCGTGTGGACTCGTGGGTCGAAGGTGTCGCCGCGCTGGGTGTAGAAGGCGTGGACGAGGACGGTGTATCCGCTGGCCGCCAGGCCGTCGGCCAGGAGGGGGACCCCCGCGTTGGGGAGGTCCTCGTCGAACTCGGGCGCGAAGATGAACGCCGCCGGGGGGTCGACTTTGCGGCTTCTGGACAGGTCGCGGAGCTGGGTGGCGGAGGCGACGTCGAACACGGCGGGAAACCGTCCAGTGTCGCGGAGCTTGCGCGCGAGGTCCAGGTGCCCCGCCACGACGAGGTACGGCGCAGTAGCCATCACACGAATTCCTCAGCGCTCTGGTGATCGACCGGCCAGGACCCGGCCGCTTCTACAGCCCGGACCGGCCCCGAACCGCCACAACAAGCGGACGAAACCGAACACAGACCGTCCACGCAGGCTGAGGTGGCCCGAGGCCCGACGCGGACGCCAGCGGTGGAGTACCGCGCCACGATCAACAGCCCGCAGGTCGAGGCCATCCCTCTCTCGACTCGATGCATTCCACATGTTCGGCGAGTGATCCCTCGGCCGTTCTTCACGTTGATCAGGGACCAGGGAGGGTCCGGCAGTTGCCGGACCCTCGATTAGGGCAGCTCGTATCAGGTGGCTCCCGCCCCGAACACCGTGGCGGGCACCCAACACGATCACTGCTGTTGCTTCCTCGCTGTGTCGTCGGCGACTCCTTTGGCGCAGGCGGTGGCGAGGATGCCCGTCCGCTCCTGCAGACGGGCGATTCGGTATGCGGCCCGCGTGGACCGCGATTCGGTTGTGCTGTTGTTCCAGAGACGGACAGTCCGGAGTAACGCAGCAGCCGCAACCCGATGGCGAACCACCGTGTTCGAGCGGCTTGGGATCGAGGCCGGTGTCGGCGCCGGCCGGACGTGACGGGCACCTCTGTTGCCTTCTCTCGGCAGCCCCTGACTGTCCTCGTTAGCCGCTTCCTGCGGCCGGCGGCACCAGACCAACGTGCGATGACCACGCGGAGGACGCATCATGGCAGACGAACGCACGCTCCAACTCCTGGTGATCGCGACGATCGTCCGCAAGTCCGATGGGACGAAGAAGACACACGAGTTCCTCATCGATGGGGACGGCTACAGCGGGCCGGAAGCCATCCATGCCGCCGTGTCCGAGCTGGAGAAACTGCGTGGCGGGCCGGTGAGGGAGACGGAGTGGCTGAGCTTTCTCAACGTCCACCCCAATGAGCTGGAGGGCACGAAGCACGCCGTCGTCATCTCGGTTGACGCCAAGGACCGGCGGCATTACCACGACTCCCTGCAATTGGAGGGATACAAGACCCGCCAGGAACTCCTCGGTGCGGCGTTGGAACAACTCCCGGCGGCTGCGCGAGAGGGCGCCGTAGAGTGCCTCTGCGTGAATCCCACTGAGCTCGACACGTCCGACTGATCCGATAGCTCCGTAGCCGCGAGTTCGGAAAGCCTCTCTGAGGCACCCCAATCACGTCCAGACGGCAGCAACAACCTCCATGACAAGCCTGGCGGGTGTCCGCCGTCCCGGCAGCCCCGCGACCGCACCGTGGCCGGTGCGGTCGCGGGAACACGGCGGGGCTGCCCCACCGGCCCAGGAACGCCTCTGGCGCCGTGCCGGCCAGGGCGATGCCCTGGATGGCCGAGACCCCCGGCAAGTGCCGCGATGTAATGCACACGTCCGCCGCTCCTGCCGACGCCGCTGCTGGTGCGGGGCAGGCGGCCCGGCTCGATGAGGACAAGTTCGTGGACGCGCATGTCGTGGTGGTGCTTGACGGCGGCGCGGACGGCGTCGGTGACCTCACGGGGGGGGGCGAGGCGGCGGACGGGGACGTGGCGGTTGCGGTCGGCGATCACGACCAGGTTCTCGGTGTCCCGGTCGGCGACGGCTCTACCGGAAACCCACTGAGGCGCTCGAAGAGACCAGCGCCGTAGACCCGCCGTTGTTCAAAGTCGTGCGCCGTGCCCAGAGTCGCGCGGGCTCCCCGGGGCGCTGGGCCTGCCGACGCGGCCCCGCGGCGTTGTTCGGCCCTGTGGCCGTCATCTGGTGGACGCCCGCGTTGGCGGCGTAGAGGCGGTGATGCGCCACCACCTGCGGTCGTCCCGCAACGGTGACGCATCCCCACGCCGGACACCTCGCCCGGCTGTCATGACGTTGGGGCCAACCGGGACCGCCTGTCAGCGGCCCAGGCGTCCGACCACCGGCACACCCGTCCGCGATCATCCCGCAGTACGGACGAGACGACGTCACCCGGGAGGCCACTTGACCAGCGGCTCAGCGGGATGGAAGGCGCGTCACCTGATAGGCGGGGCGCGTCACTCCCGGGGGCCGAAACCCCATCAGGCACCGCCGCCGACCGATAGTCGAGCAAGCAACCGGAAGGAACTTGCGCGTCCGGGCGGTGACCGCACTGTCTTCTCTAGGCATTGCAGGAGGTGAACATGCCGGCACCGTCGCCCATGCACCTCGCCACGCTCGCCCCTGTGGCCGCGCCGCCGGCCAGGGTGAGTTCCATTGCATTGTTTCGGGTGAAGACAGCGAGAGGCCAGGGGGCGCGGTAATGGCGCAATATCGGAGAGCGCTGATCGAGTGTGAAGCCGAGCCGTCGATACAGTGCCATGTTGCTGATCCCGAGCAGCCGCGTGGTCAGGAGTGACGCGCTGTGGCGACGAGAAGAACTTCTCTGTGGATGATCGGCATCGGCGGGTTCGGCGTCACCGGTTTCGCGGTATTCATTGTGGTTGTATTGCTGCTTGCCATGATGGGTGTCATTCCCGGCGTTTCCGGCATCATGCAAGCGGCGTGCGCTTCGGGCGGCACGACGACGACGCCGGAAGTTGTGCAGGCGGATGCGGCGGCGGACGCCATCCCGGAGAACTACCTGAAAATTTACCAGGAAATCGGTCAAAGGCAGAATATCCCGTGGAATGTGCTTGCCGGTATCGGCAGGATCGAGACCAACCACGGCAGGTCCACCCTGCCCGGCGTTCACAGCGGCGAGAACTACGCGGGCGCGGGCGGCCCCATGCAGTTCATTAAATCATCATGGGCTCTCTACGGGGCTGACGGAGATGGAGACGGGAAAAAAGATCGTTATGATCCAAGCGACGCTGTCCTCGCCGCGACCAAACACCTCAGGGGAAGCATCGGCAAGAGAAGTCCATCGATGGCGCTCAGTTCGCAAGACGTAATAAATGCCGTCCATCGCTATAATCCCGGGAACTATACCCCCCAGAACAATCCCTACGTGCACGATGTGATGGCGGCCGTAAACCGCTATGGCAGGGATTACAAGGTAGCCCCGTCCAACTACGCAGGTGTGGACTGCACGGCTGGAGGGGTGGGATCCGCCGTATGGCGGACGGGGTCCTTCGGTCAACGCATCGTTGCGGCTGCCGCATATTATGCGCAGAGGGATCCGGGTACGCCGCCGATACCTGAGGAAAGGTACCCCAACCTCCCTGTCCATTATTCATGGGGTGGTGGAACCCTCAACGGTCCCAGTCGCGGCTTCTGCTGCTCGGACGGAGGATACGACGGGGCGGACTCCTTTGGGTTCGACTGCTCTGGCCTCGTGCAGTACGCCGTCTACCAGGCTTCTGATAAAAAAATTGTGACGCCTGATACGACGTACTCCATGTGGCCGCTCGTGGGTGACTGGGGAGTCGAAGTGTCTCGCGAGGAGTTGGCCCCCGGGGATCTGGTCTTTTTCAATAATCCTGCTTCGCATGTGGGCATCTATTATGGCGAGTACAACGGTAAGCGCTGGTTTGTTGAGGCCCCGCAGACCTGGCTGGTCGTGGGGAGGGTTCGTGACTACGTCAAATTCAGTCCGTTTGACAACAGGAGGAATTTTACAGGAGCTATCCGGGTGAAGCCGCCGGGAGGCCAGGTGCGAGCGATGGCTCCTGCCGGAGCGGGCGTTGGCGCAGGTGCGATGTGACCGGTGTACCGGCGGCCGGAGTCCGCTCCGCTCTCTGTGCCGTCTCGGTCGCAGCTCTGGTTGCCGGCTGTAGCGGAGGCGAGCGGGCGCGGCCCCGTGAGCGGCCCCCCGAACCGGGTGAGAAGCGCATTATCTCGACGACCGGCGCCGGCGCACCCTCGCCGTCGCGAAGTCCTCGCGCATCCGGAACTCCCCGAATCCCCGGCGGTCTCCCAGATCCGCGCCGGATCGACCAGAAGGACGCGACGGCGGTGGCGAAGGCCGCCCTGACCGTCATGTACACGGTCGACAGCACCATCGATGTCGGTATGCGAGATGCCAGGCTGCGCGCGGCGCGCTACCTGACTCCTGACTACACGACCAAGATCAAGACAGAGCCCATGCAGTTCATCCCCGAGCAATGGCGGCAGCACCGGGCCTATCTCGTAGTTCGGCTCGAGCCACTCGCGCGGGAGGCCGGGGCCCCGTCCGACGGACCGACCGTCGCCTACCGGCAATGGGAGATGACCACGATCCCCACGGGGCGGGACCGTTGGCGCGGTACGCCCAGCAAATGGATGGTCTACATGGGGCTCGTCAGGTCGTCCGAACGCGATCCCTGGCGGATTTCCGAAGTTCTCACCCAGAACAAGAGCTAGCCCTGGCCAGGAAGCCGGCCGAGGCCAGGAGGAAGTTGAAATGAGGGAATATTCGTGGCCAGTGACGACGATGACAACACGTACGTCTTCATTCTCGGTATCGGCGTCGGACTCGGCCTGCTGAGTGGCGGGTTCAGTTTCCTGGTGTGGCTGGCGGGCCAACTGTCCGGCCTGCTCACGGGCAGTGGTTGGCCTGATTCGAGCCCGTCGGACTGTATGAGGATCGCCGTCAATTTCGTCCGGAACCCCGGTGATCCGCACGCTGCGTGGCCGCCGGTGGCCGCGGCCGCGATGGGGTCGGCCTGGGTGTTCTTCTTCCTCCTGGTGGTGCTCCTCGCGCTGGCATCGGTGGGCATGTACGTCCTGGTCCGGGTGGTTCTGAACGCGCGGCGCCACCGGCCGGTCCGGCGGTGGCGCCTGGGCTTCGCGTCCGGCTGGGAAGTCCGCAACCTGCTGAGCGCCCGGACCGTCCTTCGCAAGGCGCAGCAGGTCCGGCCGTCCACCGCGAACCGGCCCGCGCGCGATATCAAGCCCGAGGAGGTGGGCTTCTACATCGGGCGGGACATCAGGTCCCGGCGGAAACTGTACGCCTCGCTCGAAGACACGGCGATCGTCATCGCGCCGCCGAGGCAGGGAAAGGACGTGCACTTCGTCACGCCCTTCACCATCGACGCGCCGGGCCCTTGCATCGTCACCTCCACCCGGCGGGAGACGTTCGTCCACACCGCCATGGTGCGGGCGCGGTACGGCGACGTCTACGTGTTCGACCCGTTCAACTTCACCGGGTGGCCGAACCGGTTGCGCTGGTCGCCGTTGCAGGGGTGCGAGGACCCGAACGTGTGCGCGGTCAGATCGGGCACGCTCGTCCAGTCCAGCGGTCTGAACATCGGGACAGAGGGGTCCCAATCTCTCAGCGGGGTGATCACCATCATCCGCTGCCTCCTGCATGCTGGCGCGATCGGCGGGCTTACCATCCGGGACGTGATGCGCTGGGTCTACGAGGCCAACGCGGACGAGCCGATGGACATCCTGCGCCAGGGCGAGCGCGAGGGCAGGGTCGCCGCGGGATATCCGGCGCAGCTCGAGTTCAACAGGAACGACGAGCGTATCTGGTCCACCGTGATCCAGGTCATGCACTGCTTCTCGCACCCGAGCGTGCTGGAGGACTGCTCGCCGCCCCCTGGTGAGGAGTTCAGCTTTCCTGACTTCCTCAAGGGGCGCAACACTATCTACTTCATCGGCAAGGCCCAGCCCGACCACGGGGGGATCGCACCGGTGGTCACCACGATGGTCGAGCAGTTCTTCAGAACGGCTCGCGGTGTGGCGATGAAGCAGCCGACCGGTCGCCTCGACCCGCCCCTGACCTTCGAGTTGAACCAGGTGGCCGACATCTGCCCGCTGGGCGGCCTTCCCGTGTACATGGGCGAGTCAGGTGGCTACTCCATCACGGTGCACGCCTACCTGACGTCGCTGGCGGAAGCGCGTGCCAGGTGGGGGTCGGACGGCGCCGCACGCCTGTTCGACAACGCAACGATCCGGATCATCTCGGGCGGTACCGGTACTGCCAAGGACCTCTCCGAGCTCTCCGATCTCGTGGGCAAGCAGGACGGGAAGCAGGCGCTGCATCCCGAAGAGCTCAGGACCATGCCTTTCGGCCGCGCGGCCGTTGTGGCGGGTACGGCCCGTCCCGTCGAGATGTGGCTCACCCCTTGGTGGAACCGCGACGACCGGGATCGCATCGCTCAGAGCAAGCAGGCGGTCGAACAACTGATTCGAGAGCACGTCGGGGAGTAAGGATCCCGGCACCTGTACCGCTCCTGACGCGATCACTCCAGATGTTTCTTCCCCCCCAAGGCGACCCCCGCCCACGAGCTCACACACGTTGGACGCCGTGGCCCTGCATACGGGGCAGGTACGGCAACCTGGTGAACCGAAAGCGCACGATCACGGCCGCTCCAGCGCCTCTGCGGGCTCGGCGTCTCGCCCCGCCAGGCGATGTTCCGGAGGCGCCGCGGCACGACTCGTGGGGGACGGCCGACGGCGAACTGCTCAGGTACCGGGTGATCTCCGGACGCCGGAGCCACGGGCACGGCCGATCGCGACCTCTTCCTGCTGGGCAGGGGGCGCCTCGATGGGGCTCGAAGCCCGAAGGCGGCATCCTGGCGGTCTCACCGACCACCGTGCCTCTACGGCCGTCGACATGCCCGCCCCGACACCGGCGCCGGTTCGGGAGACACCGCCGCTGCTCACGCCGAGCCGTCAGTGGCCCGACCCGGCGCCGGCTTCGGGCCGGTGCGTGCTGTTGGAAATGGCGGTGGCGGTGCTTGCCCGCACTGTCTTCTCTGTGGAACCGGCCGGACCGCGGCCGGTCGATCACCAGAGCGCTGAGGAAACGTGTGATGGCTACTGCGCCGAATCTCGTCGTGGCGGGACACCCGGACCTCGCGCGCAAACTCCGCAACACGGGGCGGTTCCCCGCCGTTTTCGACGTCGCCTCCGCCACCGAACTACGCGCCCTGTCCAAAAGCGGCAAGGTTGCGCCCCCCGCCGCGTTCATCTTCGCACCGCAATTCAACGAAGACCTCCCCGAAGCGAAGGTCCCCCTCCTGGCCAACGCACTGGCGGCGAACGGGTTCACCGTACTCGTCCACGCCTTCTTCACCCGACGCGGCGACCACTTCATTCCCGCCGTAGTCGCATCTGCGGAACCCATGAGCATGTTAGACCTGCTGACGACACTCGGCGCCCTCCAACCAGACCTCCAACCCGAACCACCGCCCCAACTCTGGAAGGCACTTGCCCCGCCGGCCATAGAGACCGGCGCACGACCCCAAACAGCCAACGCCAACCCACCATCTTCCGGCCCGGCCCAGGCGAGCTCCAGTAAGGGGCACGAACGTTCCGAAACACCACCCGCGAAGGATGGGGCGGCGACCGCGTTCAAGACCGCCCCCGCTCAAGATGTGATCAGGCGAGGCAGGGTCATCGTGATCGCCTCGGCGAAGGGCGGTGTCGGCAAGACCAGCACGACCGTGGACCTCGCGCTTTACACGGCGAGATCGCTCTGGGCGGCCGGGCGCGGCGGAGCGACCGTGGTGGTGGACGCCAACGTCCAACAGGCCGATGTGGCGCGATATCTCAACCTGACCTCGCCGACCATCCTGGATCTACCGCAGGCGCCCGGGGAACTGTCCGCCCAGTCGGTACGCCATCACCTCGCGCGGATACCGGAGATCGGCCTCCACGCCCTGCTCGGCCCGCCCGACCCTCTCAGCGCCGACCCAGCCTTGATCAGCCCGGCGCTGTACCAGGAGATCGTCACCGTCCTGCGCGGCGCGTTCGACTTCGTGTTCATCGACACCCCCGTCGCCAAGCCCCACCACACGACCTTCGTGGACCTGATCCTGCCGGAGGCCGACGCGATCCTGGTGCCGGTCGAGCCCGACCGGGTGACGCTGGAGGCGGTTCACGCGTGGTTGACCGCGATCACCGCGCCGGACCGCCGGGTCTCCGCCGAGAAGATCTCACTGATCCTCAACCGTGCACGCTCCGATGCGGAGTACGGTCCCGAGGAGGTCGCCGGCCTGCTGCCCGGCTGGCGGCTGGCCGGCGTGCTTCCCGAGGACGTGCGGCGGATGAAGACCGTGAACGCTAACCAACTGGTGCAGTCGCGCCCGAGTCCCGACCTTGAGCCGTCCCTCCGAGGCATTCTCCAAGCGGCCAGCGATGACCCCGTGTTCTCGCCGTCCCGGTGAGTGCGATGCCAGCGCCAACCGACGGTACGAGTTCCTGGGCGCGTCATCTTCCCGTTGCCCACACTTTCCTGCCTGTTACGCGGTTGACGATCGCAACGGCTTGCGGACGGTCCACCGCATGGGCCGGAACCGCGTTCGGGAGGTGTCCGTCTCGGCGACGGTCCAGCCCTGACCAGCCACTGATCCTCTTGTAGAAGGAGGGCGTAGGCATGCAAGCGGTGGGCGTCGCCCGATCACAGCGGTCATCCGGTCCGCCGGGGCTGCCGAACGCACCGGACGCGGGGCCGAGGACCTCTCAGCAGAGGAGCGTTTCAAGCGGGCAGTTCCATGCGCATGCAGTCACTCCGGCCCATCTGGCGCCACCACCGACGAGTCCGCTGGGGCTGGCCGGTTACAGCGGTTCCGGCCCCGACCTCTGGTTGGCTTCATGCCATGGGGGAGCCGGCACCTCCACGTTGGCCGCTGTCATCCCACAGAGCATGAGCGCCGGACGGTACTGGCCGACACCCGAGCCCCCTGAACACTCCCGGGTGCTTCTCGTCGCGCGCAGCCATGCCTCCGGTCTCAGCGCAGCTCAGGCCGCCGCTCGGCAATGGGCCGCGGGCGTGCTTCCGAACGTGCGACTGCTGGGGCTGGTCGTGATAGCCGACGCCCCCGGGAAACGCCCGAAACCACTGAACGAGCTACTGCAACTCATTTCCGGAGGCGTGCCTCAGGTATGGGAGCTTCCGTGGGTGGAGGCCCTGCGCCTCGGCGCACCCCCGGACCAAATCAAGTTGCCGTCCGCCTATTCGCGGCTGACTCAAGATCTGACTCACATCGTTTCGGAGGATGCACGTGCTTGATCTGATGGTCTCGTGGATGACCGGATTCTTCCAGTACGCGGCACACCTGACCCAGGTAGCCATGGAAACCGTCCCGCTCAGTGCGGCAGACGACCCTCCCGTTAATATTCCCTCTCCTAATGACAGCCAAGCCCCGCCGAGAGCAGGAGTATTCCTGATCATAGTCGGCTGGATACGGTGGGGTGGGTACCTCTGTTGTATCGTGGGCTTTTTCATTGTCGGTGCCAGAATGTCGGTCAACCACAAGAGAGGTGAAGCGAGCAGTCACGTCGCAAGCATCATCGTGATCACCGCCGGTGGCGGCATCATCACGATTGCGTACTTCATCGTGGAACGGGTCGCGACGCTGTCATGAGAATCCAGCCCGTCCATGACGCATGCGGAGATCAATGTCGCAGCCCAACGCCGCTACGGCGGCGCCTACTCGGCTTGTCAGCCGCATTTCTCGCGCTGGGCTTCGTCTTGGCCGCGCTCAGCTCTACAAGTCAGCCCGCCCCGGAGGCAGTCCGCCAAGTCTCGGGTGAGCACTCGCCAGTGGAACGATCCTGGACGACCGGACGGATACCCGTTCGCCCCGTACAACTCACCACTGCCGGCGTTCAGGTCGTTCATGCACCCCGCCGTGTGATCACTACTGGCCTGGCAGCTCCTGACTGGGCCCCGGAGACTGTGACAACGACCGAGGGCACCGATGTCGTGGGCAACATAAACGACAAAGGCGGCGAGCTGCACTGGGCGCCCAACGAGGGCGTGGTGAAAGTGTGTGACACCGCAGAGGACGGCAACTCCGCGTTCGTACAGGTTACTGGGCCCAATGACTTGGAATTCTCCTTCATGGCGCATCAGGACGGCAATTGCGAGGAGCGCGGGATCGACGGTTATGATCGCGCGGGAGATCAGGTCTATCGATTCATAGTTTGCCTGGTCGAGAACGGGATGGATGACCCGAATGGGAGAAAAAGGTTCTGCAGAACGGCTCGCAGCAACGGGGACTGGCAGGAGGACCTGGAAACCGAGGCGGTGCAATTTCCCGGGCAGGGGCCGGAGGACGACGACAACGGTTGCGACTTGCTCAACGGGCAGGCCAGGGAAGTATGCGAGGGGGATGACGACGAGGAGGAGCCACAGGAGTCCGCTACGCCGGGACCGATTTCTCCGCCTTCTATGAGCCCGTCACCGTCTATCGACGACTTGCCCAGTGTGACAACTTTCTATCGCCCAAACCCCGGTGTCGCTGCCCCACTGGAGCGCGTAAGGAGCGGTCTGAACTTCTTCTTCTGGCTGGCCTTCATAGCGGCAGTTACCGCCTTGGGCGCCGATATGGGGGTCAAGCATAAGAGGGGCGAGGCGGGCAAGCATGGCAAACGCTTGATCTTGTTGCTCATAGCCGGCGTGGTAGGCGGAGCAGGATTGGCGGGCGACGAGCTCGTTAGAGTTCTTCAAATTCTGCCGTTTTAGCAACCTGTTGCCCCATTTAAGATGGGCCCATGCGCTATATGCACCCGATTCAAACCATGCGGCACTAGTTGATAGATGGGGTCAATATGGGGGTAGATGACATCCTCGACGATAGTCTGGGGTGGGGTATCGAGACGTTGGTGCTGATGGCGCTGCAACTGTTCCAGACGGTCCTGGAATGGTCGGTTAGTGAGGTCACCGCCCCGCGGATGAGCGGGGAAAATGGCGGAGTCCTCTTTTTTGTGCGATACTATGCCGCCAATTGGCTCGTCGCCTTCATGGTGCCAATTGGACTTGCCATCGCGTCTATCAATGTGTTCATCACACGCAAGGGTGCACCTTTCAGGAAAGCATTCTTCAATTTTTCCGAGCTGGCCCTGAATGTCCTCCTGTTGGGCGTTGTAGTATTTCTGGTGACCAGAGCCACCCAATCCTACTCGGCGTGGATTCTGGATCTGGGACAACGGGGCAGATCGGGCGGCCGGGACTGGATGGATGGCTGGGACGCCGGACTCGATGGGCTCGGGGGAGGCGATGCGGACATCGCTTATTCGGCCCTCCTTGGCATTTTCGCGCTGGCTGCCGTACCCGCGCTTGCAGTTCAATTCTGTGTCATGCTCTTTTATGCCGGGTTCTTGCCGTTCCTGGTTGCGTTGCAGCCGGCGCTGGCCGCAGCCAGGTTCAGCGAATTCGGAGAGCAGGCCTATAGAAGGTCAAAAAATGCGATCATCGTGATAATCTTGGCCAAGCCTTACCTTATAACACTTGATGCCGCCGCTGTGTATCAGCTGACCTCCGATTATGAGCCGGACCATCTATTCGGTCTAGCCCTCCTTATCGGTGGGGTGTTTTACGCGCCTCGGCTCATCAGCTTCGTGTTGCCGGATTCGGGAGGCTTCGGCGCTCCCACCATACGCACGCTCGGCCATATGGTATTCGGTGGTACCGCCGTAAATATCGGCAAGGGGGCCAGTATTTTCAATCCAAATGGAGTTCAGCCCGTCAGGAATGGCAATGTGCCCGTGCCTGCCAGTTATGAGAAACCGCCACGACCGTGGCTTCGGCCCACTGGTGGCAGCGGGTCCGTCGGCGATCCTCCGGGCCAACAACCTCCCGGGCAACAACCTCCGGGCCCACAGCCTCCGGGCCACCCCGTGCAACCTCCGGGTCCACAGCCTCCGGGCCAACCTGTGCACCCTACGGCTGGTGGGGCTGCGCCGAGGAATAGTCCTCCGGGTCAACCTTTGGGGCAACCTACGACTGCGCAGCACTCACCCGGCACGCAGCCAACTGGTGCGCAGCCTCCGCCTGCTGGGCCCCCTGGTAGCACTGATACGCCCACGCCTCCGACTGCGCCCACCACGCCTCCTGCTCCGCCCACTCCCGAGGGCAGCTCTGTGAGGAGAAATCCCTATAGCGATGTTCCTCTTGGCGCTCGCCCACGTTATGACGTTGGCGAATATCAGGTTCCTCCACCGGATTTCTCCATCCTTGATGACGACAACGACGGTCCAGACGGCAGTAAGACGGTCTGAGGGAATGAGGTGAGCTTGAATGACGACCGACTATCGTGAGCCCACTTACGGGAACTGGCGTAAGCCGGTCACTCCGGGGATCGGGCGGCTGGGGCTGCTCGGGACCATGATCCTTATGGTCGGGATGGTCATCGTCACCCTCGTCATGATGGTGTCGCCGCTCTTCGGCCTGATCAGCGCCGTGGTGCTGGCGCTGGTCATGGTGCCATTGCTGATCCAGGACAAGCATGGGCGGACCGCGCTGCAGACGATGACGGCCCGGGGCGCCTGGTCGTGGGGGCGGTCCCAGGGCTGGCATCTCTACCGTTCAGGTCCGCTGAGCATCACCCCACACGGCTCGTACCGGCTTCCGGGGCTGCTCGCCCAGTCCCGGCTGGTGGAGGCCCGCGACTCCTACGGGCGCCCGTTCGCCGTGATCGTGACCCCGTCCACCAAGCACTACACGGCGGTGTTCGAGTGCAACGCCGACGGGGCGGCGCTGGTCGATCAGGTGCAGGTCGACACGTGGGTCGCCTACTGGGGGCATTGGCTGGCCGCGCTCGGCTACGAACCGGGCCTGGTCGGCGCGAGCGTGACCATCGAGACGGCCCCGGACCTCGGCCATCGCCTCCGCGAGGAGGTGGAGGCCAACATCGACCCGAATGCCCCTGATCTCGCTCGGGCGGCCCTCGAAGAGATCGTCTGGAACTACCCGGTGGGGAGCGCACGGGTCTCCACCCGTATCGCCGTCACCTATTCGGCTCTGCCGCGGCCCGGAGGCAAGCGCCGTAACGAGGAGGAGATGGCGCGGGAGATCGGGATGCGCATCCCCGGGCTGACCTCCAGGTTGGAGATGACCGGTGCCGGATCCGCCCGCCCGATGACCGCCGACCAACTCGTCCGCGCCGTGCGGATGGCCTACGACCCGGGCTCCCAGTCGGGCGTGGAGGCGACGGAGGGAGAGCAAACGCGCTGGGAGGACGCCGGGCCGGTCGCGGCGCAGGAACTCTGGGATCACTACGTGCACGACAGCGGCCATTCCATCACCTGGGGCATGTCGGAGGCGCCTCGCGGCGAGGTGCTGTCCAGCGTGATGACCGGGCTGGTGTCCCCGCACCACGACATCGCCCGGAAGCGCGTCACCTTCCTCTACCGGCCCTACGATCCGGGCGCCGCCGCGAGCATCGTGGAACGGGACCGCAAGGACGCGCGCTTCCGTCTGAACGGCGCCGGCACCGCCGCCCGGAGCGAGATCGACGTCGTCAAGAGCGATCAGTCGGCTCTCGAGGAGGCCAGAGGCGCGGGGGTGACCCGGTTCACCATGCTCGTCACCGCCACCGTCCGCTCGGCCGAGGACCTGCCGCTCGCGGCGGCCGCCGTCGACACGCTCGCGCCCCCCGCGCGCGTGCGGTTGCGGCGGATGTACGGATCCCAGGCGTCGGCGTTCGCGGCCGCCCTGCCACTGGGCATCGTGCTTCCAGATCATCTTCAGGTGCCCGGGGTGGTGAGGGACTCTCTGTGAACGATTCACCGGAACCACTCATCGATGCCGAGGCACTCGCGGCGGAGACCAGGGAGATTCCCAGGAAAAGGGCGAAGAAGAACAAGAAGAAGGAGAAGACCGGCGACGCCGAGCGCAAGCCCGGACACAGAGGTTTCGGCCACCGCGGCGGGGGCCGGGCCTCCTACGTGGAGATGCCTCCCGAGTGGCGGGGGACCACCGTTCAGGTGTGCGGGCTGTGGCCGTTCGGGGCGGGGTCGGGGACACCGATGGTGGGCGTGCCGCTCGGCCGTGAGATGACCTCCGGTGCCTCCCTGTGCTGTGATCCGATCTCCTGGTTCCAGCGCGCCAACCTGATCCACAACCCCTCGGTCCTGGTGCTGGGCAAGCCCGGGCTGGGCAAGTCGACCCTGATCCGCCGGATGGTCATGGGGCTGGCCGGGTACGGGGTGTTCCCGATGGTGCTCGGCGACCTCAAACCCGACTACGTCGATCTGATCCGCGCGATGGGCGGGCAGATCATCAAGCTCGGCCGCGGGCTGGGTTCGCTGAACGTGCTCGACCCCGGTGCGACGGCCGCCGTGGCGGCCAGGCTTCCGGAGCAGGCCCGGGCCAAGCTGGTCGCCGACGCGCACGGGCGCCGGCTGAACATCGTCGCCGCGCTGGTCACGACGCTGCGCGGGAGCCCGATCGCCGACATCGAGCGCTCCGTCCTCAACGCGGCACTGCGGGTGCTGGACGAGCGCCATCCCGGCGTGCCCGTCCTGCCCGACCTCATCAAGGTGATCAATGAGGGGCCGGAGCGGCTTCGCGCGGTGACCCTGGCCCGCGGGGACGAGGCACGCTATCGCGCCGCCGTGGACCCGTTGCACGCCTCGCTGCTGGGGATGCTGGACGGCCCGATGGGGGAGACGTTCGCGCATCAGACCACGACCGCGATCCAACTGGACAATCCGGGAGGCGTCTGCATCGACATCAGCGGGATCGACGACGCCGACGCCGAACTCCAGGCCGCCGTCCTGCTGGCATGCTGGTCGGACGGGTTCGGTGCGGTGGAGGCGGCGCACGCGCTGGCCGATGAGGGCCTGGCGCCCCAGCGGCACTTCTTCGTCGTCCTCGACGAGTTGTGGCGGGTCCTACGGGCCGGGCGCGGTCTGGTCGACCGTGTCGACGCCCTCACCCGCCTCAACCGGCAGCGCGGCCTGGGCCAGGCGCTGATCACGCACAGCATGGCCGACCTGCTGGCGTTGACGGATCAGGCCGACCGGCTCAAGGCCAAGGGCTTCGCCGAACGCGCGGGCATGGTGATCTGCGGCGGACTGCCGCAGGCGGAGATGCCCATGATGAACGAAGTGGTGCGCATGTCGTCCGCCGAACAGCGCATGATCGTCGATTGGTCCACGCCACCTTCGTGGAATCCCACCCTCAACCAGGACGCCGAGCCCCCGGGACGCGGCAGGTTCCTCGTCAAGGTCGGAGGCCGCCCGGGCATCCCGTTCAAGGTGGAGCTCACCTCCGTCGAAAAGGACGTCAACGACACCAACAAGCGCTGGATCCACTCGACCACGAGAGCGTCCGCCAACACCGCCTGACCTGGACCGCCAGCTGGGCGGTAGAAGAGGCAGCTCTACTGCGCCGGGTCGGGTGTTGCTCGCGGCGTTGCCGCACGCGTGCCGCTTGGTCGTATGCGACTGCCGGTGTGCGTCGGCACCGAGACCTGCTCAGACGGCACCACACTGCCCGATCGAGACCCAAGCGGCCGGGGCGTCCACCGACGTGTGGCCGATCCGGCTCACTTCCCCCTGAAAGGGGGAGCACCGGTGATCGGTCAGTTCGGATGTCCGGCAGCGCCTGGTTGTCTGCCGCGGGCCGCCGTGTGGGCCCGGCGGGCCTGGTGGTCAGCGGCTGATCACGGGCATCCTCTGGAGGTTGTAGGCACAGACCCCCGACCCGCCCGGGTTTGGGTGCGGCGTGGTGGCGTAGGCCGCCGATGCGGGCTTCGATGCCGACGCGCAGTCGCGCATCCGCCGGAACGATCGAGTGTGCACGTGTTCGCGGTGGGTCTCGCTGAGGGCGCCGCCGCGTTCAGGCCGATGTGTCGGACGCCGAGCGCGGCCAAGGCCGCCGAATCCGCGGTCGCACGAGCTGCTTGGCGTCACCGGGGTTGCCGTTGTTGACCTGGTGGAAGGGTAGGAAGCCGCAGTCGTCATCGGCGATCAGGACGACATAGCCGAACTGGGTGGGGTGCTGCGGCTTGCCCTTGCGGATCGGGCGGGCACCGGATCGGCCAGCCGCACCGTCCGGCCGGGAGTGGTGCGATCGCCCGCAGACCGTTGGGCGGTCTGGGCCGGCGACCGTCTCCTCCGGGTCATCGACCAGTCGTTCCAGCCGTTCGGAGGGACGGTGGTTCCGGGCTCGGTGAGCCTTTGGGTCGATCTGGCCGGTGAGTCGGCTGATCTGCCTGAGCCGTCGTCCGGCCGAGCGGCTGCGGTCCGGGAACGCCGTGCCGCGGGCCGCCCCGGCGGCTTTGATCGGTTTCACTGGACCGCCCGGCTTGCGACCCCCGTGTTCCAGCAGATCGGCAGCGGGGACGGTTGATGCTGGCGTCCACCACGGAGGAGTCGATACGCAGCTTGCCGACCAGCGCCGGTGTTCGGCTTCTCGACCACCTGCGGGTCGGCGCGGCCGACCAACTCGATCAACTTGGTGGAGCGGGGCACCGGCCTTTTCAACGGGATTCGGCGGATCCGGCGCCTGGTGACCGAGTCGGCCACCACAAGGCGTGTCCGAGCTGGTAGCGGTGCTTGAGGTAGAGCAGCCGCAGCAAAGACATCAATGGCGCGCGTGGGCCACTGGTCTGCGCGACCTGCCCTTCTACCACGCTAAGCAGAACCAGGTGTGGCTGGAGATCGCCCTGGGCCTGCTCGCCTGGATGCCGCGTGGAGGCACGCGGCTGCCACCGGCGATAGGCGATGACTGCCTCTGAGCACTGACCGACGAGGCCGGGACCCTGGAACCTTCCAGGGGTGGTGGCGGGGTCCGCATGCCATCTTCTTGACACCAGGTTGCTGATGAGGGGCCCGGCACAACAGAAGGCAGTTATAAGACGCGTTGCTTCATTGGGTGTGGTCGATGGGGTTCGGCCCGCCGGCATAGGGCAATGGTCAATTCCTGAAGCGTCGAATGATGTCACTTTTGCCAGTGTGGCGGCCCGCGATTATCTGCTATCGCCAACTTCCCGATCTCAACAGTCTTCTGGTGACGGGGGAGACGATGGAAACCGTGCAGCAGGCGGTCGGCGACCGTACCGCAGCCGTCAACTACCACACGTGCAACAGGGAGCTCTTCACGCTGCGCAAAGAGCTTCTGGAACAACTCGGCGCCCTGCGTGCCATGGTCAACGACGGTGAGTCCGACGCCCGCCTGGAGTTGGCGTTGCGTAGAGCCGAGAGTGAACTGGAGGACGTTACCCGCAGGATCATGGATCTGAATCTGGGGCTCGTCCGCAAATATGTCGCCTTGTTCGCCTCCAGGTCCAACGAACACGTCGAGGACCTCGAGAGCGCCGGCAAGATAGGGCTGCTACGGGCGATCTGCTCCTACGATCCGGACCGGGCGCCCTTCTCTCGCTGGGCGTTCAAGCCCATCCAGCGAGAGGTGCTGCGGGCTGTCAGGGACATCGACCACCCCAATCTCAATCCGGGGGACTTCGAGAAGCGGCCTGCCATCCTGGCTGCCAAGCAGGCATATCTGGAGGTGGCCGGGCCGGACGCGCCGGTGAACTACGCCGACGTCGCCAGGCGCGCCGGGGTGTCCGAGGCCCAGGTGCGCAGGGTCCTGCTCCCGCCCCGGCTTGAAACCCTGCACACGCCCGCCAGTGACCAAGGAGAGGACGAGGTGGCGTGGGAAGAACGCCTGGTCGACCCCTCTCCGTCCACCGAGGACACGGTGTTGCGCCGCTTCAACCTGCGCGGCATAGGCCGTGACTTGCCGAAGCTCGAATCGCGCGAACGCTTCGTACTGGCGCGGAGGTTCGGATTGGACGGCGAGCCTGAGGAGTCACTTCGCGCCATCGGCGAGCGGCTTGGGCTGTCTGGTGAAAGGGTGCGGCAGATCGAGCGGAAGGCGCTGGCTAAGCTCGCCGAGACCATCGCGGGGACGTCATCGGACGCCTCCGGAAGACTTGCAGGCCGGGCAGGATGAACGACGAGTGGGAGCCTATGGCCCGCTGCCGAGCCGGGCGGCCAAAGCCGGAACCAAAGCTCGTGGATCCTCGTCGACGACATCCAGGACACCGTCCGCCTCCGGAACTCAGGGTCGTCGATCGTGGACGACCAGAGATCGTGTGCCGAGCGGCGGCTGGAAATTCTTCGGAACGCCAGGGACCTGGAACGGCATGTGCATCGCGCCTCCGGAAGCCACAGAGGGGAACAGTCCGTTCGATGCCTCGCCGGAGGCGGTCCTGGGGGATTGAACCGCCATGAACCCGCCCGCCGCTCCTGACCCACATAGCCAGTCCTCTCATGTGCTCACAAGCTTCGGGGCTGAGCAGGTCCGGCGCGGGCGCAGGGGAGCGGGGTCTGGGACGGTGAGTGCTTTGCACCGCGACCGGGAGGGTCGGGCATCAGAACGACGCGCACGATCAGGCGGCGGACGGCACCTGGAGGAGTGGCGCGCACGGCTGGCTGCGCCGCTGGAAGCATCGATCGCGCTGGTTGTGGAGCATGGGCTCGCCGTGACCGACCGGCCTTGGACTCGAAGGCGAGTGTGCGGTGAGTGCCGAGATGGTCGTTTCGCGGGACGCGCCCATCGCGAGCGGCCACCCCTCGCGCCTGCCCCAGCATGGCGGGCGAGGGCTCCATGCCGCGCTGTAGCCGGTGTGCGGGTTGCGCCGCACCGAACCGCCTGCCCGTGCACGTCTGGCGCCAGCTGGTCGGCAATTTCGACGCGCCGAAGGTCTGGCCACGGCGCCGCCTGCCTGGCGGCGCACGCCGAGCAGGGTCTTGGCCCAGATGACGCCCTGAACTGTTTCGACGCGGAGAATCCCTGGCCGTCCGCGCGAGCGCCCGTCCCGACGTTCACGAGTGCCGTAAGACGGCCACTTGCCCCATGAGGCTGCCTCCCGCACTCCCCGCGCTGAAGCCATGGAACCCGCCCGGCTCGACGTCAGCAGCCCGCGGCCCGGTCAATGCGAGCTGCTCCGACCTGTCGTCTCCCGGGCTTCGGTGGGTTCTTGAGAAGAGTCCAGTGGCCGGCGCTGGCGGCGGCCGCTGTTGTCTCCACAGTCGGAGGGAGAGGGGATGGCCGTCCGACGGCCGGTCGACGACCTGAGTGGTGAGGACCGTTGTGATGGCGACTGAGCCGACCCTCGTCGCGGCGGGAGCCTCGGGCGGGAGGAACGGCGGGAGACCGCCGGTGCCAGACGGTCTTCGACGCCGCCGCGAGCGGCGCTACCGTCCGGCCCCTCATCGCGCTGATCCCTCAAGTCTGGCCGATTCACGGAAGGAACGTTCGATATGGCAGCAGACCATGATTCCGGCGCGGGGACGGACTTCTGGGCAACCCTCGGTGTAGGCGCGAAGGCCGACAAGCCGCCCATTTCCAGGGATCCCCAGGATGTGCTCGTGGCCGGGCCCGCTGCCGAGGCTCCGCCACCTCGGGCCGGGCAGGCCACACCGACCGCACCGGCTGCCGGGTCGTCGGATGGTGCCGAGGAGCCGGGTGCTCGTGGGGAAAAGGCCTCGCTGCCCTCGGCTGGGGATCCCTCCGGCGGGAACGGTGCGGCTGAGGCCGCCGGAACTCCCTCGGTACCACAGTCCGCCGCCGAGAACGCCGCGCTCCAGACGGTGGTCTTTTCAGTTCCGAAGCCGCCGGTGGTGGCGTCCGGTCAACCCATGACTCAGGTCCCCGAGCAGCCTCAGGACGCATCCGAGCATGCCGCGGCACAGGTTTCAAAGCCACCCCGAACACGGGCTCCAGGGCAGCGCGATGAACAAGCCGTGGGGGAGGCGCCGGTGGAGATCCCCGTCCAGGCTCCCGGAGGGGCCGAGACGCGGAAGCCCACCGCCGAGGCCGGGCCGCGAAACCCGCACTCGCCGGATTCGGAGTGGCTGGCCGCGGAGCGGATCGCCGGCTCGCTCGGGGCGCGGATCTCCGAGATCTGGATCGACGTGCTCACCCGCCACACCAACGGGGACGAGACGATGGCCCGCCGGGTCTATGCCGTGCTCAACGGCGTTCACCTGCTCGGCGAGTTGTGGCGCGACGAGCGCATCGACGAGGTGCACATCCAGGGCACCGATGTGACGGTCTGCGGCAGCGACGGCGTGTATCCCGTCCCCGGCTTCCCCAGCCTCGCCGCTGCCAGGCGGGCCGTCGAGGTGTTCAAGGCCGCAGGGGAGAGGATGGAGGCCGTCGTGTCCCGGGTCGGCGGCGCGGTGGTCGTGAGCCGCCGCACTGGTGCGAGCCCGGACGCGGACTGGCTCCTGGCCGGTGGCATCATCACCGGCGATCAGCTCTCGCAGGTCGCGCTGGCGCTCCAGCACATGCGGGCGGTGACCGTGACGGGCCCGGCCGCGCGGATCGTGGTGCGCGCGCTCGCTTCGCTCGTCCCGGCGGGCAGCCGGGTCTTCCTGGGTGCGTACGCGACGCTGCCCGCGGGATGCGTCACCGCCGCCGGTCCGATGGAGGCCGACTACGTGGTCGGTGTCCGTCCCGGGGTGGTCGCCGAGCAGATGGCGGCGGAGGCCCAGGTCGGTGCTCTCATCGCCAACCCGGAGACACGGATCCGGGCGGCGCTGAGGTTCGCCGTCTCCGGGCAGTCCGTGGCCCCGGGGAAGCTCACTCAATTGCCTTGAGTGCCCGCCCCGGGAACAAAGTCGCATTCCCGAGGATGAAGTGACGTGCCATCCGCCGCAGCGGCGGGTGGCCCCTCGTCCTCGGAGTGTGGATGCTCCCGTTCGCGCCTGTCCAGGACCCGGGCTCGCGCCGCCGCCTGCGCGAGTGGCTCGATGAGGTTGCTCAGCGGGGCCCGCCGCGCGGTACCAGGCGGCTCGCGCAGTTCGGTGACGCGGCGCGGGCTGGCAGTCCCATGCAGTTCGAGCCTGCGGAGCGCATGCGCCCAGAGCCTGCCCTCGGCCGTGTCCAGCACCCGCTCCGGCTGATCGCCCGGCGCGACGGCGATGTCCCCCAGCAGCCGGCCGGTGCGCCAGGCCGCGTCCGCCAAGGCGATGATCTGATCCAGATCACGCCGCAGTCGCGCCAGGGCGGCACCCTCCTCGAACACGGCCGCAGGGCTGCCCAGCGCGACCGCGCTGCGGCACTCCAGCCGCTCGGCGATCTCGGCCACCCGATCCAGCACGCTGCGATGGATCAGCACGTTCTCTTCGTCCACGGTCAGCAGCACCATGTTCGTGCGGTTCTGTGATCGTGCCACCGTTCCCCTCTCATCGGGCATCCGTGCCGGGCCGGCGAGGTTCCCCAGTGGCGGCGTGCGGTGCGGAGGCCGAGCACGCGGTCGCTGTCCAGGTTGAAACGTGCCGCCTCGTCCGGCGTCACCATGCGGAGCCCCGCCGGGTGCCGGATCACCGTGGTGGCCTCCCTGTACGCGGGAACTGACGTCCACGGTGGGTACCCCGTCCGCGACCGGGCCGCCGGCCCGGGCCCCAGATCAGGTACTCGGAGGGCTGGCCGCAGCTCATGCATCAGCTTCTCTGGGTGGGCCGCCCTCGTGTCACACATGACTGTCCCCACCGACCGGTGATCCGCACGTTTCCGCCCCGGTGCTTGCCGATCCCGCCCGTCCCGAAACGGTATTAGACGGGAAAGCCACCGGTTTCGGCGGCCTGTGCCACACCTGGCCGGTCCGGCCGGGTGGACAGAATATTGCCGTCGGCCGGCCACACGGGCGGCGGCCGGACGCGGAAGAGGCGCACCGTGACTTCCACCTCGCAGATCAAGGAAGAGCTCTACCTGGAGCGAGTGTTCGGCGACAGTGCCCCGGTCTTCGTGGACGCCACCCGATACTTCCGGCAGGGAACGCCCTATCCGCTCAGCGCCAAGAAGGCACTGAAGGCCACCTGCGGCGTGCGGACGGACGACGAGGTGGTCGCGTTCAGCCTGCGCGACTACACCGCCAAGCAGGCCGAGCGCGAGGTCGAGTGCATCGAGGAATCCGTGGGCGGGGTGGTGGTGACCAAGAGGAATGTGCTGCGGCCTCGGATGCCCCGCAGGACCCTGCACGAGCTCGGCGAGACCGCTCGCGCTCTGTCGGCGGTCCTCGGCGGCGACGAGGTGATCGCCGATCTGGACGGCGAGCTGTACGTTCTGGAGATCGCCCGCACACACGGCGCAGGCGCGTTGACACTGGTCGGCAAGCTGGACAGGGCCGCCGACGACTACATCAGGTCGGAGATCGGCGACACCGACGCCACGTTCAGGCTTCCGATCACGGGCGTCCGGCTGCGCATCTTCCTGCGCTCCCCGATGCGCCGACGCATCATCGCCTATGCCTTCGGCGGTTACCTTGCCCGCAGGCCCGGCGAGGTCGAGACGGTGACGCGCGCCACGGCCCTCGCCCTCAACAGCGTTCTCGGCCTGGCGACGTTCCGGATGCTGTCCGGACTCGACGGTGTCGAGATCCCGCCCGCGCCAAGGGGCGTCGTAGAGCGGCCGCGCGGATCGGCCGGGCCCGTTGCCTTCACGGTTCCGGTGCTGCTGCTCACGCACGACGGGACCCCGGCGGCCCGGGGCCACGTCTTCGGCGAGATCGACCTGGAGCGGCTCGACCCGGTGACCGGCGGGCTGGCGTTCCGGGTGAGCGCGGGCGATGGGCTCGAGTGGAATCCGGTGGTCGTCGGCTCGGTTCGGTTCGAGACCTACCAGCGGGTGCTCACCGAGACCATCGGCGAATTGATCAACTCGTCCCTCGGCACCGACGTGGTACGGGACATCGCCTACGACATCATGCTGGGCGACCTCGGGCGTGTGGCCGTGGCGGGCCTGCGCGCAGCAACCGCAGACCTGCAGGGCCTGGCCGCCACGCCCACCCGGGCCGAGGTGCGGCTCCTCCAGCCCGAGGTCGCCCAGCCGCTGCCCTGACTTCCGGTTTCCGATACCCGTCGGCAGAACGGCCAGCCTCCATGGGGGTGCGTGTGCGGGGACGCGGGAGAAGAGCACGAGGCGCATCGACGCCCGCCTCGTGCCTCCTTCGTCTCAGGGTTCCCGTCGCGCCGCCGTGCCGGGTCGGCCCGACGCAGCCGCGACAGTTGATTGGTAGACGCCGCGACCATTCAAGCGTCGCAACGTTGACTGCGCCCGGGGCCCAGTAAAGGTTCACGGCCAGAGGCCCGGAGGCGGCGAAGGGTGCGTCGCCCGGCATCCCGATATTCCTATCGAGCGTTGTCATCGACCCTCTGGAGGATGTCAACCAGGTTGCTTCTGGTCCATCCAGGTTTCGCAACGAGATTCTCCATTTCTACGTAGTTCGCAGGCTGCGGAGCGCCAAGGGAACATGCAACGAGGAGCCAGCCCAGGGCACTAGGGCGATCTCGTTCAACGCCAGCTGTCTCGCATCAGGCCGTGAGCATCTATAAACGCCACACCCGGATTGGCGCTTCCCGTGACTGAGAAATCCCCTGCGCAGAGGTTGACCCCGCTGATTTGCCGCGGACAGTCCTCTGTAGAGCGTGCGCTGATCACCTTGCTTCGCAGATCCATCATGACAGGGTAAGGAGAACAATGCCTGAATGGGGTACTTTTATCATTCCGGGGGCGTTCTGTATCGCCTTTGTGTTGACCTACTTCGCCTCACTGATACGGTCGATTGACCGGCGTACGGGGAGTTCGAGTCCATCCCATAACCAGGATCGCTCGCCTTTTCTGGACAGGTCTCCGGTCGATCGATGACTTGCGGATCCTCCTCGGGAAGAGATCAGAGGCTGGCCCTTTCCGGCCGGGAAGCCTGCGGTAGGCACCGGCCGCGCAACCGTTGGGTTCTACCAGCGGATGCGTAAGCGGCGGAACCAAGGCAGCGCCCGATGGTGCGCTCGACCAAGGAGCGGTGCGCGCCCGGGACGGAACCGTGTGGGATGCCACATTGGGCGAGGCGGCTCTTAATGCCCTTGCCAGGCGCCGTTGTTTTGTTGTGGTCGGCGGTCGGCCGGCAGGTCATTCCCGACCCGAACGTCAACTCTTGGGCAGGAACTCCCAGCGAAACCGGTGTGCAGCACGAACGGGGTGCCGCACGCCACCTTGCGGTCGTCCAGGAGCCTGCGGCCGGCATGGCGTTTGCGGTGCTCGTCCTTCGGCAGCAGCGGCTTGATCTGCTCCCACAGGTTGTCGGCGCGATCCAGGCAGGTTGCTCGCCTTGCGCACGACTCCGCATCCCACCCGATCAGCGCGAAATGTGGCGACAAATATCCACAGTGTTATGGCCTCTCGTGCGGAATCGAGTAGGGGAGGACGGTTCTCTTGCGGCAGAGGACGCGGCGTCTGCAGCCGTGGGAGACGAGGTTGCTGGAACGTTTCCAGCATCCGGGCCAGGTCGTGGTCACCGGCTTCGTCGTCGCGATCGCGATCGGGACGCTGCTGCTGTGGCTCCCGGCGGCCACGCCGGGCGCCGGTTCGGCCCGGCTGCTGGACGCGTTGTTCACGGCGACCTCGGCGGTCTGCGTGACCGGGCTGGTCACCGTCGACACCGCGAACCACTGGTCGAGGTTCGGTGAGCTCGTCATCCTGGCGCTGATCCAGGTCGGCGGACTGGGGCTGATGACGCTGGCGACCCTCTTCTCGGTCGTGCTGTCGCGGCAGTTCGGTCTGCGGGCGCGGCTGGCGGCCCAGGCCGAGACCAAGGCGCTGCAGATGGCCGACATCCGCCTGTTCGTCCGGCGGGTGGTGCTGTTCACGCTGACCTGCGAGGCACTCGTGGCGGCGGTGCTGACGGGCCAGTTCGCGCTGGGGTACGGCGAGCCGTTCGCACGCGCGGTCTACCTGGGGATCTTCCATGCGGTGTCGGCGTTCAACAATGCCGGGTTCGCACTGTGGCCCGACAGCCTGGTCCGGTTCGCCGCCGACCCGTGGATCAGCCTGACCATCTGTGCCGCCGTCATCATGGGCGGGCTCGGGTTTCCGGTGATCTTCGAGCTGGCCCGCAGCTGGCGCCGCCCGCGCAGCTGGTCGATACTCACCCGCGTCACCGTCGGTACCTCGGCCGTGCTGCTGGCCGGCGGCACCCTGGTACTGGCCGTGGCCGAGTGGACCAACCCCGCCACCCTCGGGGCGCTGTCTGGGCCGTCGCGCGTGCTGGCTGGGTTCACTGCCGCGGTGATGCCGCGGACGGCCGGGTTCAACAACCTCGACATCGCCGCGATGCGGCCCGAAAGCCGGCTGGCCACCGACGTCCTGATGTTCATCGGCGGCGGCAGCGCCGGCACCGCCGGCGGCATCAAGGTCACGACCTTCGCCCTGCTGGGCTTCGTGCTGTGGGCCGAACTGCGCGGCGAATCCCGCGTCAACATCGGCCACCGCCGCCTGCCCGAATCCACCCTGCGCCAGACCATCGCGATCGTCCTGCTCAGCATCGGCGTGGTCACCGCCGCCACCCTCACGCTGCTGGCCATCACCGACCACGCTTTGGACCTGGTGCTGTTCGAGGCGGTGTCGGCGTTCGCCACCGTGGGACTGTCCACCGGCATCACCGCGGATCTGCCACCCGCCGCGCACCTGCTGCTGATCGCGCTGATGTTCATCGGCCGCATCGGCCCGCTCACCTTGGGCACCGCCCTTGCCCTGCGCGAACGCACCCGCCGCTACGAACTGCCCGAACAACACTCCATCGTCGGCTGATCCACCCTCGGCTTCCGCCGGAGCCAGCACCGGCCAACCCGGCCTCAGCAGACCATGGTTTCCCCCGGCCAAGCTCGGCCAGGATGAACCTGCGGTCAAGGTCCGGGGGCGCGCCTTCCCGGCGCGCCCCACCCGGCGCCCACACAGCGCGCCCACCCGGGTACCAGCGGCACCACCGCCCATCGACAGCGCAAGCGAGCAGAACGCATGAGGACACGCGACTCGGCAGGCAGTCCGAATTGGTGAGCATGCACAAGAAGGAGTAGATCTCCCGCCCGTGTGCGTCGACCACGTCATCGCCGATTACCGGCGGCCACAAGTCAACGGCACCCTGAAAGGCCGACTCGACCTCGAGCACCATGGCGGACCATCGAAGGCGTCGCCCAGCGCATCCTGGCGATGGCAGCAGCGATTCGGCAGAACGACCGCACCGGCCGGCCGGTCACCCGCTCACGTGGTCTCCGTTGGTCAAGTCCCTGAACCGATGAGCTCCCTGCCTGAGACCTCAGTACTTAGTTCGTCCGCGTGTAGGCCCACTTCTCGCTGGGGGGCAGCCCGTTTTCCCGGTAACTCATGAACACGCGGTCGGAACCGTAGTAGTTGGCGAGGGTGCCATTCCAGTCATTATTCCTCCATGCGTCGATGCCAGTAGGGCTGAAAGTGCTGGTCTTCCGCCAGTGCCGGGAAGTCCGGTCGTTGCACGCCCCCGACGTGACGGCGTCGGTGTCGAGATGGTGCACCAGGCACTTCCCGGTCCACCTGTTCCGCAGCATCCGCATTTCTGTCCATTCGCTGTTCAGCCAGTGCCACTGCTGGGATTGCTGGCTGGAGTCGCATTTGATGGCGTGGATGGCGCCACTCGCGTAGGTCGTCAGGCAGCGTCCTGAGGCCTCGTTCTTGAATTGCCAGTAGATCGGCCCGGACGACGCCTGGGCGGCCGGCGCGGAGAAAAGCCCGGACAGCCCCACGGCCATGGCCGCGACAATCCGTGCACGCATGACATCTCCTTCGCTGTGTTGAGACACCGCATCCCGCCGACGGGCGTATCCCGATGTCCATGGCGAGACTTCAGCGCGGCTCCATCGATATGCGGAAACAGCCCCGGCTCCATTTCGCGCATAAGGGAAAAGTTATCGCTTTGTGGATCGCGCTCACCGTAGCACAAGGGGCGATCCGGTCCTCTCGGTAAGGGAGATCGGCAGAGGAAACCGGGCCATCGGCAGTAGTCACCCGATGGCTCGGGTGAACGAGTGGTTAATGCAAATGGAAGATTGGATACTTTTCCCAGTAACGCCGGGCTGCGAAAGGCTGGCCGGCGAACTCCAAGGCCGTGATCTTGATCAGGAGTACACAGTTTCTTGATTTACAGTGCACAGCAGTCGGGAGGCGCGGTGGGCGGTCGCTCGAATTCCGGTCCGCGGCGGCGTCTGCCGCCGCGGCGCTTGCTTCGGTCGGCGATGGTGGGCGCGGTATGAGCGAGGATGCTGTGCACCCACGGTCAGATGATCCTGGCGGCCGTTTGGGGCGTTGCGACCCGCAAAGTGGTCGCCGGCCCGCCGTGAGAGCCGGGCTGGGCTTCGTCGGGGCCGACCCTTCGAAGGTTTGGGCAGGTAGGCGGGTGACAGACGATGCGCGGTTGGATCAGGCGCTTCCCTGGCGGCCGGAACTTGAACGTCGCGGTCTCCTGCATCAGGCCTTCGCGGACCTGCCAGGGACGACAGCCACCCTGCCGGGGGAAACCGTCACGCTGCCCACGAGCCACCATCGTCGACATCGTCACGGTCCGTGCGTTCGTGGCGACACATGATTCCCGCCATGCTGGTTTGCTGACATAATGGGCGCGCCAGAAGCCCCGGGCGTGTGGAGGTGCGTCGGTTGAGCCCCGCTGCGTGGTGGCGTGACGAACTGGCGCCCCAATGGCAGAGCGCGGGCCTGGACTTGACCAAGCCGAGCCCGGCGCGGATGTACGACTACTACCTGGGCGGCAAGGACAATTTCGAGGCCGACCGGGTGGCGGTCCAGGAGATGCACCAGGTGATTCCGGAGCTGTTCCAGACAGCGCGGGAGAACCGGGCGTTCCTCGGCCGTGCCGTACGGTACGTCGCGGGCCAGGGCATTCGGCAGTTCATCGACCTGGGAACCGGGTTGCCGACGCAGGGCAACGTCCACGAGATCGCCCAGCAGGTCTCCCGTGAGGCACGGGTCGTCTACGTCGACCATGACCCGGTGGTGGCCACGCACGGCCGCGCCCTGCTGGCCGAGGACGGCTCCACGACCATCATCGAACGCGATATCCGCGACCCCGACAAGGTCCTCGAGCACCCGGCGCTGCAGAAGCTGGTCGACCTGCGCGAGCCGGTCGCCGTGCTGTTCGTGGCGGTGCTGCACTTCATCTCCGACGCCGAGCATGCCGCGCGGATCGTCCAGCGGTTCCGAGAGGCGATGGCGCCGGGCAGCTACCTGGTGATCGCGCACGGTACGCGCGCCGCAGGCGCCACGGCGGTGTCGAAGATGACCCAGACCTACGACACGGCGACAGAGCAGGTGTCGCTGCGCGACCCGGCGGAGATCGCGCGGTTCTTCGAGGGCTTTGACCTGCTCGAGCCGGGCGCGGTCCATCTGCCCTGGTGGCGACCCGAGATCGAGCCGCACCCCGAACCCGACCCCACGAAGTGGCACTTCGGCGGCGTCGCCCTACGCCCCGCCGACTGAGACCAAGATCAGGAGATGGCCGGTTTCTTCTGCCCTCGTGCCCTGATTTGTGACACCTTTGAGCCGCATCTCGGTGGCAAGCCTGCGGAAGGGCGGGAGCATGGGATTTGGTGTCGTGTTCACTCAGGGCGTTGCCTCCGGTGATCCGCATCAGGTGGTGGGCGAGATCTTGGAGCAGGCCGAGGCCGCCGACCGGCTCGGGTACTTCGCCGCGCTGACGACGGAGCACAAGTACTCCCAGGAGTACTTCGGGTCGCCGCTGCACCTGGCATACGCGATCGCCGCTCGCACCCAGAGTGTCAAGGTCGGCACCAGCATCGCGATCGCGCCGCTGTACAACCCGATGGAACTCGCCCAGGACGCCGCCATGCTCGACCAGCTGTCGGGTGGGCGGCTGTACCTCGGGCTCGGCGCGGGCTACCTGCCAGAGGACTACCAGACGGTAGGGGTCCCCTGGGAGGGCAGAGTCCAGCGATTCGACGAGACGGTGCGGATCATCCGGCAGGCGTGGACCAGCGACCGGTTCTCCTTCACCGACCGCATCTATGACTTCCAGGACGTTTCGGTGATCCCCCGCCCTGTGCAGTCCCCGCCGCCGATCCACCTGGCCGCATGGTCGCCGGGCGGGCTGGCCCGCGCCGGCCGCCTGGGCGACGGCTGGATCAGCAACGCGCTGATGTCGGTGGACACCATGCGCCAGATGGGCGACACCTACCGGGAGGCGGCCCGCCGATCCGGCCGGACCCCGCACGTCACCGCGATCCGGTTCTGCTGGACCGCGGAAAGCCGCGAGGACGCCGTCCGTGACTTCGGCGCCACCGCCATCGACATGGTGCGCACGCTCTGGTCCTACGGCGCGATCACCGACATGCCGGACGTCACCGCCGCGGACCAGATCACCCTCGAAGACCTGATGCGGGACCGGATGATCTTCGGAACGCCGGACGAATGCCGGTCCGCGATCGCCGACTACCGCGCCAAGGCAGGAGTGGACGACTTCCTGCTGATCTTCCGGCACCCGTCCGGGCCGGACCAAGACCGCGTGCTCGCCGCAATGGAGCTGTTCGCCTCCGAGGTCATGGACACAGACCCCGGCCCGGCCCGGCCGTGACCGGCCGCCCCCTGCGGGTCGGCGTGATCGGCGCCAGTTACGCGGCCAGTAGCCACCTGCCGGTGTACGCGCGGCTGCCGGGGATCGATGTGACCGCTATCGCCACCGCGCACCGCGACACCGCCGAGGCGGCGGCACGGCGCTTCGGCATCCCCAGCGCCTACGACGACTACCGGCGGCTCTGTGAATCCGACCAGGTGGACCTGGTCGACGTGGTGACCCGGCCCAGCCTGCACCCGCCCATGGCGATCGCCGCCCTGCAAGCCGGCAAACACGTCCTGTGCGAAGCGCCCCTGGCCCCCGACACCCCCAGCGGCACCGAGATGGCCGACGCCGCACACGCCGCGGGCACGCACGCCGTCGTCGACCTGCAATCACGCTTCGCCCCCGGCCTGCGGCACCTGCGCCGGCTCGTCCGAGACGGCTGGCTCGGACGAGTGCACAACATCCACGCCACCGCCTTCTATCCCACCTTCACCCGCCCCGAACAGGCCGCCGCGTCTTTGTGGTGCGCCGACGCCACCACCGGCGCCAGCTCCCTGCGCGTCCACGGCCTGCACACCGCCGACCTGATCACCTGGATCTTCGGCCCCCTCACCGACGTGGCCGGCCACACCGCCACCGCTGAACCCACCTGGCCTGGCCCGGACGGACCGATCAACGCCACCAGCGCCGACAGCTCCACCCTGACCGCCCGCACCGCCGACGGTGCCCTCTGCTCCATCCACACCTCATGGATCGCCTGGCACGGCAGCGGCTGGCGCCTTGAGGTCTACGGCAGCCACGGGCACCTGCGCGCTGAGGCCCCCGGCCACACCGGTCATCACCCTGTCACCCTCCACGGCGCCCGCCATGACGACCCCACCCTGAAACGGCTCACCCCGCCACCCGACGACGACCCGATCATCGACCCGCCACCACACGCCCCCGGCCACGCCTTCGCCCACCTGGCGCGACGCCTGGCCCGCACCATCAACGGCGACCTCGACCCCGACCTCCCCACCTTCGACGACGCCCTCAAGCTCCTGCACCTGGCAGACATCACCGAAACGCACCCCTGACCCCCGCACCCGACCGCGATCATCGCCACCGCAGGCAAGGCCGGAGCCCCGGCCCCGTCGACCTCTCCCGGTGCCGACCTCACGAGGCCGGCCATCGCGGCCGAACACACACCCCGCCCGGCCTTCCTGGTCCGGTTGTCGGCCCGCCGCAACCCGCCACTGCTGCGCCGGCTGCCCGACGGATCACTCCGCCGACCATCGGCGGCGTGCAGGTCCGTGTCCTCCAGGGCCAGATCACCAGCACCACCAGCGCTGGTCCGTCTGGGCCCTGGGGATGCGACGGGGCGTACCGGCCAGGCGGATCGTCCGGGCTCTGACCGTGATGGGTGGGAGGTGGTGGTGAGGGTGCTGTCGGGGCGGTCAAGGTGCTGCCCGCGCAGATGCTGCGCGATGAGCACTTCCGGGCCCGGTTCCGGAAGGAGGCGCGGCAGCGGCGGGCCTGTCGCATCCCAACATCGCGGTCGTCCACGACACCGGTGAGGACGCCGGGGGCGCCGAGCCGGCTCCGTCCCTGGTGACGGAGTTGGTGGAGGTAGGGACGCTGGCCGATCTGCTGCGCTAGGCGCCGCCGCCCCCGGGCGAGGCCGGGCAGATCGTGGTGGCGGTCTTGGAGGCGCTGGAGCGCAGCCACGGGCAGGAGGTGGTGCACCGTGATATCAAACCCGCCAACATCATGGCCCACCGCGCCGGTGGCCGGGTGTGGGTGAAGGTGATGGACTTCGGGATCGCCAAGCTCATGTCGGAGACCGCCACCCGGCTGACCGCCACCGGGGCGCGGATCGGCACCCCGCCCCGAGCAGGCCGACGGCAAGCCTGCCGACGCCCGCTCGGACCTGTACTCGGTCGGGTGCGTGCCCTACGGGATGCTCACCGGCCGGCCCTTCACCAGGGACTCGCCCACCGTCGTGCTCTTCGGACACCTGCACAAGACCCAGCCCTCGCAGCTGAATCCGGATCCGGCCCTCTTCTGGGACCAGGTCCTGGGGACCGCGCTGGCCAAAGACCCCCAGCAACGCCACCGGGACACCGCAGCGATGCGGCAGGCCATCGAAATCGGCCCGGCGGCACCCACCGTGCGGCGTCCCACGAACCCGGTCCTGCCGGTTCCGGGGAGCGGCACGCGCCCGGATCCACAACGCGAGATCACCCCGCTGCCGCGCCGGATCCAGACCTGCCGCCGCCTGCTCACTGGACTGGGCACTGCAGGCCTGGCCACCGCCCTGCCGACGCTCACCACGCCCTCACCCAGGAAGACCCCCACCGGACGGGACACCCGCCCCCTACCACCTTCCTTGGCCAGCTCACCGGCTACACCGACTCCGTCGGTTCGGTGGCGTTCAGCCGGGACGGCAAGCTCCTGGCCATCGGCATCGAGGACGAGACGCTGCTGTGGGACATGGCCACCCAAACCGGGATCGACCAGCGCCTCACCAGCGCCCGCGAACCGCTGGAGTTCAGCGCGGACGGCAAGATCCTCGCCACCGCCAGCACGGCCAACAGCGTGCAGTTGTGGCAACTGTGAAACCGGATACGCGGTGGTGAACCCTTCCATCCGGGCTGCGCGGTCGCACGCAGTCGACAGCGCTGCGGGCGGCCGCCGCGTCCAGCCGTAACGACCACTCCCCGCGCGCCGCGTCCCACAGCTCCGCGGTCACACTCCACCCGGGGTCCAGACCACATATGCCAGAAACCCGCATTGAGTCGATCTTGATTTCGCAGCTGACTGATGTGAGTGCATCCTCGATCACCAGGTCGGACGCTCGCTGCTTGTCGCTTCAGCCCTATGCTCGGGCCACTCCCCAATCACTGCAGTACCGCTGCCGCCCGTTGTGGCCGTCCTTAAGGCACGCTTTGATATAGACCTTGGTCTCTTCCTTGATGTTCGGCAGCCAGACTTCATGGCATCCGTTCCCTGCGCCATCCGCGTCTTCAATGGCGAAGAAGTTGTTCGAACCCCACTGAACTTCGGCGTAAACACGGAGGCCATCGGATTGCTTGTCGCACGCCCCAAGCCGCTCTCTCGTGCGCATGTCCGGGTCGTAGGCGCCCGGATTGTCACCCCAAAAGATCCCCGTTCCTCCGATTGCTCCGCTGTCGGTGGTCCGGACGGACACCGTGGTGCTGGCGGATGCCTGAGAAGCAGTAAGCCCGAGAAAGGCGACAGTGACTGCGGCCACGGTCAACGAACGCCGACCTCTTGTTGACATGATCTTCCTCTCATCCCTGCTCATGCTCTCTCCCGCTTCGCTGAATCGGATGCGAGGCGGCCGGAGTGAATGGTTCGTTCTCGGTAATATGACGCCACAGCCGCCCGGAATGTGACACCTGACGTGGGCCAAGGTTGCGTTCACGGGGGTATACGAGTTTCCGCAGGTGAAGAGCATGTCGTTGTGACGTGAGGTGGCCATCGCTTGGTCCAGGACCTGTTCGCCGGGGCGGGCCCGTTCCAGCATCGCCAGCATCTCGCGGGGGCGGGCGAGCTGGTCGGCCACGACGCCGGTCATCGCGCCCACCGCCGACACCGGTTGCCAGGTCGGTTCTCCGCGCTCACCGGTCTGTCTGCGGCATTCCTGTGATTCCTGCAGCCGCGGGTGACGACCGCTGGGCGCGCCAGTCGTTACGCGGGCAGCGGCGCGCTATCCCGTACAGCTCCGGATCAAGATCGACTCAATGTGGGTTTCTGGCGTATGTGGTCTGGACGCCACCCGCGCCTGACCTCCCCCTCGCCAGCCCTCACCGCGTGCCGGTTTCGTCGCTCCGTGGCGCCCGAGGCCCTGGTGGCATAAATGGGGCAGTCACGCCGCTGGAGAGGGGGGTCTTCTCCCGAACGCGGCACATTGCCACCGTCCCAGCCCTCGCCAGCGGTCACGGGCGAAGGGGTGCCGCGCGGCCGCGGGCCAGCGTTCCCGGGGACAGACATCCCGGCCTTCGGCCGGGCCCCTTTCCCGCCCGACCCGAGGCCGGAACGTAGGGCCCAGGCAGCTTCGGGATGCCGGAAGGAACGTGCCATGGGCCCCAAACGAGCGGATTGGACATCTCGGCTGCTGCAACGCGGGTAGTGGACCTTGCGAGCGTGGGGCTCAGTGGTGTCGGTGGCGATCGTCATCTGACAAGACCCGCCGGAACCCTCCGGCTTGACGCATGCCGATATGGGAATATGATGGCGGCCATGGCACGAGCAGCGACGACGTCGGACGTCTTCAACGCGATCGCCGAGCCGCAGCGCCGGGAGATCCTGGTGCTACTGCGGGCGGGTGAGCGGCCGGTGACCGAGTTGGCCCGGGAACTGGGGATGACCCAGCCGGGGGCGTCCAAGCACCTGCGGGTGCTCCGGGAGGTCGGGCTGGTGCGGGACCGCAAGGCGGGCAAGCAGCGCCTGTACGGCCTTGACGCCCGCGGGCTGCGACCGGTCCACGAGTGGACCGGCGGGTTCGAGCGGTTCTGGAACGAGAGCTTCGACCGGCTGGACGCGTACGTGCAGGACCTCAAGCAAGCAAGGCAGGAGGAGGAGTAGCCGATGAGTGCGACTGGACGAGGAGCGCCGGCGCAGTCCGCGACGGCCGACCGCGAGATCGTGATCTCCAGGGTCATCGACGCCCCACGGGAGCTGGTGTTCGAGGCGTTCACCGAGGTCCGGCACCTGTCGCGGTGGTGGGGACCGGAGGGGTTCACCACCACCACGCGGGCGTTCGAGTTCCGCGTCGGCGGGGTGTGGGACTTCGTGATGCACGGACCGGACGGGACGGACTACCAGGAGTGGATCTCCTGGACCGAGATCGCCACGCCGGAGCGGATCTCCCTGCTGCACGGCGAGTCCCGCGGCGACCCGAACGCCTTCGAGTCGGTCCTCACATTCGCGCCCGACGGCGCGGCGACCCGGATCGAGATGCGCACGGTGTTCCCCACCAAGGAGTTGCGCGACGAGGCGGTCGAGAAGTACCACGCGATCGAGGGCGGCCGGCAGACCTTGGGCAACCTGGCCGCCTACGTCACCGAGATCGTTTCGAAGGGAGTTGAGGACTGATGGCCGGGAAGGTGTTCTTCAGCGTGTCGATGTCGCTGGACGGGTTCATCGCGCCCGAGTCCAGCGAGGAGTTGATGGGGCGGCAGTGGATGGAACTGCAGCAGTGGATCTTTCCGCAGCGGTTCTTCCGGGAGAACCTGAAGCTCGGCGAGGGCGGCGAGGAAGGGCGCGACAACGACATCGCGCGGGAGACGTTCGAGCGCACCGGCGCGAGCGTGATGGGCAAGCGCATGTTCGACGCCGGCGAGCAGATGTGGCCGGAGGAGGCGCCGTTCCACACGCCGGTCTTCGTCGTGACGCACGAGAAGCGCGACCCCTGGGAGCGGCCGGGCGGGACCACCTTCCACTTCGTCAACGATGGCATCGAGACCGCGCTCGACCAGGCCCGCGAGGCCGCCGGTGACCGAGACGTCCGCATCGCGGGCGGCGGCGCGACGATCCTGGAGTACGTGAACGCCGGCCTGATCGACGAGTTCTCGATCGCGCTCTCACCCGTGCTGTTCGGCTCCGGGATCCGCCTGTTCGAGGGAGTGGACGCGGGCCGCGTGGCCTTGGAGCCGGTCCGCGCGGAGCCCTCTCCGAGGGTGACGCACCTGACCTACGCCGTCCGCGAGCGGTAGGCGCACGGCGGACGACACAGGGCGGACGCGAAGGAACACCCACGCGGTTGAGGCATGTCGGGTCGGGGCGGACAGGGCCTTCGCCCGGCGAGGTCCCGTCGGGGTCGCCCGTCGTTTCGTTGGTGCCCCCCTCGTGCTTCCCAGTGCGGGGCTGCGGCACCGTGAGGAACCGCAGGCCCTACGGCCGGGCATTCGGTGACCTGATCGACACGCTGCCGGTCCAAGGCGCCCAATTCGGGCAGAAGCTGTCGGCCGCCAGCGACTTCAAGGGCCGGGGCCCGGTCGGCGGCGACGGGCTCGCCGCGTCCCCGACGCGACCATGCCGCTGCCCACGATGTTGTTCGTCGAGCGCAACAACGTGCTGGTGTGGGGCGGCATCGTCACCGCTCGACGCGACCGCCACCTCGGTTCGGGAACCGGCGACATCACCGCGGCCGAGCTGGTACGGCTGGTTCATCGGCACCCAGACCTGGCACCCGGACCAGGCCGACATAGCCCGCCGCCTGGTCGAGGGCCGTGACCCCTGGCTGACCATGCCGCTCCACCCGGGCCCGTCCGGGAGGAAGGTGCAGAAGGCGTGGAATCAGTGGGACTTCGTCCCGGTTGCCCAGCCGCTTGCCGAGCTCGGCGACCAGAAGGGCGGCGTGGAGTAGGGCCAGCACGTCGGCTGGGACGACACTGGCCGGCCCCGCTGCTGGTTCAGCGTCGGGGCGCCCAAGCTCGGCCGCCGCCGCGGCGGCTCGGGGATCGTGCTGGAGTACAACGCCGACACCTCCGACGTTTAGGGCGGCACCCTGAGCGAAGGGCCGGGAATGGCCAGCCGCCGGTGGGTGACCACGCAGTCCTCCGAGGGCGTCAGCCAGGCCGCCAAGACCGAACGGCCAGAGATGGTCGCGCTCGGGTACGTCGAGCGTGGGTCCGGGGCAAGCTGCACCGGCTGGTGCTGGACGAGTTGGGGGCGTGCGGGGAGAGCGGGCTCCATGATCTGACCCCGCCGGTGTCCGGGTTGGTGGCGGCGAGCGAACATGGAGCGACGTGGGGTGACGTAGTGGGGCATGACCGGCGGTGGGCGACCGCGGGGTCATCCACGTTTCCGCAGGTCAGGTGGTGCGCCCAGAGGGATTCGAACCCCCGACCGTCGGTTTAGAAGACCGATGCTCTATCCGGCTGAGCTATGGGCGCCTGTTGCGCCCTGAGTGTAGAGCGCGACCCGCGGTCTTCGCACGAGGGTATTGGTGTGGTGTGGCTGGCAGTGGGGCGGAAACGGGCCTGGGTGGTGGCTGGGACGGCTTATCTTCTGGGGTGTGGCGGTCGAGGTGGAGGTGCCGCTCTCCGGTGGGGAAGTGACGGAGGGCGTTGTGCGGGTCGGGGACACGGTGCGCCGGCCTCTGGGGGCGCATAGTCCTGCTGTGCACGGGTTGCTGCGGCATCTGGAGCGGGTCGGGTTCGAGGGGGCTCCTCGGGTGCTCGGGGTGGACGCGCAGGGCCGGGAGGTGCTCAGTTGGGTCGACGGGGAGGCGCCTGGAAGGCCCCTGCCGCAGTATGCGGTGACGGAGGAGGCCCTGAGGGGCGTGGCGTTGTTGTTGCGCAGGTATCACGAGGCGGTGGCGTCCTATGAGGCGCCGGTGGATGCGCCTTGGGACGCTCAGGCGTCGGCTCTGGACGGGGCGCCCGAGCTGGTGGGGCACTGTGATGTGACGCCGGAGAACGTGGTGTTCCGGGGCGGGGTGCCGGTGGGGTTGATCGATTTCGATCTGGCGCGGCCCACGACGCGGATGTACGACGTGGTGACGACGATGCGGCACTGGGCGCCGATCGCGGATCCCGGGGATCGGGACTGGCGGCTGGGCGGGGTGGACGTGGCGGAGCGGCTGCGGGTCTTCTGCGATGTCTACGGGCTGGATCGGGAGGGGCGGCGGGAGGTGCTGCCCGCGGCGCGGGTACGGTTCGAGCGGTCGTACGAGGCGATGCGGCTCAGGGCGGAGCAGGTGGGCGGTGCCTGGGCGCGGCTCTGGAGCGGTGGGGCGGGTGCCCGGATCCGCAGGGCGCAGGACTGGCTGGAGCGGAACTGGGATGAGCTTGATGCGCGGCTCGCGTGAGGGGTTGCTTCTGGGGGTCGCCCTGGATGTTGTTTTCGGGGATCCGCGCCGGGGGCATCCGGTGGCCGCTTTCGGCCAGGTGGCCGGGTGGTTGGAGCGGAGGATGTACGGGGATTCGCGGGCGCGGGGTGTGCTCTATACGGGGGTGCTCGTCGGGGGTGCTGCTGGGGTGGGGGTGCTGCTGGAGGCGGTGACGCGTCGTCCTGTGGCCAGGGTCGCGGTGACGGCGGCTGCTACGTGGGCTGTGTTGGGCGGTACCTCCCTGGGGAGGGAAGGGCGGGCCATGGCGCGTGCTCTTGAGGAGGGGGATCTCGAGGGCGCGAGGGGGCGGCTTTCGCATTTGTGTGCGCGGGATCCCTCGGGCCTGGACGAGGCGGAGTTGGCGCGGGCGACCGTGGAGTCCGTTGCGGAGAACACGTCTGATGCGGCGGTGGCCCCGCTGGTGTGGGGGCTTGTGGGGGGTGTTCCGGGGTTGCTGGCCTATCGGGCGGCCAACACGCTGGATGCGATGGTGGGTTACCGGAGTCCCCGGTACGAGAAGTTCGGCTGGGCGGCGGCACGGCTTGACGATGCGCTCAATTGGGTGCCCGCGAGGGTGACCGGGTTGTTGGTGGTGGCGTGTTCGGGGGGTAGGGCGTGGAGGGTTTTTAGGCGGGATGGCGCTTTGCATCCCAGTCCTAATGCAGGTCGGTGTGAGGCGGCCTTTGCGGGGGCTCTGGGGGTGCGTCTGGGGGGAGTCAATGCTTATGGGGGGCGTGTTGAGGCCCGGCCCGAGATGGGGGACGGGCGTGCCCCGGAGGTGGTCGATGTGCGCAGGGCGGTCCGGCTCTCGGCTGCGGTGACCCTTCTGGCCGGGGTCCTGGCGGGCGTGAAGCGGTGAGCGGGGCGCTGCTCGTCGCGGGGACGACCTCGGACGCCGGGAAGAGCGTCGTGACGGCGGGCCTGTGCCGCTGGCTGGCGCGTCAGGGCGTGAAGGTGGCGCCGTTCAAGGCCCAGAACATGTCGCTCAACTCGATGGTGACCGTGGACGGCGCCGAGATCGGCCGGGCGCAGTACATGCAGGCCCAGGCGGCGGGGGTGCAGCCGAGGGCGGAGATGAACCCGGTGCTGCTCAAGCCGGGGAGTGACCGGCGCAGCCAGGTGGTGGTGCTGGGACGGCCTGTGGCGGAGGTCGACGCCCTGGAGTACGGGGCGCACAAGGAGCGGCTCAGGGAGGTCGTGGCGGCGTCCATGGCGGAGCTGCGCGCGTCCTATGACGTGGTGGTCTGTGAGGGTGCGGGCAGTCCGGCGGAGATCAATCTGCGTGCCGGGGACATCGCCAACATGGGTCTGGCGCGGGCGGCGGATCTTCCCGTGGTCGTGGTGGGGGACATCGACCGGGGCGGGGTGTTCGCCTCCCTGTACGGGACGGTGGCGCTGCTGGAGGAGAAGGATCAGGCGCTGATCGCCGGCTTCGTGATCAACAAGTTCCGGGGCGCGGCGGAGCTGCTGGAGCCGGGCCTGGAGCGGCTGGAGGCGCTGACGGGGCGGCCCACGTTCGGGGTGCTGCCCTGGAAACTGGGCCTGTATCTGGATTCCGAGGACACGCTGGCCCTGGACGCGCCGAGGCCGGGCGCGGCGGCGCCGTACGGGCGGGAGTCGCTGCGCGTCGCGGTGGTGCGTTTCCCGCGGATCTCGAACTTCACCGACCTGGACGCGCTCAACTGCGAGCCGGGTGTGACGGTGCGGTACGCGGCGGGCCCAGGGGATCTGGTGGACGCGGATCTGGTGGTCCTGCCCGGGACGCGGGCGACGGTGGACGATCTGGCGTGGATGCGGGAGCGGGGCATCGCGGACGAGATCGTCCGGCGGGCGGAGCAGGGGCGGCCCGTGCTCGGTATCTGCGGCGGGTTCCAGATGCTGGCGCGGCACATCGACGACGAGTACGAGTCGGGCAAGGGCGGCGTCCAAGGGCTCGGGCTGCTTCCTGCGGACGTCGTGTTCCACGGCGAGAAGGTGCTGGGGCGGCCGGAGGGCAGGGCCTACGGGGAGCCGGTCAGCGCGTACGAGATCCACCACGGGATCGTCGCGGTGGACGGTGGTGAGCCGTTCCTGGACGGTTGCCGGGTGGGGGCCGTGTGGGGCACGACGTGGCACGGCGCGCTGGAGAACGACGGCTTCCGCAGGGCGTTCCTGGCCGATGTGGCGCGGGGGGCGGGGCGCGATTTCACCCCGGCGCCGGACGTGTCGTTCCAGGCGCTGCGCGAGGAGACCCTCGACGCACTGGGCGACCTGGTCGAGGAGCATCTCGACACCGCGGCGATCTGGCGGCTGATCGAGCACGGCGCCCCCGCGGGTCTCCCGGTCCTTCCTCCGGGCGCCTAGTTTCCGGCGTTCGGGGGTTTCTCGCCGAACTGCCAGCCGGCCCGGAGCTGCTCCTTGATCGGCGGGTACTCGTTGAGGGACTTGAACTCCTGTTTCGCCAGCCCGTTGGTCTCGGCCACGTTGGCGAGGACGCCGAAGCCGATGACGTCCAGCACGATCAGGATGATGCCGACGGCGACGGCGCCCGACATCATCAGGATGACCGCCAGGGCGAGCACCGCGAGGTTGACGCCGCAGCCGATGCCCCACACCTTGCCGGTGCGGCTCTTCTGCGCCTGCACGCACTGGGCGCAGCGCGGCACCCGCACCGACATCTTCCGCCACGTGGTCTGGACCTGCCGGGCGTTGTAGCCGTAGGGGACCACCTGGCGGTTGACGTCGCCGTACATCGGCTGCTCGTAGATCGACGCCTCGTCCGGCTTGCGCTCCTTGCAGAACCAGCAGGTGGCGTAGACGAGGTTGTCGCGGACGGTGTCGAGGTTCTTCTGGACGTGGGTGCGGTTGGCCTCGGTGGCGGAGATGGCCAGGGCGCGTTCGAGCGGCGCGGAGGCGTCCTGCCAGCCGTCGGTCTTGTTCACGTACATGACCACGCAGCGCATGGCGTGGGCGGCGATCTCGTCGCGGATGCCGAGCAGCAGCGAGTCGTCGGACGGCAGGACCGCCCGCAGGGCGGCCAGGAGGGGTTCGGCCTGGTCGAGGAGGCGTCCGGCCTCCTCGGCGCCGCGGGTGGGGTCAGCGGCGACCCGTTCGGCGGCGGACTTGCCCATGGCGCGGAGCCGGGCGGTGTCGGCGCCGGACGCGTCGCGCAGGGCGGCGCCGACGGCCCGTTCGGCGAAGCCGGCGCGGGACATCTGGTCGACGTGGGCGCGGGCCTGGGCGTGGCCGCCGTCGCGGGCGACGTCGACGACCAGGCGGGCGCTGATGGACAGCAGCGCGGCGGGCAGGCGCTCGCGCAGCTCCTCGGCGGAGCCGGGGCCGAGCCGGGGGTCGTCGGCCTCGCGGACGCGGGCGGCGACCAGGTCCCAGAACGCGTCGTTGCCGAGGACCGCCCGCCAGTTCCGCAGGGCCTTGGTCCACAGTTCGTCGCCGGCGGGGTCGAGGCCGCCGGCGTCCAGCGCGCGGGCGTGGGCCAGGACGGCCAGGTTGTGCGCGGCGACGGCGGTGGCGCGGCCGGGGCCGGGGTTGGTCCACAGCTCCTCGGCCCGGGCGATGTCGCCCGCGCGCAGCGCCTCCAGAGCCTCGTCCCGGACGCCTTTGGACGCGGCGTTGTGCGAGGGCCAGAACCAGAACAGCTCGGCCTCGATGCGGCGCAGCGGGTCGCGGAGCCGCTGGACGGCCTCCTGCGCGGTCTCCAGATCGGGGGGCGGGTCGAGGGGCAGCGGCGTGGAGCCGGAGCCGGGCCCGGCCCCGATCTTCGCCTTGATCTGGAGTTCCTCGGTGCGCCGCCGGATGTCGCGGGCGCCGGCGTCGATGGACAGCCCGGCGACGCGGAACGGGTTCTCCCGGTACAGCTCGGGGCCGACGCGGGTGAAGAAGGCCGCCTTGGCGGTGGTCATCGCGCACCCGCCGCGGAGACGCGCAGGCTGACCGTGCGGTTGCGGGCGTCGCCCGAGTCCTGGCCCGGGTAGGGCGGCAGCATGCCCGCGAGGGTGGACACCGTGAACCGGGACGTGGGGATCCGGGCAGAGGAGCGCAGCACCTCGCGGACGACGGTGGCGCGGACCGTGCCGAGCTCGACGTTGCTGGCGTACTCGCCGCCGGGCCGGACGGCGCTGCGGTCGGTGTGGCCGATCACGGCGACGGTGATCCGGCTGTTGTACGGCCGCAGCCGCTCGCCGAGGCCGTCGAGGACGGCCCGGCCCTGCCGGGAGAGGGTGGCGCCGTCGCGGAACAGGCCGCGGTCGAACGTGACCGCGATCTCGCCGGGCCGCCGCTGGACGCGCACGCCGGGGCCGTCGAGCCGGAGCCCGGCCAGTACGTCCTCAGTGGACGGCGCAGGCGCGGGCGCGGGCGGGGCGGGTGCGGCCGCGGACGGGTTCGCCGCCGGTTCGGGCCGGGGACCGCCGTCGGCCCACAGGTCGGCCAGCATCACGAAGGCGAGCAGCGCCACCACCGCAGCCGCGGCCCGCAAAGCGAACCGCGCCGTAAGGGTACGGCCGGTGAACCCGCCCGTGGCGGCGCGCGCGCGGACGGCGGCTATGCGGCGCCGTCCCTCGGCGGCGCCGCGGTGGCCGGGGGCGAGTTCGGCGACCTCGGCCCAGCAGCGGTCGGCCTCGTCCAGATGGCCCTGCTGCGCGTGGATGCGGGCCTTGAGGTCGAGCGCGGCCACGTCCCGGCCGCCCTCGTTCCAGGGGCCGTCCAGCAGCTCCTCGGCCTCGGCGTAACGGCCGGCCCGGGCCAGCTCCCTGGCCTGGGCCAGCACCACCTCGCGCACCGCGAGCTCCGGCTCGGGCTCCGGCGCCGGTGTCGGCGCGGGTACAGGCGTGGACATGGGCAGGGACGGCCTTCCGGGAGCGGGCCCGGCCGCTGACGGCTTCGCGGACGCGGACGTGGGCGCGGGCATCGGCGGACCGCCCCTCACCGGCTGCGCCGGACGGTGCTGAACGGGTCGGGCGGGGGCGGCGGCGACGGCAGCAGCTCGCCGAGCGCGGCGTTGACCTGCCGCAGCGTGCCGACGTCGTTGGTCTCCACCGCGCGCCGCCCGGTCGCCAGCAGTTGCTCGGCCTCGCGCTGGTCGCGCATCTCCGGCTGGAGGGTGCGCAGCTCCTCGAAGGCGAGGAAGGCCAGGTCGCCGGACTCGTCCAGGACGCGCAGGGCCAGTTGCCGCAGCTCGGCGACGCGCTGCCGCAGCAGGTCGGCGTCGTGCGCGGCGATGGCCTCCTGGACCGCCTCCTCGGCGGCCTCCAGCGGCGCCTGGTGGGACGCCTTGCCGCGGTCGCGGACGATGTCGCGCACCGCCGGGACGAGCTCGCGGGCCTCCTGGACCAGCGCCGGCCACTCCAGCTCGTCCTCGACCTCGTCGGTCGCGGCCCGCAGGTCGCGCAGCCGGTTCTCGGCCGTGATGGACGCGCCCGGGTCGACGCGGGCGGCGTCGACCAGCTTGTCGAGGTCGGCCACGGTGTTCTCGTTGTCGATCCTGGCCAGCACCTGCTCGGCGCGCGGGTCGGCGAACTCCGACGCGCGCCGCCGGACCTGCGCGAGCCGCTGCTTCTCGGCGGCGACGTCGCGGGCCAGCCGGTCGGGGTCGGGGGCGGTCTCGCTCTGGAGGTTGATCGCGTGCTCGAACTCCTCGTCCAGCAGCGGGATGTAGGCGCGCGCGGTGACCAGCCGGGATTCGTCGATGAGGAGGGTGAGGTCGACCTCGCTGCCCTCCGGCACGTCCCGGCGGATCTGCTCGGGGATGACCTCCAGCCGGCCGATCTGCCGGTTGCGGTCGGCGCGGTGGTGCTCGCCCTCGACCACCGGGATCCGGATCATGCCCTCGCCTTCGCCGCGGCTGACCCCGATCGTGGTGCGCAGCACGATCCGGCGCCGCGCCGGCAGCGGCGTGCCCTTCTTCAGCAGCCACTCGACCTCGTTGTCGGCGAGCCCGATCCCGACCGAGTGGATCAGCGGCGGCTGGGTCTCCACGACCCCGACCGTGTAGGTCAGCGTGCCGGGGGTGATCGGCTTGAGCGCCCCGGTCGGGTCGCCGAACTCGATCTGGAAGGTGTTGGCGCGGCCCTTCTCGGCCCACAGCGTGGCGGTGAACGTGCCGTCGGGCCCCAGCGGGATCCGCCCGCTGCGCCATGCCGGCTTGCCCTTGTACTCGGGGTTGACGAACTCGACCGTGCAGCCGTCGGTGGCGCCGCCGGTGACCTTGCCGCCGATGAACGGCTCGATGTCGGGCCCGACCGGGCGGTACTCCAGCTCGATCGCGTACTCGCCGGCGGTCGGCGGGGGCGCGGCGGTGATCGTGTCGACCCGCTGGGTGCCGGCGAAGATCGCGGCGCCGCGGGCGACCGCGGTGATCGGGTCCTGGCTGTGGTCGAGCGGGATGCCCAGCCCCTCGCGCGGGTCGGCGAGCCGCCGCCGCAGGTACGGCGTCAGCGTCGGGCCGCCGACCAGCAGCGCCTTCTGGATGTCGCCGGGGCCGAGGCGGCTCTCCTCCAGCGCCTTGCGGCACAGGTTGACCGACCGGACGATGAACGGCTCCATCAGCCGCTCCACGTCGGCGCGCAGCAGGTCGTACTCGAACTCGACCAGCTGCCCGGAGTCGTCCTGCAGTTCGACGAGGATGCTCGTCGACTCGGCGCTGGACACCTGGATCTTGGCGGCCTCCGCGGCCAGCTTCAGCTTGTTGATCGCCGCGGACCACTTCGGGTTGCCGCGGCGCAGGTCGGTGAACTGGAACTCCCGCGCCACCGCCGGGACGAGCAGCTCCTCGACGATCGCCCAGTCGATCAGCTTGCCGCCGAGGAAGTTGTCGCCGCGGTGGTCGACGACGGTGAACTCGCCGTCCCGCACGCTGATCACGGCGGCGTCGAAGGTGCCGCCGCCGAAGTCGTACACCAGCCAGAACGCGTTCTCGTCATCGGTCTGGAAGCCGTAGGCCAGCGCCGCCGCGGTGGGCTCCTGCAGCAGCGGGGCGTGCGTCAGCCCGGCCAGCCCGGCGGCGCGCCGGGTCGCGTCGCAGGCGCTCAGGTCGAACGCGGCCGGGACGGTGATGACCGCCGCGGTGATCTCCTCGCCGGTGCGCTTGGCGACGTCCTGCCGCAGCGAGCGCAGCACCTCGGCCGACAGCTCCTCGGGCTCCATCGAGCGGCCGGTGGCCTCGAACACCTTGGGCTTCCCGGTGGTGCCCATCAGGCCCTTGAACTCCAGGCAGGTGTTGCCGGAGTCGCTCTCACCGCGCTGCTTGGCCGCCTGGCCCACGATGAGCCGGCCGCGGCGGTCGACCATCACCGCCGAGGGGGTGGTGTCGGAACTGAGGTCGTTCTTGACGATCTCGGCTTCCACGCCGTTGAGCCTGGCGATCGCGCTGTTGGTGGTGCCGAGGTCGATACCGAAGTCGATCGTGGTCCTGGTCATGTCGTGCGCGTTTCCTCCGTCGTGCCCGCTGCGGGCGCCTCGGGTGGGGGGTCGGGCGTTCCGACGATCACCTCGGCCATCTGGATCGAGTGGTCGCCCAGGTAGACGCCCGGCCGCACGGTCTCGATGATCTGCTCGCGGTGCAGGCCGGGGGTGGGCTGGTAGGCCACCACGGACATCGCCAGCCCGACGTCGAAGGGTTCGCCCGTGTGGTCCTTGATCTCGACTCCGGCGTCGGTGAGCGCGTCCCAGGCGGTCTCCAGGTGCCGGACGACGGCGCGCGGGGCGTCGTCCATCCGGTCCACCCGGGTGCGCAGCCGCCACAGGCTGGTGGCCACGTCGGCGAGGGAGCGCCCGGAGAGGCCACCGGGGCCGGTGTCGTCGTCGTCGTCCGCCGCCGCGCCGCCGGGCGCCGGGACGGGAAGGTCGGTGACCGTGTCGGCGGGGACGGTGTCCGCGCCTGCGACGGTGGCCGGGCCGGACCGTACGGCCGTGTCCGGCGGGGCGTCGGCCCTGTCGAGGGCCGCCGCCGCGGCTTCGGCCCGGGCGGCCTCGGCCCGGGCGGCCTCGGCCCGGGCGAGTTCGGTGAGAGCGGTGAGGGCGTCCGCGGGCCACGCGGACGCGTGGATTCTGAATTCCCGGGGATGCCGCCACTGCCGGAGTGCGGCCCCGGCTCCCGACACAACGCGCCCCATCCCCGTGAGTTCCTCCCGATCTTGTTCGATGCGAAGGTGATTTTCCCGCCGTTCAAGCGGGAATGTCCAGGGCGTTGTTCCTTGCGTTCGCGCAGCGCACGGGGCCCACTGGAGGGCCGGTGCGGCAGGGGCCGCGGAGCCCGCCGGAGGGTCCGGCCCGGAAACGCCCGCCTTCCTCCCGTTATCTTGATCGGCCCGTGCGGCCGCCGGTCGCCGGTCCGGAGCGGAAATCGGGGAGTGCCGATTGGTTCGGTTCGCGGCCTGTCCGGATCCGGCCACAATTCGCGGAAAAAGGCGCGGCGGAGCCGGACCATTGGCCGTCTCTTATTTCCCTTATGTTTCTTCTGTCTGATTAACGAGGTTTGGACGCCCGGACGGCCTAACGGATCAGGCCCTGCCTGCGCATCCAGTCGCGGGCCACGAACACCGGGTCCTCGCCGCCCACGTCCACCCGGCTGTTGAGATCGCGCAGCACCGCCGTGGACAGCTTCGGGCTGATCTGGGCGAACAGCGCGGTCAGCTCGGGATGCCTGCGCAGCACCGGCTCCCGCACCACCACGGCGGGGTTGTAGTTGGGGAAGAACCTCTTGTCGTCGGTCAGCGGCTGCAGGTCGAGCGCCTGGATCCGGCCGTCGGTCTCGTAGGCCTCCCCGAACACGCAGCTGCCCCGCACGGTGGCGTTGTAGATCACGCCCGCGGCCATCTGCCGCACGTTGCCCGCCGGGACGCTCGACCCGTACGCCAGCCCGTACCGCTGGAACATCCCGCGCATGCCGTCGTTGCGCGAGAAGAACTCCGACTCGACGCAGAACGTCCGCTGCCCGGCCGGGACCTTGGCCATGTCGTTCAGCGACCGCAGCCCGTACTTCCGCTGGGAGTCCCGCGTGACCACCATCGTGTAGGTGTTGTTGCCCGGGGACGGCGGCGCCAGCCAGGCGATCTTGTTGCGCTTCATGTCCAGGTCGCGGACGGCCTCGAACTGCTCGCGCGGGTCGGGGATCGGGTTCTCCTGGCCCAGGTAGTTGATCCAGCCGGTGCCGGTGTACTCCCAGGCCAGGTCGTTCTCGCCGGTGGTCACCGACTTGCGGGAGGTGACGCTGCCCTGGACGTTGGTGTGGTCGACCACGTCGGCGCCCGCGGCGGTGAGCGCCAGCACGGCGATCTTCCCCAGGATCAGCTGCTCGGTGAACTCCTTGGAGGTCACCCGGATCGTGGAGTCCTTGAACGAGGGGATCGGCCGGATGCTCCCGGGCTCGACGTCCGGCACGAACGCCGACGCCGGCTTCAGCCCGCAGCCCGCCAGCGTGAGGAGCGCGACGCAGGCCAGCAAGGCCGCCAGCGGCCCCCTCCCGGGTACCGGTTCGTGCGTACGGCGGTGGGGGCGCATCAGAGTCCCTTCGGCGACAGGAAGCGGGTGGCGATCCCGCCCAGCCAGTCGATGAGCAGGGCCAGCAGGGCCATCAGGACGCAGCCGGTGAGCAGCACCGGGGTCCGCTGGGTGGTGACGCCCGTGGTCACCAGGTCGCCCAGCCCGCCGCCGCTGATGAACGAGGCGATCGCCGCCGTCCCGACCATCAGGATCAGCGTCGTGCGGATCCCGGCCAGGATGACGGGCACGGCTAGCGGCAGCTCGACCCGCCCCAGCACGGCCGCCGACGACATCCCGATGCCGCGGCCCGCGTCCACGAGCGTCGGATCGACCTGCTGCAGGCCGACCATGGTGTTGCGCAGCGCGGGCAGCACCCCGTACGCGACCAGCGCCACGATCGCCGTCCAGAACCCGACGCCCCACAGCACCGCCAGCAGCACGACCATGCCGATGGACGGGGCGGACTGCCCGATGTTGGCGACGGCCAGCACCACCGGCGTGGCCGGGCGCGCCCAGCGGCGGCTCAGCAGCACCCCCGCCGGCACCGCGATGACCAGCACCAGCAGCGTGGCCACGGCGGTCAGCTCGATGTGCTCCCAGGTCTTCTGCGCGACGTAGCCCGGGGCCAGGCTGCGGGACTCGATGCTGTCGAGGTCGGCGTTCGCCACGTACAGCAGCCAGCCCGCGCCGACCAGCAGGATGAGCAGCGGCTCCAGCAGGGCCCGCCAGGAACGTCCGGCGGTGGGCGCGTGCAGCGCCGACGCGGCGTCGCCGGGCGCGAGCTCGGCGGCGCGCGGCGCGTCGGGCGGCGCGGGCCTGGCGGCGGTGGCCGTGGGGCCGGACGGTTCGCTCACGTGCCCGCCGCCTCCTGCTCCTGCCGGGGATCCTTCCGCCGCGTGCGGGTGCGCTCCTTCATCTCCTTGATGGCGTTCTGGAGCGTGCCGAGGGTGACGGTGCCGCGGTAGACGCCGCGCGCCCCCACGACCGGCACCCAGTCCTGCTCGATCTGGATCAGCGCCTCCAGCGCCTGCTGGAGGGTCAGCCGGCCGCGGATGGGCGCGGCGGTGGCCTCGCCGCGGTCGCCGATGGGACCGGACGCGCCCTCCAGATCCTCCTGGGTGATCCAGCGCAGCGGGCGGTGCCGCTCGTCCAGGACGATGCCGAAATCGCCGTCCTCCCAGGCGCCGATGCGGGCGCGGACGGTGTCGGCGTCCTCGTCCGGGGTCGCCTCGGGCACCTGGTACAGCGGCACGTCGGCGACCCGGCCGAACTTCAGCAGCTTCATGGCCTGGCCGCCGCCGAGGAACTGCTCCACGTACTCGCCGGCCGGGTTCAGCAGGATCTCCTGCGGCGTGCCGTACTGGGCGATCTGCGAGCCCTCGCGCAGGATCGCGATCCGGTCGCCCAGCTTCAGCGCCTCGTCCACGTCGTGGGTGACGAACACGATCGTCTTGCCGAGCTCCTCCTGGAGCTGGAGCAGCTCGTCCTGGAGGCGCTCGCGGGTGATCGGGTCGAGGGCGCCGAACGGCTCGTCCATCAGCATCGCGGGCGGGTCGGCGGCCAGCGCGCGGGCGACGCCGACCCGCTGCTGCTGGCCGCCCGACAGCTCGCGCGGGTAGCGGTCGCGGTAGACGGCGGGGTCGAGGGCGACCAGGCGCAGCAGCTCGTCCACCCGGTCGGCGATCTTCTGCTTGTCCCAGCCGAGCATCTGCGGGACCAGGCCCACGTTGGTGCCGACGGTCATGTGCGGGAACAGCCCGGCGTTCTGGATCACGTAGCCGATCTGGCGGCGCAGCTCGGTCGGGTCCAGGCTCATGGCGTCCTTGCCGGCCACGATGATCTTGCCCGAGGTGGGCTCGATCAGCCGGTTGATCAGCCGCATGGTGGTGGTCTTGCCGCTGCCGGACGGGCCCAGCAGCACCACGATCTCCCCGGCCGGGACGGTGAGCGTGATGTCGTCCACCGCGGGCGTCTCCTGGCCCGGGAAGCGTTTGGTGACGTTGATCAGCTGGATCCCGCCGTTGGCGGACTCGCTGACGGGTTCGGCGGCGGGTTCGGTGGCGGGTTCGGCGGGGCCCGGCGGGCCGGACGGGTCGGCGGTGTTGTCGGACGTGTCACGCACGGATGCCTCGCGAGGTGGTCAGGCGGCCGATCAGCAGGTAGCAGCCGTCGAAGAGCAGGGCCAGGAGGATGATGAGGAGCGTTCCAGCCAGCGTCATGTTGACGGCGTTGGCGCCGCCGAGCCGGCCCAGCCCGGAGAAGATCTGCTCGCCCAGCCCGGGCCCGGAGACGTAGGCGGCGATGGCGCCGACGCCCATGGCCAGCTGGGTGGAGACCCGCACCCCGGTCAGGATCACCGGCCAGGCCAGCGGCAGCTCCACCTTCAGCAGGATCGCGCGGCGGCTCATCCCGATGCCGCGGGCGGCGTCGACCAGCGTGGGGTCCACGCCGTTCAGGCCGACGATGGTGTTGCGCACGATCGGCAGCAGCGAGTAGAGCGTGAGCGCGACCACGCTGGGCGCCACGCCCAGGCCCAGCGGGGTGATGAGCAGCCCCAGCAGGGCCAGCGACGGGATGGTGAAGATCACTCCCGCGCCGCCGGTGGCGAAACCGGCCCAGCCCGGCCTCCGGTAGACCGCCAGGCCGATGAGCAGCCCGAGGACCAGCGCGGCCAGCACGCACTGGAAGACCATGCTGGCGTGCTGCCAGGTCTCGAAGAACAGCAGTTCGCGACGGCTGCTCAGATATTCCCAGAAGTTCACGATCCCTCCGGGTTCTTCGGTACCCCGGGTCGTGGGATCGCTCACCTCACGGCTTGATCACGATCCCATGAGCCTCATCAGTCACATCGGCCCCAGCGGTTACGGAACGGCGCGTGGCGCGGCGGTGGCGGGGCGTACGGCCGGAGGGCGCCGATCCCGGTAGTGTGATCCGCTCCGGAACCTCACCGGCCCCAGGAGGAACGTCCCGTGACCGAGCCGCGGACCAGTCTCATCGTCCCGCTGATGAAGGCCCGGGTACCGGCCGAAGTGCAGCTGGAGTTCCCGCTGCCCCCCGAGGAGGAGCCGATCCGCGACCCGTTCGCGGGCGACCTGTACATCACCTACGCGCTGGAGCTGTCCGGGGAGTCCGCGGCGGCCGAGGCGCTGCGGCCGGAGCCGGGCGGGCGCCGGTACGAGCACGTCGCCCGGCGGCACTGCGCGGAACTCGGGCTCGCCCCGGAGGAACTGCGCCGCCTGGCCACCGTCAACCTGCGCAACCTCCGTCCCGACCTGCGGATGAGCTGGTACCCCGACGCGCGCGCGGTGACGGTGTCGCTGGGGGAGGGCGGGCTGGAGGCGGGCCTGCTGCTGGACGACGGCTTCCTGGAGAAGCTCGCCCAGGACGTGGAGGGCGACCTGGTGGTGGCGACGCCCGGCCGGGACGTGTTCGTCGCGTCCGGCACCGGGCACCCCGACGGGGTCGACAAGCTGCGCTGGGCCGTCGAGCGGGTCTGGTCGGAGGACCAGGGCGACGGCGACCCGGACCCCGCCTGGAACGTCCCCGCCGGCCATCTGCTCACCCGCGAGCTCCGTGTGTGGCGCGAGGGCGTCTGGTCACCCCTCGGGGCCTGACCGGCTCACCGTTCCCTGCCGGGCAAGGTCGATCGCTGACCGGGTGGTCGTGCTCGCCGGCGGCCGCGCGCCGATCCACGATGCGACGCGGGCGCTCCGGGCGGGTACCGTGCACGAGATCACCAGGTGAGAGAGCGGTCGAACAGGAGGCGGGACATGGGCGGCATTGACGCGTTCACCGATGAGCGGGCGGTCCCCGGTCCCGTGTGGAGGGCGGTCGGCGACCCTCTGGTGCGCGGCGCCGGGGACGGGCCGCTCGCCGGGGTCCGCGTCGCGGTCAAGGACCTGTACGCGATCGCCGGGCAGCGGATCGGCGCGGGCAACCCCGACTGGCTGGCCGACGCTCCGGTCGAGGAGCGCAACGCGTGGGCCGTCCAGGCACTCCTTGACGCGGGCGCGGACATCACCGGGATCGCCCAGACCGACGAGCTCGCGTTCAGCCTGAACGGCACCAACAAGCACTACGGCACCCCGCCCAACCCCGCCGCGCCCGGCCGTATCACCGGCGGCTCCAGCAACGGGCCCGCCTCGGCCGTGGCGCTGGGCCTCGCCGACCTCGGGCTGGGCACCGACACGGCGGGGTCGGTGCGGGTGCCGTCCTCGCACTGCGGCCTGTACGGGCTGCGCACCACGCACGACCTGGTGTCCCGGGACGGGCTGCAGGCGCTGGCGGCCTCCTACGACACGGTCGGATGGTTCGCGCGGGACGCGGAACTGCTGGACCGGGCCGGGGACGTGCTTCTCCCGCCGGGCGAGCCGAAGCCGGTCGAGGGTTTCCTGGTGGCCGAGGACGTGCTGGCGCTGGCCGAGCCCGCGACGCGCGCGACGTTCGAGACGGAGTGCGCCGCACTCGGTCAGGACCGGCCGATCCGGCGCGTGGAGTCGCTGATGGGCGGGCGGCTGGAGGCGTGGTTCCCCGCGTTCCGGGCCGTGCAGGCGGCCGAGGCGTGGAAGCGGCACGGGGCGTGGATCGAGGCGCATCCGGGCTCGCTCGGCCAGGGTGTGATGGCGCGGTTCGCCGCCGGTCGCGACCTGGACCCGGCCGACCGCGACGCCGCGCAGAAGATCGTGGACGAGGCGCGCGAGACGCTGTGCGCCGCCGTGCCGCCCGGCACCGTGCTGCTCCTGCCCGCCGCGACCGCGCCCGCGCCCCCGGTGGACCTGGAACCGGCGGTCATGGAGGCCTACCGGGCCAGGACGCTGCGGCTCACCTGCCTGTCGTCGATCGCCGGGCTGCCCGCCGCCGTGCGCCCGATGCCCCCGGTCGACGGCCTGCCGGTCGGCCTGTGCGCCATCGGCGCCCGCGGCACCGACCGCGCCCTGCTCCGCCTCCTCAAGGAAGTCAGACCTTCAGGCTGAGCTTCTCCAGGGCCTCGACCAGCGGGGTCAGTTCGGGCAGGCCGGCGGCCTCGGCGAGGGCGTCGTCCAGGGCCTCGTTGTGCGTGGGGGCGGCCTTCTCCAGCAGGGCCCGCCCCTCCTCGGTGGCCTCGGCGTAGATGCCGCGCCGGTCCTCCTCCGACAGCACGCGGGTGAGGAGACCGCGCTTCTCCAGGCGGGTGACCAGCCGGGTGGTGGCGCTCTGGCTGAGCACCAGGATCGTCGCGAGCTGCTGCATGCGCGTGTGGCGGCCGTTGGGGCCGGCCAGGTGGTGCAGGACGCAGAACTCGTTCACGCTCAGGTCGTGCCGCTCCTGCAGGGCGCGCTCGATCTTCTCCTCGATGCGGGCCTGCAGCGCGGCCAGCGTCCGCCACCCCTGGGCGCGCGCCTCGACGGCGGCGCGTGACATGGCTCACCCCTCTCCTGTTTGCCTTCGCAGCTACTTGCGTGCTGAGATAGCAGGCGTCTGCAAGTATCCCGCGTGTGCAACTAATGCTCACGCTCTCTATCGGCGTCTGCCGCCCACCTTACCCGCGAGGAGACCGTCATGCCGCTCGCGCTCCTGGCGCTGGCCCTCGGGGCCTTCGGCATCGGCACCACCGAGTTCGTCATCGCCGGCCTGCTGCCCGAACTGGCCGCCGACTTCGGCACCTCCATCCCCGTCGCCGGCCTGCTCGTCTCCGGCTACGCCCTCGGCGTCGTCATCGGAGCCCCGCTGGTCACCGCCGCCGGGGCCCGGCTGCCCCGCAAGACCATGCTCGTCGGCCTCATGATCCTGTTCGTCGCCGCGCACTTCCTCTCCGCCCTCGCCCCCTCCTACGGCGCCCTCATGACCGGACGCGTCATCGCCTCCTTCGCGCACGGCGCCTACATCGGCCTCGGCGCCGTCGTCGCCGCCGACCTGGTCCGCCCGGAACGCCGCGCCAGCGCGATCGCCCTCATGTTCATGGGCCTGTCGCTGTCCAACGTGCTCGGCGTCCCGCTGGGCACCTTCGTCGGCCAGCACTTCGGCTGGCGCGCCACGTTCTGGGTCGTCACCGCCATCGGCGTGGCCGCGCTCATCGGCATCGCCGCCCTCGTCCCGCGCGGCGAACGGCCCCGGACCGGCCTGCGCCACGAACTGGCCGCCTTCCGCAGCGGACAGGTCTGGCTCGCCCTCGCCATGACCGCGCTCGGCTGGGCGCCCGTGCTGGGCGTCGTCACCTACGTCGCCCCGCTCCTCACCGAGGTCACCGGCTACTCCGGCGCCGCGGTGCCCTGGGTGATGGTGCTGCTCGGCGTCGGGATGCTGGTCGGCGGCCCGATCGGCGGCCGGTACGCCGACCGCGCCCTGATGCCCAGCGTGTACGCGCTGCTCGCCGCCCTCATCGCCGTCTCCGCCGTGCTGCTGCTCGCCGCCCACAACCGCGTCACGGTCGTGATCGCCCTGACCGTCTTCGGCGTCGTCGCGTCCGCCACGATCCCGCCGCTGCAGACCCGCGTCCTGGACAAGGCCGCCGGCGCCCAGGCCCTCGCCTCGGCCGCCAACGTCGCCGCGTTCAACCTCGGCAACACCGTCGGCCCCTTCCTGGCCGGTCTCGCGATCAGCGCGGGATTCGGCTTCACCTCCCCGCTGTGGGTGGCCGCCCTCCTGGGAACCGCCGGCCTGGCCGTGGCCCTCCTGTCCGGCGCCCTGGAGAGATCACCCGTGCCCGAAAATTCCGATGCGGACGCCCGAGACGTCCGCATACAGTTCCGCGCATGATCTCGACCGAACAACTGCTGGGCTTCTCCGCGATGGCGCTGGCCATCATCGTGATCCCGGGGCCCACCGTCCTGTTCGTGGTCGGCCGCGCCCTGGCCCACGGCCGCCGGACGGCGATGACCAGCGTCGCCGGCAACGAACTCGGGGCCCTGCTCATGACCGTCCTGGTGGCGCTCGGCATCGGCTCCATCGTGGAACGCTCGATCCTGGTCTTCACGGCCCTCAAGCTGATCGGCGCCGCGTACATCATCTACCTGGGCGTCCAGGCCTTCCGAAACCGCCGCTCCCTGGAGGGCGCCATGGACGAACTGGACGCCGGGCAGCGCAGGGGCAGCGCCCGCGAGCTGTGGCAGGGCTTCGTCGTCGGCGCGACCAACCCCAAGACGATCGTCTTCTTCGCCGCCGTCCTCCCGCAGTTCGTCGAGCGCGGCAACGGCCACGTCCCGCTCCAGATGATGATCTTCGGCCTGGTGTTCTGCCTGATCGCCCTGCTGTGCGACAGCGTCTGGGGCCTGACCGCCGCGGCCGCCCGCTCCTGGTTCGCCCGCTCCCCGCACCGCCTCGCCGCCGTGGGCGGCACCGGCGGCCTCATGATGATCGGCCTGGGCCTCACCGTCGCCACCACCGGCCGCAAGGACTGACCCTCAACCCTCGAGCGCAGCGGCCACCCGGAAATCAACCCGGACATCGCGATAGACGACCCGCGCCTCGACCCGTCCAGGCAGATTGACCCGATCGCTCCCGGACGCCGATTCCCCCGCAGGCTCCGCCCAATGCTCGACCCGAGTCCAAGGCTCCCGACGAAAGACCAGCTCTTCCGCCTCCACAGAAGCGCCGATCTCAACATCGGGCCGCTCCAGCTTCCCCATGGGAACCTCCCTCCGTTTGGTGGATCCGAACACCATGCCCGATCGTCTCAAGGCAATGCCGACGCTGCTCTTGTCCCCGCGCTACACCGCCGATTCCCGCACGCTCCGTACCGCCGCAGGCGTGGCCGGTTGGGGCGTGGAACGGCTGGGCGGCTGGCGTGCTCCCGGACGGCTGCGGGACCGCGACGTGGTCCTGTACGGGGAGCCGCTGTTCGTCGAGGTCATCGCCGCACAACTCGGCCGCGCGATGCTGGACGCCCCCGCCGACTGGCTCCCGAACCTCCCCGAACACCACCGGAAACGCCGGATCGAAACAACCACCCTGGGAGAGGCCCGAACCCGGAAAGGCCCGGCCTTCGTCAAACCGGCCGACGGACGCAAGGGCTTCGAAGGCGCCGTCTACACGAACGGCGCAGGCCTCCCGGATGCCCGTCCTGATGACACTCCCGTCCTGGTGGCCGACCCGGTGACCTGGGAGGTCGAGTTCCGCTGCTTCGTCCTCGAGGGCCAGGTGGCCACGCTCTCGCCCTACCTTCGTGAAGGCGAACTCGCGCAAACCGACGACGGCCACTGGCCGGCCTCTCCGGCCGAGCTCTCGCAGGCACAGGACTACGTGGCCGAACTCCTGGCCGAGATCGACGTCCCCCCGGCGATCGTCATCGACGTCGGCCGGATCGATGGGCACGGCTGGGCGGTCGTCGAGGCCAACAGCGCCTGGGGCGCGGGCGTATACGGCTGCGACCCGACGCGCGTCCTCGACGTCCTGGCCCGAGCCTGCGTCCCTCGCGCCAGCCTCACCCCGAACGACACCCGCTGGGCCACCGACCCCGTAGAACTGGACGACCGCTGATCAGGAGCGTTTCACAAGTCGTAACGCCCACCCTTGATGCGCTGATTGAGCGACCGCCAGGCAGCCCCACTGAGCACAAACTTCGGCCCGCCGGGGTCCTTGGAGTCACGCACGGCCACGGCCCCGGGCAGGGAGACCGCCTCCACGCAGTTGTACTCCGCGCTGTAGCTGGACTTGCGCCACGTGACCAGCGAGATGTCCAAGGGATTTCACCTCTCGTAGGCGACGGCGATCGACTCGATGAGTTCAAGTGAGCCGGACGAGCAGCCGTGGCGACGCTCGGCTACCTCTAGTGCCGCCACACTGCTGGTCGTCAAGAAGCGGGCCGCGACTTAGGAGTCGTAGCGGCCGTTCTTGATGCGTTGGTTGAGTGATCGCCAAGCGTTGCCGGTGAGGAGAAGCTTCGGCCCGGCGGGGTCCTTGGAGTCACGTACGGCGATTCCTCCGCCGCCGTGGTGGGCCACTTCAACACAGTCGCCTGTGTCGCCGGTGTAGGTGCTCTTCCGCCAAGCGCCTGCGGTGGGCGAGGAGAGTGTGCACGAGCCGTCCCGTTCGAGACTCAAACCGTTCAGATCTCCTTACTGACAGCAGCGATCAGCCGTGCCGACCTCCCGGTCGGCAGGGCGGATGCCCTCAAATGGTTGTATGAGGACCTATAGTGTCCCACCTCTTCTGGAAGTTCCAGGTAGATGCCGCCGGTGAGATTTTCAATGTGAACAACCTCGGGCAAGCCGGTTCCCGCGAAGGTCAGGATGCTGAACGGGCTGTACATGCCGGTCGTGGCATCGGCCGTGAAGGGGAGGACCTGCACGGTGACGTTGGGCAGCTCGGAGATCTCCAGCAGGTGCCGAAGCTGCCCCTGCATCACCGCGATTCCACCGATCTGCTGCCGTAGAGCGGCTTCGCCGACGATCGCCCAAAGGTGAACGGGCGTGGCTCGCGTGAGGATGTCTTGGCGAGCGGTGCGGATCTCTACGAAGCGTTCTACCTCCTCTTTTGATTGCTGCATCCGGCTGGCGCCTATGACGGCCATGGCGTACGCGCGGGTCTGCAGGAGCCCGGGCAGGAGTTGCGGTTGGTAGACGTCGATCTCATCGGCTGTGCCCTCAAGGCTGAGCAGGTCGGCGAACGGGTGACTCAACTCCCCGCCGTATGCCCGCCACCACCCGCGTTCGCGCAGGCTCTTCGCGAGCTTGATGAGTGTCGTGCGTTCGTCTGCGTCGGTGACGCCGTACAGGTCAAGTAGATCTTGGACGTCACCCCAGTGTGCGCGGATCAGTCCGTTCTCTATCCGGCTGACCTTTGAGGCTGGCCAGCCGAGCTGTTGAGCGACTTCGTCGCCGGTCAGGTCAGCGTTCTTACGTGCTCTGAGTAGGGCGTCCCCGAGCCATTTGCTCCGGATCGTCCGTCCTGCGGGTGCCATCCGCCCTCCCTGTGTGGCGAGCAATATTTCACTTGAAGAAGCTTGCTCATTTGGTGATCTTCCGTCATTGTGGCAGAGGTCTCTTCACTGTGTGTCTGGTTCTGGCGACGCAAAGTCATGATCGAGGTGAATCGGATGTGGGTATCAGTGGCTCGGCAGCAGGGATATGTGGACGCATCTCCCTGGGCCGTGCGGGTCTGGCGTCTGCCATCAGGGCGGGCGGAGCACCGGGCGCGGGTGATCGTCCGGGATCTTCTCTGCCGTGCGGGCGTCGCGCCGGAGCGGGTGGCCGACTCCGAGCTGGTCGCGGCCGAACTCGCCGCCAACGGGGTACGGCACGCCGAGCCGCCGTACGAACTGCGCGTGCTGTTCGCCGGTACGGACCGCCGGCCGGTCTGGTGCGAGCTGGCCGATGCGGACCCCTTCTTCGGGCGCGTGCCCGAGCTGCTGCGCGAGCCGTCCGTCACGCCCGAGCCGGACGGGGACCTGGACGCCGTCATCGCGGCCCTCAGCCTCGGAGGGCGGGGCCTTTCCCTGGTAAGCGGCCTGACCGGCGGCCACTGCGCCATCTACTCGACGAGGACGTGCAGCCGACCGGGCCTGGGGAAGGCGGTCGGCTTCGCCCTGCCCGGCGCGTGACGGAGACCCGCTCTGTTCCTGGTGCGGCGGTCCGAGATCGTGATCTGGGCATCGGCGGGCCACTGGGCGGCGTGGAGGATGTCGACCTGGGAGTCCCGGCTCGGATCTCCGGAGGCCGCCTCGCGGAACGCGTCAGGCGGTGTCGTGCTTGGCCCCGGTCACCTAGGGAAGAGTGCGACGGCCGGCGGGAGCGCGGAATACCCTCACGGGGTATAGGTTTATATGGGGGACGAGAGAGGAGGTCGGCCATGCACCACGGCGCGAATCCGCCGACGGACCAGGAGAAGCAGCAGGTGCCCGGCTCGGGCAAGGACCGCGGCGTCGCCGTTCTCGACGTGAGCGGTCTGAACTGGGCGTCGGAGCAGAACGTCGTCACCTCCGTGCTGGGCCGCCGTCCAGGAGTGCTGGAAGTCGAGGCCAATCCCGTCTCCCAGACCGCCACGGTCGTGTTCGACCCGGCGCGTACGTCGCTGGCGGAACTGCGACGGTGGGTGACCGAGTGCGGTTATCACTGCGCCGGGCAGTCGGTGCCCTCCCACATCTGCGATCCGATGGCCGAACCGGACCCGCCCGCGGCCGAGGCGGTGGAGGCCCGGTCGCCGCACGAGGCGATGGGGCACGGCGGGCACGGGGCGATGTCGATGGCGGCGATGGTCGCCGACATGCGCAACCGGTTCCTGGTGGCGTTGCTGTTCTCCATCCCGATCGTGATCTGGTCGCCGATCGGAGAGGAGGTGCTCGGCCTGGACGTCCCGACCCCGTTCGGGCTCCGCCAGGACGTGTGGGCGCTGCTGCTGAGCCTGCCGGTGATCTTCTACTCGTCCTGGATCTTCTTCGACGGTGCCGTCCGCGCGCTGCGGGCCCGCACGCTGGACATGATGGTGCTGGTCGCCGTCGCGGTCGGGGCCGGCTGGCTGTACTCACTGGTGATCACCCTCACCGGAGGCGGCGAGGTGTTCTACGAGGCGGCCACCGTGCTGGCGGCGTTCGTGCTGCTGGGGCACTGGTTCGAGATGCGGGCCCGGGGCGGCGCCAACGACGCCGTCCGCGCCCTGCTCGACCTCGCGCCGCCCAGGGCCGTGGTCATCCGCGGCGGCGAGCCGGTCGAGGTGCCCACCGCCGAGGTCGCGGCCGGGGACCTGCTGCTGGTGCGGCCGGGTACCAAGATCGCCGTGGACGGGGTGGTCGAGGACGGGGACAGCGAGGTCGACGAGTCGATGGTCACCGGCGAGAGCCTGCCGGTGCGCAAGGCGCCCGGTGACACGGTCATCGGGGCGACCATCAACGCCAACGGCACCCTGCGCGTGCGCGCCACCAAGGTCGGCGCCGACAGCGCCCTGGCGCAGATCGTCAAGCTCGTCCAGCAGGCGCAGAACTCCAAGGCCCCCGGCCAGCGGCTCGCCGACCGGGCGGCGTTCTGGCTGGTGTTCGTCGCCCTCATCGGCGGTGCCGCGACGCTGGCGACCTGGCTGCTGACCGGCAGCGCCTTCTCCACCGCGATGCTCTTCGCCATCACGGTGGTCGTCATCACCTGCCCGGACGCCCTCGGCCTGGCCACCCCGACCGCGATCATGGTCGGCACCGGGCTGGGCGCCAAGCGCGGCGTGCTGTTCAAGAACGCCATGGCCCTGGAGACCTCCGCCCGCGTCCAGACCGTCGTGATGGACAAGACCGGCACGCTCACCAAGGGCGAACCCGAGGTGACCGACGTCGTCACCGACGGGCTGGAGGAGACCGAGTTGCTCCGGCTCGTCTCCGCCGTGGAACGCGAATCCGAGCATCCCCTCGCGCAGGCCATCGTCGCCTACGCCGCCGGACGCGGGCTGGACGCCGTCCGGGCCGAGCGTTTCGAGAACGTCCCCGGGCACGGTGCCATCGCCGAGGTCGGCGGGCGGCGCGTCCTGGTCGGCAACCGCCGCCTGCTCGAACGCGAGGGCGTCGATCTCGGCCCGCTGGCCGCCCGCCGCGACGAGCTGGCCGCCACCGGACGCACCGCCGTGATCGCCGCGATCGACGGCCGTGCGGCTGCTCTGATCGGCGTCGCCGACGCCCCGCGCGAGACCTCCGAGGCGGCCGTCGCCGCGCTGCACGACCTGGGCGTCCAGGTCGTCATGCTGACCGGCGACAACCGGGCAACCGCCGAGCGCATCGCCGCGAGGCTGGGCATCGACACCGTGATCGCCGAGGTGCTGCCCGGTGACAAGGCGGCCAAGATCGCCGAGCTGCAGCGCGACGGACGCAAGGTCGCCATGGTCGGCGACGGCGTCAACGACGCGCCCGCGCTGGCCCAGGCCGACCTGGGCATCGCCATCGGCGCCGGAACCGACGTGGCCATCGAGACCGCCGACGTGGTGCTCATGCGCTCCGACCCGCTGGATGTGCCCACCGCCCTGCGCGTCGGCCGCGGAACGCTGCGCAAGATGCGGCAGAACCTCGGCTGGGCGATCGGCTACAACGCCATCGCGCTGCCCATCGCCGCCGGGGTCTTCGAACCCGGCCTCGGCCTCGTCCTGCGCCCCGAGATCGCCGCGCTGTCGATGTCCGGTTCCAGCCTGATCGTCGCCGTCAACGCCCTCGCCCTGAGGCGACTGCGCCTGCCCGCCGGCTGAATCGTCGCGCTGGGGGCCGGCAGGTCAGGGGACTTCGGCGGCGATGTCCGAGCGGCCTGCTGGAGGCTCCTGCGATGGCCGGTTCGTCGGGGAGGGAGACCACCGCGATCGCGGCGATGGTGCCGCGAGTGTAGCCGTTGCGGCGGGCCTCGGTGACCTCGGGGCGCTCGCCGGGCCGGGTCTCCGGTCGGATGCTCGCGCGGCAGGCCGCGGTCGATCGCACCGAGGTGATGATCCCGGCCGCCACACCGTGTTGAGCGTCGGCGACGACGTGAGGGCGACGCGGTTGTCGGCGTCCCCTGCTCCGGCATCCGTTCGTCGACGTGCTGTTCTCGATCCTGGAACGGGAGACGGTCGCGCTCTTTGAGGACCCGGTGTACCGGTGCTGGAAGGGCGTCTGATCAACGGGACGAGCGGGCGTTGATGCCCAGGCCGTGGAAGGTGATGTAGTACTCGTCGCCCTCGGGGGTCTCGTTCTGGGTGCCGTGCATGATCTTCAGGTCTTCCGGGGAGGCCACGCCTGCGGCACGGGCGGTGGCCACGGCTGTCGCGGCGAGGGCGGCCCCGTCCACGTGGCCGATGGCGCCGCCGATGAGGCGCCATTCGGGGTAGTCGAACCATGGGTCGTCCCCTTCGAGGGGCCCGGGGATCCAGCCGAGGGCGGGGAAGTCGGCGGAGCCGGCGCCGCCGATCAGGAGCCGATCCTCGTGGGGGTAGATGTCGAGGAGAAGCCCTCCGTGGATGGCGGGGACGAGAGGTAGGCCGAGGGCGCGCTGCTCCGCTGAGACGGTCGAGAGCCAGGCGGCGAAGGCGCGTTCGAAGACGTCCCAGTCCTTCGCCTTCCAGGGGGTGGGGCTGGAGTCGTCCGGCTGGAGGTGGGCTATGAAACCGTCCCGTCCCTGGTGCTTCGGCCAGTTGTCGGTGAGGACCAGTTCCGGGCCGCTGGCGCCGGCGCGTAGTTCGATGCTCTGGGGCCAGAGCAGGTAGGGGTTTCCCCAGGTGTTGGGTGCTCCGTGGCTTCCGATGGTGGAGGCGGGGCCTAGCGCCTTTCTGAGGACTTGGGCCGCGCGCCGGAAGCAGTCCGCCTGTGCCAGGGCGGACGGGTCGGCGGTTCCGACCGGGACGGCGAGTTCTCCGTCCAGGAAGCGCGCGTCGGCGGTGCCCCGGTTCCGCAGGGCGTCGGGGCTCCAGTCCCCGGGGGATGAGTCGCGCAGCCGCAGGGCCAGGTCCGCCAGTTGGTCGTCCGGGACGATGTGGATCTCCATCCGCGGGATGATAGAGGGGATCAGGTTTCACGCCAGGCGAGCTTGATGAGGCGGTTCTTGGCGTCCTCGGCGACCTCGGCGTCGGCGACGACGCGAAGGCGCCAGGGGCGGCGGCCGTCCTGGAACGCGAGACCGTAACGCTTCTGAAGGACCCGGTATATCGGTGCTGGCAGCACGTTGAGGGCTGACCAGGGGTCCTGCGCGATGCACGCCACGACCATATGCCGGGGACAAGATCATCTATTGAAAAGATTCCACCGTTTGAGGGGATTCTCGGCCCTTCTTGTCCAGTATGCGAGGTTGCGGCGGGTTCGCAGGGTGTCGGGGTCGTCGGGGCCGAGTACCCGTTCATAGTGCGGGAGCAACTCCGCGTGCAGGTCGCGTGCGGTCGCCGCGTCCCCGGCCTTCCCCGTCCAGTGGGCGAGGTTGAGGCGGGTGCCCAGGGTGTGGGGGTGGTCGGGGCCGAGTATTCGTTCGCGATCGGGGAGGAGTCGGGCGAGCAGGTCGCGTGCGGTCGCCGCATTCCCGGCCTCCCCCGTCCAGTCGGCGAGGCCGAGGCGGACGTCCAGGGTGTCGGGGTGGTCGGGGCCGAGTACTCGTTCGCGATCGGGGAGGAGCCGGGCGAGCAGGTCGCGTGCGGCCGCCGCGTCCCCGGCCTCCCCCGTCCAGTCGGCGAGGTTGAGGCGGGTTTGCAGGGTGTGGGGGTGGTCGGGGCCGAGTACTCGTTCGCGATCGGGGAGCAGCTTGGCGTGCAGGTCGCGTGCGGCCGCCGCGTCCCCGGCCTTCCCCGTCCAGTCGGCGAGGTTGTGGCGGGTTTGCAGGGTGCTGGGGTGGTCGGGGCCCTGGACTCGTTCGCGATCGGGGAGCAGCTTGGTGTCCAGGTCGCGTGCGGCTGCCGCATTCCCGGCCTTCCCCGTCCAGAGGGCGAGGTCGTGACGGTTGCCCAGGGTGTCGGGGTGGTCGGGGCCGAGCACCCGTTCGCGATCTGGGAGGAGTTGGGCAAGCCGGTCGCGTGCGCCTGCCGCATTCCCGGCATCCCCCATACAGCCGGCGAGGTTGTGGCGGGTGTTCAGGGTGTGGGGGTGGTCGGGGCCGAGTACTCGTTCGCGATCGGGGAGGAGTCGGGCGAGCAGGTCGCGTGCGGCCGCCGGATTCCCGGCCGCCCACGTCGAGAGGGCGAGGTTGTGGCGGGTGTTCAGGGTGTCGGGGTGGTCGGGGCCGAGTACTCGTTCGTGATCTGGGAGGAGTCGGGCGTACAGGTCGCGTGCGGCCGCCTCGTCGCCGGCTTCCCTCGTCCAGTGGGCGAGGTCGTCGAGAGTGTTCAGAGTGTGGGGGTGGTCGGGGCCTTGCAGTCGTTCGCGGTCGGTGAGGAGCTGGGCGTGCAGGTCGCGTGCAGCCGCGGCATCACCGGCCTTGCCCGTCCACTTGGCGAGGCCGTGGCGGATGTTGAGGGTGTCGGGGTGGTCGGAGCCCTGCAGTCGTTCGCGATCGGTCAGGAGCCGGGCGAACAGGTCACGTGCAGCCACCGCGTCCCCGGCCTCCCCCGTCCATTGGGCGAGGCCGTGGCGGGTGTACAGAGTGTGGGGGTGGTCTGAGCCCTGCACCCGTTCGCGATCGGTGAGGAGCTGGGCGAACAGGTCGCGTGCGGCCACCGCATCCCCAGCCGCCCCTATCCATTGGGCGAGGTGGTAGCGAGTGTCCAGAGTGTCGGGGTGGTCGCGGCCGAGCACCCGTTCATAGCTCGGGAGCAACTCGATGAGCAGGTCGCGTGCGGCCGCCGCGTCCCCGGCCTCCCCCGTCCATTGGGCGAGGATGTGGCGGGTGTGCAGGGTGTCGGGGTGATCGTCACCCAGTACTCGAACACAGTCGGTCAGCAGATTCTGCAGGGCGGTGACGGCGGTGTCGTAGCGGCCCGCCCGGCCCTCCCTCTCGGCTTGGTCGGCGCGTGCTCGCAGGGCCTCGAGGCGGTCGGGGTGGTGCGGGTCGGTGCGCCGGCGCCACAGGTCGTGCAGGCGGGCGGCCACGGCGGCGGCGTCGGGGGGCCGCTGGTCGGGCTCCTTGGCCAGCAGCTTCCGCAGGTACTCCTCCAGTTGGGGAGGGGTGTCGGGGCGCAGCGTGCGGGCCGGGGGCGGGGGTGCGGCCAGGTGCTGGGTGACCACCGCGCGGGCGTCGTCGCCGGTGAAGACGTGGCGGCCGGTCAGCAACTGGAACACGGTGGCGCCGAGGGCGTACAGGTCGGCGCGGTGG
>NZ_JBHSON010000056.1:0-72956 GCF_042656285.1 Actinomadura rugatobispora | reverse complement strand
GGGCATCCACACCTGCCCCGGCGCGCCCCTGGCCCGCGCCGAGGCCCGGGTCGCCATCGAGCGGCTGCTGGACCGCACGACCGACATCAGGATCTCCGAGCGCGTGCACGGCCCGGCCGGCGAGCGCCGCTACCGCTACATCCCCACCTACATCCTGCGCGGCCTGACCCGCCTGCACCTGGAGTTGACCCTCCCCCGATGAAGGTCTCGACCGACGAGGACAACCGCCGCGGGCACGGGGTCTGCTTCGCGGTGAGCCCCGAGGTCTTCGACCGAGGTGCCCCACGAAGCGGTGAGAACCGCCGCCTCCCAGTGCCCCGAACGTGCCATCGCAGTGGAGTGACCGCAGGCCGGAACACTAAGGAGAGCCGATGCCCAAGGGATATGTCATCTTGACCGAAGCCATCAAGGACCAGGCGGCGATGGAGGAGTACGGCCGGAAGTCGGCGCCACCGCTGATCGAGTCCCGTGCCCGCGTCCTGGCGGTCGATACGGAGCCGCTGACCCTGGAAGGGGAATGGCACGGGAACCGGACGGTCGTCCTGGAGTTCGAGTCGGTCGAGGCGGCTCACGCCTGGTACGGATCGGAGTCCTACCAGGAGGCCCTGCCGCTCCGCCTGGCCGCGGCCGACTGCAACCTCGTCATCCTCTCCGGCTTCGAAAGGCCCGCGTGACCATGACGACGAGCACCGACACGACCGGGCCGGAACTGTCCTGCGGGCTCCCACCGGGGCCGGACTTCGCCGATCTCGCCGTGCTGGCCGAGGACCTCGGCTACGCCAGGGTGTGGATCTACGACTCGGCGCCGCTGTGGGAGGACCCCTTCGTCCATCTCGCCCTCGCCGCGGAACGCACCACCCGCATCGGGCTCAGCACCGCCGTGCTCATCCCCGGTCAGCGGTCGGTGATGGCCATGGCCTCAGCGATCGCCGCCATCGCCCGCCTCTCCGACGGACGCTTCCGGGCGTGTTTCGGCACCGGTTTCACCGCCCGCCTGGCGGTGGGGCAGCGCCCCATGACACTGGACGCGCTCGCCGGCTACGTCACCGCCCTCCGCCGGCTGCTGGCCGGGGAGACCGCCACCGTGGACGGCGGCCGCGTCCGGATGCTGCACGCCGACGGCCTGGCCGCGCCCCGTCCGATCGACGTGCCACTGTGGCTCAGCGCCTTCGGCCCGCGAGGCACCGCGCTGGCCGGCGAGGTGGCCGACGGGCTCATCGGACCTCCGCACCCCGCCCTCCCCACCGCGACGATCATCAACGGCACCGTCCTCGACCCGGGCGAGGACCCCGCGTCCGACCGGGTCCGGCAGGCGGTCGGACCGTGGCGGGTCGTGGACTGGCACAACGCCTACGCCAGGGGCGGAGCGGAGGCGGTGGACGCCATGCCCGGCGGCCGCGCCTGGCGCGAAGAACTCGAGGCCCTCGCGCCAGAAGGTGAGCGCCACCTGCTGACCTTCGAAGGCCACGTCACGCACCTCCCCGCCCGCGACCGCCCGCTCCTGGAGCACATCGACATCACCACCATGGTCGGCGACGCGGCGAGCATCGGCAGGAAACTGACACGGCTCGGCGCCGCCGGCTTCCACGAGGTCATCTACACGCCCACCGGCCCCGACGTGGCCCGGGAACTGCGCGCCTTCGCAGCCGCCCACCGGCCGCAGGCGAACCCGGCTCCCCGACGGTCAGGGCTGCCCGTCCCCTGACCGGTGGGCGAAGCGCCCGTACAACGCCCGATCGTGCGCTCGACGAAAGAGGAGTTCATGGACCTGTCCGGAGTCGGTGTCTGGAGCACCCATCTGCGTTACGGCGACCAGGCCGAGTCCGCGGACGCGGCCGCCGAACTCGAGGATCTGGGATTCCGGGCCCTGTGGATCCCTGATGCCGGCGGACCGGTCTTCGACACCGCCGGCCGCCTGCTGACCGCGACCCGCCAGACGATCGTCGCGACCGGAGTCCTCAACCTCTGGATGCACGACCCCGCCGATGCCGCCGCCGGCCACGCGACCCTGTCCGCCGCCCATGGAGACCGGTTCCTGATGGGCATCGGGGTGAGCCACCCGTCCCGGGTCGAAACCGCCGGGTCCGGCCCCTATGGCAAACCCCTGGCCACGATGGCGGCCTTCCTGGACGACCTGGACCGCACCACCCGGCCGGTACCCGCTGAGACCCGGGTCCTCGCCGCCCTCGGCCCCAAGATGATCGAGACCGCCGCCAAGCGCGCCCGCGGAATCCACACCTACCTCGTCACGCCCACGCACACCAGACGGGCTCGCCAGGCTCTGGGCGAGGGTCCACTCGTGATCCCGGAGCAGACGGTGATCCTGACTTCGAACGCGGACGAGGCCCGCGCGATAGGAACCGAGTGGCTGCGGCGCTATCTCGCCCTGCCGAGCTACGCCTACAACCTGGTGCGCCTGGGCTTCCTGCACGAAGACCTGGAGAAGGTGAGCGACCGCCTTTTCGACGCCCTGATTGCCTGGGGAGACGAGGAGGCCATCAAGCGCAGGGTGGACGAGCACCATGCCGCCGGTGCGGACCATGTCTGCGTACAGGTCCTCACCGCCGACCCGAGCGCCTTCCCGCGCCAGCAGTGGCGCCGCCTCGCCCCCGCTCTCTGCTCGACTGCGCGCCGTCCATGATCGCATCGGTCTCGGGCCGGTCTTGACCGACGTACCTGATCCCCGCCGTCGCTTCACCGGGCGCCAGGCATCGTCAAGCGGGGGATCATCGGCGGTCACAACCTTGATCAGGGGCTCTCCGTGCCCTCGGGCGGGGTCGAGGCGGAGGAGTCCCTGGGGGTTTCCGCGGGCCCGGCGTCGGCCATAGCGGCTGCGGTGCCGGCCAAGGCGTCGGCGCCGTACGCGCGGACCTGCCGCCCACGAATGGCCGGGCGTCCCCTTGGCCGGGCCTCTTGCAGGAACATACGGGGGCTTGTGTCCAGGAGCCCATCGCTCATCCCGTTCGCTGCTCGGCCAGCGGTGGCCTGCAGCCTCGGCGATGGCAACGGGATCGGCCCCGACCGGACGAGATGCTTGAGCCGTTCTTCGCGGTCACCCCGCCCACGTAGTTGCTGCGGTGTCTTCATGCTGGATCTATGCCATGCCCACTTTGGCGCCGATCGCCATGGGGAGTGTCGAAAACCGTACAGACCCGCCACCGGCACCTGAGCCGCCGGCCACGACACCGGCGGGCGCCCGTCCTCCCGCAGGACGGGCGCCCGCCCAGCGCCGCCCGGCGCCGGACGTCTCGGGATCAGTAGGTGAACATCCGCTCGCCCATGAGGAGTTTCAGCGGTTCACCGTCGAAGCGGTGTGCGCCGGCGGCGAACTCACCGCCCTCGAAGAGCTCGCCGTCCAGGTCCGGGTCGCCGGTGGCGGTCACGCTGACCGGCTGGGTTCTGCTCAAGGAACCCGGCTTGACCAGGGACAGCTCGGTGAAGCCGGCCGCGCCGAGGGCTTTGAGCAGCGGGTCCAGGGCGGCCAGCCCGGCGCCGTAGGTGGACCAGACCACGACCGCGCCCGGTGCGCAGAGCCGGGGGAGCATACGCACCGTGCGGAGCGTGTCGTCCTGGCCGATGCTCGCGAACGGCCCGCTGATCAGCAGCATGTCGGCCGGCACGGCGCCCAGGTAGGCGTCGGTCGACCCGGCGTCGGCCACGATCACCTCGACGTCCTGGAGGTCTGTACTGCCGATGGCGCCGTACAGGAACGAGGCGTTCAGCGGCTCAAGTTCGATCATCCGCACCGCCAGGTCGTGCCCGCGGGGATGGCTGATCAGCACCGGCAGCAGGTCACGGGCCTGACCTGAGCAGATGCTGACCGCCTTCAGCCGGTGTGGCGGGGCGGCGTCGAGCACCGTGGAGATGATCTCCTGTACGGCGCCGAGCCGGTCGGTCTGCACCGAGCGGATCTCGTCGTACGGAGCGTGCCAGGTGTACCAGGGCTGCTCCTTGAGCGCCGCACCCGGCGGGAAGCCGGGCAGCGTGGTGGCCCCGGCCGGGTGTTGCGGCGCCGGGGCACCGTCGAACGTGCTCATCGAGCGGGGAGGCCCAGTCGCTGCAGCCGGTCCTGGGCCGTGCCCTCGATGACGCACTCGAGCTGTTCGGCGTTCAGCGTGGCCATGCCCTCGATCTTCTTCTGCGCCAGGTGCTCGGCCTCGAACGCGGCCATCGACTCGAAGCGGGCCTCCAGCACCAGGTGGTGCAGCCCGCCGAAGGCCGGCGCCCAGATGTCGTACGGGGTCAGCCCGGCCCCGGCCAGTAGCTCGTTCTTCTTCTTCTGCAGCTCGGTGAAGCGGGGCAGGGTGCCGAACTTCAGGTTCCGCATGATCTGGTGGCGGTAGGTGAGCACGTCTGTTCTCTCCAGGTTCTGCTTGTCTACGGGGTCTGCATGTGCGGAACCTTCACCCAGCCCTGGTCGAACGGGGTGGTGAAGAAGTTGTGCACCCGCATGTACGAGAGGAGCCACATGCCGTTGACGCGGCGGAAGTCGTTGTCGTACTTGCCCGCGATCCACAGCGGCTGGTCACCGCGGTAGGTGCAGGCCTGGAAGTACATGAACCGGCCGGTGGCCTTGTCCGGATCGCCGTCCACGCCCACCTGGATCGCCGTGTTGGTGACGAAGTGCGCGGAGAACGGCATGCGCTCGACGTTCCGGTCGAACTTCTTGATCAGTGCCTCGTGGCCGGTCGCGGCCCAGCCCGGGTTGCCGTGCGGGCCGACGCTCTCCCAGGAGCCGTCCTCGGTGAAGAGCGCTGCGACCTTCCGGCCCTTGCCGGACTCGGCGTCGGTCGCGGCCATGTAGCCGACCATCAGCTGTTCGATGGCCTTCTCCGACTCCAGGACGTCGACCCTGGCGGCCAGGGCCGCGACCAGGGCGCCCACGTCGGTGTCCGCGGCGAGGTCAGTCATCGAGCTCCTCCAGAGCCTTCTGGTAGCGGGTCAGCAGCCAGGTGTTGAGCTGCGGGATATTGGATTCCATCCAGGAGAGGGGGCCGCGGGGCGCGTAGCGGGAGTTCAGGCCCTCCTGGACGGCGGCGGTGGTGACGGCGTCCTGGTGGATGGCCAGGGCCTTGCGCTCCATGAACTTCTCGTAGGCCTCGTGGAAGCCCGGCTCCTCGACCGCGCTCTTCGGGTAGAGGTTCACCCGGCGCAGGTTCATCGAGCCCGGGCCGTTCGGGTGGATGAAGGCCAGCTGCACGAACGTCGGCTGGAGGATGGAGAACAGCATCGGCGGGATGGAGGCGAACATCACCCGCCTGCGCTGCTCCTCGCCCAGGCCCGGGATGATCTGCGTGGTGCGCCTGCCGTCGGTGCTGGCCAGCCCGGCGTTCTCGTCGAGCAGGTAGGTCGGGTGCATGACCTGCCCGTCGCCTTCGTCGAAGGTGATGAAGCGGGCGTTCTTCGCCGGCGCCGCCTCGTGGACGCCCCGGTGCACATAGCTGGTGTGGTACGGCTCAAGGGCGTTGTCGTGATGGATCTTCCAGTTCCACTTCTGGTCCTTGAACTCGACCGGCTTGAGCGGCACCAGCTCCGGGATGCCGAACGTGCGCAGTTCCTCGTCCATCTTCGCGAGGGTCGGCGCGAGCGGTGCGGCGTCGTCGTCGAAGTTGATGAAGACCAGTCCGTGGAAGATCTCGTGCCGGATCTGGGGCAGGCGGATGGTTTCGCGCAGCCGCTTCACCGGAACGGTCGCGGTCATCGAGGGTGCCGCGACCAGCTTGCCGTCCAGCGTGAACTGCCAGTTGTGGTAGGGGCAGACCATCCGGGTGGACGAGACGCAGGTCAGTGACTTCCCCTCGGCCTCCCGCCGCTCCGCCGCCAGGCCGCCGAAGATCGGGTGGCCGCGGTGCCGGCAGACCGCCGACATCACCCGGATGCCGCCCGCCGTGTCGCGCAGCAGGACGATCGGCTCGCCGATGATGGTCATCGGGAGCTGGTCGCCCGGCTCCGGCACCTCGCCCACGTGGCCGACGCACAGCCACTCCCGGGAGAAGACGGCCTCCTTCTCGAACTGCCAGAAGGCCTGGCTGGTGTAGACCTCGGCGGGCAGCAGCCGGGCGGTGGCGACGGGGTCGGTGACGTGGTCGACGTCGGACAGGATCCGACGGGCCTCCGCGATCACGTGTGGTTCCAGGCGCGCGATGCGACTCATGGTTCTCCTCGGGATCTTGTATCCAAAGCTATCCGACGTTTGTTTCGTCAAAATGTCGTGGGGGCGAACCCGGTCGGGGCGTGGAGCGAGTACGGCGCGGTGCGCGGCTGCGCCAGGGGCGCACGACCGGGATGCCGGCCTGGCCGGTGATGCGCGCGGCCCGCTCGTTCACCTCGTGCACCATGGATTGCTCCTCGGCGGGATCGAGCCAGTCGGCGACACCGTCACGGATCACCACCCGACCGGCCACGAGCACGGTGTGGACGTCTCGGCCGGTCGCCTGCCAGGCCAGCATCGCGGCCAGGCTGGGCGCCGGATTGAGGTGCGGCGCGGCGGCGTCCAGCAGGATCACGTCGGCCCGCAGACCGGGAGCGAGGGCCCCCGCCGTCCCCTCGAGGCCGGCCGCGCGGGCACCGCCGACCGTGGCGATCTCGAGCAGTTCCTCGGCGGTGATCGCGCCCGCGTCCTGGTTGACGGCGCGCTGCAGCACACCCAGGGTCTTCAGGTCGGAGAGCAGGTCGCAGCCGTCGTTGCAGTTGGCGTCGTCGGTGCCGATCCCGACCGTGATCGAAGCCTGCAGCATGGCGGGCACCGGCGCGATGCCCGAGCCCAGCACGCCGTTGCTCACCGGCTGGGTGGAGATCCGGGCGTCCGCGGCCGAGATCGACCGCAGGTCCCGCGGCTCCAGATGCACGCCGTGGCCGATCAGCAGGCGGTCGTCGAGAAGGTGGTGAGAGGCCAGGTACTCGACGGGGGACATCTCGGCGACCGGCCTGTCACCCGGGGTCTCGGCCAGATGCAACGCCCAGATGCCGTCGTGCTCGTGCGCCCAGGCCCGGCTCTGGGCCAGGGCCCTCAGGCTCGCCGTCCCGGCGGTGGACGGGGAGGCGCAGACCCGGATCCGTCCCGCGGCCGCCCGATCGTGCCGCCGGTACATCTGCTCCAGATCGGCCAGGATCGCATCGGTGTCACGCAGGACGGACGCCGACCGCACGCCGGGTTCGCGGGCCCTGACCGTGTTCATCAGATCCGGAGACCCCGGTCGGCGGGCGTCGCTGAACATCCGGGCGTAGACGGCGCGGATGCCGGTTTCGCTGAGGACGCGCACCGCCGTGTCGATCGCCGGGAGCGGGTCGAACGGGTGCACATGGTCGTTCAGCACGACCGTGGTCACCCCCGCACGGAGACTCTCCAGCACGTAGTGCCGCAGTCCCAGCTCCAGGTCGGCCAGTGTGTACTGGGCCAGACCGGGATAGAGATCGTTGAAGAGCCAGTCGGTGAGGTCACGGTCCTGGTTTCCGCCGGCCCGCAGCAGGATCTGTGATCCGTGGGTATGCGCGTTGATCAGCCCGGGCATCACCACCGAGCGGGCCGCGTCGATTCTCTCGCAGGCTTCCGGAAGCTCCACCTCGTCCGCGGCGCCGACCGCGATGATGGTGTCGTCCTCGATCAGGACGGTGCCCCGGTCGAGGACGCGGCGTTCGGCGTCCATGGTGAGGACTCGGCCGCCGACGATGGCTTTGAGGGTCATGCCTCGATCCCGCATCCTTCGATCTCACGGTGGGCTAGGAGGGTGGCCGCGACGATGGCCGCATAACCGGTGCAGCGGCAGAGGTTTCCGTCGAGTGCGCGGCGGACCGTCGCGGCGGTCAGCGGCTTCTCATGGCGCTCGCGCAACAGGGCCGACAGGGTGACCAGCATTCCGGGCGTGCAGTAGCCGCACTGGACCGCACCTTCGGCGGCGAAGGCCTCGACCAGCCTCGCATCGGCCGCGGTCTTCACCGTCGCTACTTCGCACCCGTCCGCCTCGGCCGCGCTGACCAGGCACGACGGAACCGGGGTGCCCTCCAGTAAGACCGTGCAACTGCCGCAGTGGCCGGCGTCGCATCCGGTCGGCAGCGGGTGGGCGGCGGCTTCGATCAATTGCCGCAGGCTCGACCAGGGATGCGCGTCGGCGTTGACCGGTTCGCCGTCCAGGGTGAATTTCATGGTGTCGCCTCCAGGACGCGGCGTACGAGAACGCCGAACAGGTGCGAGCGCTCGGCGCAGGCCGCGGCCACCTCGTCGAGCGGTGCCCGCTGGGCGAGGAGCCGCTCGGCGTCGTGCAGGCGCTCGGGCCGTGCCGTTCGCAGCCGCGCGACCAACCGGACGCGGGGGGCGTGCGCCGCCGGGCCCGCGGGCGCGGATCGGCGCGGCCACGCGATCGCGACGGCCGCCTCGGGCGCCGCGACGGTGGGACGAACGCCGGTGCGGGCGTAGCGCAGGCGCCGCGGGATGTCCGCCTCCACCGCGATGACCAAGCCCGGGTCGGTGCCGCTGAGCACCTCGTCGAGGCCGACCGCGCCTTCCGGGGTGATGAGGACCGCGCCGGTGGCGAGGAGGGGCACGGCGAGGTCGCGGCGCCCGCCTTCGGCCGCGAGGAGATTGCCGACGATCGTCGCCCTCCGGCGGACGGCGGCGGTGGCGAACCAGCCGACGTCCTCCGGCAGGAGATGAGCGATCGTCCGGGCTCGGTGAACCGTGGTACGGGCATCGAACCGGATCCGTCCCTCGCGGATCCTCGGAGGTTCCGGAGCGATGCCGCTCAGCGGGATCAGCGTGGTGGGGCGGAGCGTGCCGGTGTTGAACCGGGGCAGCAGCGCGGTGCCGCCGGCCAGCACGATGGCGTCCGGGTGCTCGCGGTACATCGCCTCGGCCTCGGCCCAGGTGCGGGGCCGCAGCACGACGCCCGGACGCGCGGTCCGACTTTCGGCGCCGGGAGCGGAACGTGCGTGATCACGGGGTACTCGGTGAGTTCGGCCGGCGGGGATGCTGTTCACCGGAGTGCCGGCGGCCGCTCTCAACGCGGCGGCCACGGCCGCCGGGCTGGAGACCAGGGGGCCCTCGCCGATCCCCTTGGCTCCGAACGCCAGCCGCTCGTCCGCGTTCTCCAGCGGAACGGCGATCACCTCGGGGACGTCGCCCGCCGTCGGCAGCAGGTAGTCGCCGAAACCCGTGACCTCGGGACGGCCTTCGGCGTCCACGGGGATCTCCTCGAACAACGCCAAGCCCGCACCCTGCACCGAGCCGCCGATCAGCTGGCCGCGCACGCCGACCGGGTCGATGGCCCGGCCCACGTCCTGCGCGACGACCAGCTGCACGAGCCGGGCCGTGCCGAGCTCGACGTCCACGTCCACCACCGCGCGGTGCGCCACGAGCTGGAACGCCTGGTGGAGGGTGCCGGTGCCGCTGACCTTGTCCGCCTCCTCCGTCGCCATGCCCGGGTTCGTCACCTCCGCGTTCAGCACGGTGCCGCCCAGCAGCTCGGGCAGGCCGATCGTCTGCCAGTGCGGGCGTCCCCGGGCTTCGGCCAGTTCGGTCAACCGGGCGAGCAGTTGACGGCAGGCCAGGTCGGCCGCTCCGCCGCTGGCCATCGACTGGCGGCTGGCCTTGGAACCGCCCGCGTCCGGAAGACGCGTCGTCGCGTCGTCCAAACGAACGGGGATGCCCGGGAAGTGGCTTCCGGCGATGCGCGTCAGCACCGACCCGACGCCCTGGCCCACCTCCGCCGCCGCGCTGAGGATCGTCAGGCCGGTGGCGTCGAGCCGGAGCCTGATGCCGGCCGGGTCGGGACGGCCGTCGCCGAGACCCGCGCTCTTGACGCCGATCGCGTAGCCCACGCCTCGTCGTGAGGTGTCGTGCCGCGCCGTGCCTGACGGCAGGGGGACGTCGTCCAAGGCGGACAGGACCGCGGAGGGGGAGGCCGTCCCGGTCAAGGGCTGGTGACTGGTGGAGAGCGGCTCGTTCCGGGACAGCAGGTTGCGGTGGCGCAGCGCGCGCGGGTCCAGGCCCAGTTCGGCGGCCAGCAGGTCGATCGTGGACTCGATGCCGAAACACACCTGCGTGGCGCCGAATCCGCGGAGGGCGCCGGAGACCGGGTTGTTGGTGTAGACCGCCCGGGTGCGGACGCGCACCGACGGGATGCGGTACGGCCCGGCGGCGAAGTAGTGCACGATCTTGCAGATCGGCAGGGACGTGCTGGCGTAGGCGCCGCCGTCGAGCAGGATCTCGGCGTCGAGGGCGACCAAGCGGCCGTCGTGGTCGGCGGAGAGGGTGTAGTCCATCGTCGCCGGGTGCCGATGCGGGTGGGCCTTCAGAGACTCGGCCCGGCCGTAGACCGCGCGAACCGGGCGCCCGGTCCTCAGCGCGGCCAGGCAGAGGTGGACGTGCAGGGTGATGTCCTCGCGTCCGCCGAACGCCCCGCCCACCCCGGCCAGGCGCACCAGCACCTTCTCCGGCGGCAGGCCCAGGGCGAGGGCGATCGAGCGGCGGTCCTCGTGCACGTCCTGCGTGGCCACGTCGAGCACCACCGAGCCGTCCGGTCCGGGAGTCGCGAGCCCGGCCTCGGGCGCGAGGAAGGCCGCGTCCTGCCTGCCGGTTCGCCAGCGGGCGCCGACCTTGACCGGGCCGTGCAGGCCGTCCCCGTGCCGCAGGTCCAGCTCCGTGACCAGGTTGGAGGCCGGCCCGACCAGCGGAGCTCCCGCCTCCAACGCCAGGAACGGGTCGAGAAGCGGCTCGGTGGGCCGGATCACGGGCTCGACCAGTTCGGCCATGCGCCGTGCCGCTTCGGCGGTCTCGGCCACCGCGAACGCGATCGGCTCGCCGGCGTACCGGATCCGGTCGATCGCGAGGACCGGGGTGTCGGCGACCTTGAGCCCGAGCAGCCGCGAGCCGGGGACGTCGCCGGCCGTCAGCACCAGCCGTGCACCGGGGACCCGCATCGCCGCATCGACCCGGACGCCGTCCAGCCGGGCGCTCGCGATCGTGCTGCGCACCGTCACGCCGTGCAGTTCGCCCGGGGCGTGCAGGCCCGTGGCATAGGGGAAGTCACCGGCGAGTTTCGCCGCGGCGTCGGGCCGGACGCCGCTCGATCCGACCCTGAGGCCGGAACCGGGGCCGTTCGGAGTCCGCCGGCTCATCGGGCCACCCGAGGGGTGCGGCTCAGCGGTGCGGTCAGAACGACGGCGCGGCAGGTGAAGCCGCCGAGTCTCGGCGGCGCCGCGGCCAGGCCCCGGCCTGGTGGGCAGGACGGCCCCGCGGCCGGGACCTGGACGCCGAGGCGCAGAACCCATCGCCCGGCGGCGGTGAATCCGATCGCCGCGTCGGCGCCCTGGGTGTAGCCGGTACCGGCGGTGGTCTCCGCCACGGTCGCCACGGTGCTCCTTCCGGCGGTGTGCGGGTGAAGAGGGCCCGAGCCGCCGGGGGTTCGCGTTCCCGGCAGCCTGGGCGTGCAGTGCGGTGGATCAGCCGGCCAGCCCGATGGCGGGGTCGACGAACTCGTTGGTGAACAGGTCGGCCGGCTTCAGGCCGTCCTTCACCGACTTGTTCTGGTTCGCCAGGATCGGCTTCAGGACGTCGATCATCTTCTGCATTCGGGCCGCGTCGAAGTTGCCCAGCGTGCCCTTGGCGTCGTTGGTGATGAGCTTGCGCTCCTTGATCACCTTGATCGCGTCGGCGTTGAGCCCGGCCGAGGTCTTGCTGGGGGAGCTGAGCTCCTCGTTCATCGTGGTGATGCGCTTGGTGATCGGCGTCGGGTCGGCCAGGTAGCCGGCCGTGGCCTTCTGCGCCATCGGCACGAACGCCTTCAGGCAGGAGGAGTGCTTCTCGATCTGGTCCGGCACCATGGAGAGCATGGACGCGTAGTTGTGGTAGCCCGAGTCGTACACCAGCAGCGAGCCGATCGGCTTCTTCCACTGCGCGTACTCGTTCGTGAACTTGTACGGCTCACTGGTGATCAGGCCGGACTGCACGTCCTTGCCGCCGTCGGCGATGAAGGTGTCGGGCCCGCCGCTGTAGGAGCCGTCGAGCTGGCTCTTCTTGATCTGGCCTGAACCGACCAGGTAGTCCATGTAGGTGGAGCCCTCGAAGTAGAGCACCTTGGCGTTGGTCTTGCCGATGTCGGCGATGCTCCGGAAGTCGTAGGTCGCCGGGTCGAAGACCAGAACCTGCGGGTCCTTGTCGAAGTAGTTCATCACGGCCTTGGTCGGCTGCTTGGCCGAGTTCTGGATCGCCTCGTCCGAGGCCAGCAGGCCGATGTTCATCGTGTCGCTGTCGTCCGCCGTGTAGAGCTGGGTGGTGACCTGCTGGTTGCCGGTCAGCGGGCCGCCCGCGCGCACCTCGACCTTCACGCCCGCGACGTTGCCGGAGTAGACGCCGGCCTTCTTGTCGAACGTGCCGTTCGGGCCGATCAGGTTGTACATGCCTCCGTACTCGGCCTCGGGGAACCAGCTGGTCTGGATCGCGATGGTCGAGGGGCACTTGGCGTCGACCAGGGCGCCGGTACCGGAGCCGGCCGCGGCGCCGTCCGATCCACTGTCACCGCCGCCGCAGGCGGCCGTCGCCGCGAGCATCAGCACCGTCGGCACGATGAGGAGCATCTTGCGCTTCATGGTTCTCCTTGGAAGAGGGCAGGGCAGAGCTGTTCGAGGGGCGGAGCTGTTTGAAGGGCGGAGCGGTTACCAAAGGCGGGAGCCGGTTCAGAGGCGGAGCGGTCAGTCCCGGACGGAGGCGTGCCAGTTCTTCAGGACCCGCCGCGTGATCAGCGTGTTCAGGATGAACAGCACCAGGCCGAGCAGGGACGAGAAGATCAGCGCCGTGTAGAGCCTTTCGGTCTCCAGGTTGGTGCGGTAGACGTCGAGCAGCCGGCCGATGCCCGGGTCACCCTGGCGGAAGAAGAAGTCCGCGACGATCGCGCCGATCACGGCCAGACCGCCCGAGGTGCGCAGACCGGTGAGGACGCTCGGCATGGCGGAGGGGAGGTCCAGCCGCCAGAACCGTTCCAGGCGGCCGGTCTTCATCAGCGTGAACAGGTCGCGCTGGCTCGGCTCGACCGACTGCAGGCCGAACAGGGTGCTGGTGATGATCGGGAACAGGGCGAGGATCGTGCAGATGATGATGCGGCTGGACGAGCCGTAACCGAACCACAGGCCGACGAGCGGGGTCATCGCCAGAACCGGGAGCGTCTGCAGGATCACGGCGTAGGGATAGAACGAGCGCTCCACCCACTTCGCCTGCGACATCATGATCGCGAACAGGGTGCCGACGCAGATCGCGATGGCGAAGCCGGACAGCGCCACGATCGCGGTCGTCCGCAGGCCCTCGAGGATCTCGCTGAGGTTCTCCCAGTCGAGCATCCCGACCCTGACCACCTCGTGCGGGGGCGGCAGCAGGAACCGGCGGCGCTCCGACAGCAGCACGTAGGAGACCAGGTACCAGATGCCGATCGCGGCGAGGAAGACGCCGATCGGGGGCAGGACGGTCCTCAGCGTGCCGGTCAGGCCGCCGGACTTCTTCGCGGCGACGCCAGAGGTCGCCGGAGCGGCCACCACGGCGGCGGCCGGGGTGTCGGTGGTGGTCACTGTGCTGCCTCCCGCGCTGGGCTCGGTCTCGGTCCGGGTGGCGGGCCGCGCGCTCACGCGGCGGCCCGCAGGCACTCGCCGATCTCGCCGGTCAGCCGCGCGAAGGCCGCGTCGGCGCGCAGCGAGGGTTCGCGGTCCGCGTCGAACGGGACGTCGAAGTCACCGACGATGCGTCCCGGCCGGGCCGACATCACCACCACCCGGGTGGAGAGGAACGCCGCCTCGGCGATCGAGTGCGTGACGAAGACACCGGCGAAGCGCTGAGCCCGGAAGATGCGCAGCAGCTCACCGTTCAGCCGCTCCCGGGTGATCTCGTCGATCGCGCCGAACGGCTCGTCGAAGAGGAACAGCTCCGGGTCCAGGGTGAGCGCCCGCGCCAGACTGGCCCGCATCTTCATGCCGCCGGACAGCTGGCTCGGGTAGTTGTCCTCGAATCCCTGAAGCCCGACCATCTCGATCGCCGCCTGTGCCTTCTCCCGCCGCACCGGCTTGGCCAGGTGCTGCAACTGGGTGCAGAGCTCCACGTTGCCGGTCACGGTGCGCCAGGGCAGCAGGGTCGGGTCCTGGAACACGTAGCCGATGGCGTCGGTGGACACGTCCATGCTGCCGCCCGTCCGGGTCTCCAGGCCCGCCGCGATCCGCAGCAGCGTGCTCTTACCGCAGCCGGACGGGCCCACGAGGGAGACGAACTCACCGCGCCGCACGGCCAGGTCCACGTTGTCCACCGCGTGCACGCCGGTGCCGAAGCGCATGTCGACGCCGCGCATGTGCAGCAGAGTGCCGTGCCGGGCCGAACGCTTCTCGTCCTTCGCCGGAGCGGCGGTCGCCTTCGTGCTCATGTTCTGTCCTCGGTGTCGTGGCGGAAATCGTTGGCGGGGTGCACCAGTAGTCCGGCGCCGTGGCCGGCGGCCAGCGACTCCAGCAGGGTGACCACCGACCAGGGGGTGACGGCGGAGGTGCGGCCCCCGGAGCCGGGTGCGACCGCGTTGGTCACTCCCAGCTCGTACTCACCGAGCGGTGAGGACATCGTCACCAGGTGCCGGGTCCGGGCGGCGGCGGGATCGGCGACCATCACCACGGTCACCTCGTCCAGCCCGATGGTGGCCAGGGCCAGGGCGACCGCGACGTTGGCCGTCCTCGGGTACTCCCTCGCCGCGCTCCGGGCCGACCCGCGGAAGACCTCGATCGGACGGTCGGTCTCGACGCCGAGCGCGGACGGGCGCTTCGTCGTGGTCAGCACCACCGACGCCCGTACCGGCCGGTCGCCCGCGAGCCGTCCGGCGGGCGCGCTCAGCGCACGGCCGGCGGCGGCGAACAGGTCGAGGCCGCCGATCGCGCCGGACGGCACGAGCACCCGCCCGGTGCCGTCGCCATCGGCCAGTTCTCGGGTGAAATCAAGGTCGGCGAGGACACCGCACGAGCAGAGGACGACGTCCACCCCGGCCGCGATCGCCCGTGGGACCCAGGCGCGGGCCGCCTGCGCCCCCGCCGACTCGACGAGAACGTCGATGCCGCTGAGCAGGTCGGCGGGTGACAGGGCCGTGGTGGAGCGGATCGTGCCTGCCGGGGAGCAACCCGCGATGTGGCCCGCCCCCAGCAGGTCGGCGATCGTGCCGCCGAGCGCGCCGACGCCGAGGAGACCCACCCGCAGACCTCCGGTCATCCCGATCGTGCTCATAGCGCGACCGCCGCGGCGTCCTGGCGCGGGTCGGCGGCGGCGACCAGCGTGCCGTCGGCCTCCCGCCGGACGATCGTGTGAGCGGACCGGGCGCCGAACTCGGCCAGTTGCGCGCCTTCTCGCGACAGGTCGCCTCCGGCGGCGAACTCCCACCGCGGCGAGGCCAGGGCGGCGCCGAGCGCGGCGGGTGTGAAGTCGGGCGTGGGCCGCAGCAGCCGCTGCAGCACTTGGGCGTTCCAGGGCACCTGCTGCTCGCCGCCGGGCGTGGCGCCGAGGACCCAAGAGCCGGTGGTGTCCCGGGCGCCCCAGGCGTGGAGCGTGGTCGGCGGCCGGGATCCCGGATGGGGGGCGTTCGGGTGGTCAGGGATGAAGGTGAAGCCGCGGCCGGCCCGGTTGGACAGCACCAGGTCCAGCCCGGGCACCACCAGTCCGCTGCCGTACCTGGGGAACGAGTTGGAGTGCACGAGTACCACGAGGTTGCCCTCGGCGTCGGCCGCGGCGATCGTGGAGGTACCGTCGACCAGCGCGGGCGGGCGGCCGGTGGGGGCGCGAAGACCGGTCAGGGCCGCCCTCACCGCCTCCGGCGCGGAGCCCGCGGCCAGCGCCTCGAGCAGGGCCGGGCCGTAGGTCGGGGCGGGGGTGGCCCAGACCTCCGTCCCCTCGATCAGCGCGTATCCGGCGTCCGTCTCCAGCGGCGGGACCGGCCGCAGGTCGGCCATCTCCAGGACACCGCCGTGCCCGGCGACGTAGGTGCAGATCCGCTCACCGAGCGCACCGGTGAAGAGCTCGGCGCCGCGGCGCGCGAATTCGGCCAGGACGTCGGCCAGGCCGGGCAGGCGCACCCGGGAACCGGGCGGGATCGGGCCGCTGGAGGGAGAGTAGCGGGTGCCCTCCGGCTGCCAGGCGGTGAGCACGTCGAGGGACTCGGCGACCAGCCTGTGGTTGACCGAGGACCAGCTGAAACCGCGTCGGGCCAGGTCGATCGCGGGCTGGGCGAGTGCGGCCAGACCGAGCCGGCCGCGCGCGGCCAGGGCGGCGTAACCGGCGGGGGCGCCGGGCACGCCGACCGACAGCGGGCCGGTCACGGAGCGGGCCCAGCCGCCTGCCGCGGCGGCCTGGTAGAGCCGGGCCGGGGCACGGCCGATGGAGAGCAGGGATGCCGGACGATCGGCGCCTGGCCCCAGGTGCAGGGCCACGACGTCACCCGCCAGGCCGCATTTCGACGGCAGCAGGACGGTCTCGGCCAGGGCGGCGGCCACCGCCGAGTCGAATGCGTTACCGCCCTGGAGCAGCGTCGCGGTGCCGACCGCGGCGGCGGGGCGCACACCGGTCGCGATCGCGCCCAGGGTGCCGGAGGCGACCGCCCGTCGCGCCAGTTCGGCGTGCTGCGTCATTCGCCCGGGTTCACTTGGCTCGGACCGTAGTGGCGCAGTTCGATGGTGTTCCCGTCGGGGTCGTCGACGTACAGCAGGTCGGCCGGGCCCAGCGCGCCCCAGCGGCGGTGCGGGCCGTCGGCGCCCGCGAACTTCTCCTTCAGCGCGTACAGGTCGGTCTCGTCGATGACCAGCGCGAAGTGCGAGACGTTGGTGCCGGTCGCCTCGTTGCGGGCGTCCAGATCGAGGATCTGGCCGGGGCAGACCTCGACGGAGGGGAAGGGCACGGTGCCGGCGCGGAACTCCTCCAGCCGGTGCACGAGAAACCCGAACTTCTCGGTGTACCAGCGCACCGACGCCTCGGGATCGGTCACGCGGAGGACGATGTGGTCGATCTGCTGGACCCGCACGAGCGCGGTGTCGAGGGTGGCGGGGATGGAGGAGTACGCGATCATGGGGATTTTGTATCCCGACGTGGTAAACGGCAAAGACGCGCGTTGTAACAAGCCTGTTTCCGCCTGGCCTGGGGAGATCCGGCCCAGGGAGGAGGATCACGCGATGCGGGCGTCCTCCGTGGTGCATCATGTATCCAAAGATGGTTCTGTCTGATGTCGCCCGGTCACCGGGCACAGGGTGGATGGAGAGCAGAGTGACGACCATCGGCGCCCGGCACCGCAATCTGCGTGACGAAACGGTCGACGAACTACGCCGGCTGATCCTCAAGGGCGACCTCGAGCCGGGTGCCCACCTGACCGAGCTCGCGATCTCCGAACGGCTCGGTGTGTCCCGGCTCCCCGTGCGCGAGGCGTTCCGCCGGCTGGAGACCGAGGGACTGCTGGAGGCGCTGCCCCGGCGCGGCGTCCGGGTGGTGCAGCTGGACAACGACGAGCTGGAAACCGTGCGTGAGATGCGCGTCGCGCTGGAACTGATGGCCGTCAGACGCACGGTCGAGCGCGGCGACGAGGACATCCTCGCCGAGCTGCGGGCCCTGCTCAAGGCCGGAAACGAGCAGTCGCACGAGGTGGACGCCGCGACGTTGGACAAGCTGAACGACGAGTTCCACGAGCTGCTCTCCCGGGGCAGCGGATCCCGGTTCCTCGCCGACTCGCTGCGCGCCGTCCGCAACCAGGCCCACCACCTGGTCGGCGGCAAGAGCGCGGCGGTCGGGCACTCCTGGGAGGAGCACGCCCGGATCATCGAGGCGGTGCTCTCGCGCGACGCCGAGTTCGCCATGCTGCTGATGCGCCGTCACCTCACCGCCCGGCACGAGAACCAGGGCCGCGCCAAGGGCGTGGCCCGGGAGTCCTCGTCCTAACGGGTGAAGTACTCCACCGGCTCGCTCAGGTGAGGGCGGAGAACCCCGCAGGGGGTCGAGCCCGCACTCAAGGCCGTCTTCGACCCCAAGAATCTGCACGCGACAACCGCAACGGACCCTGGTCCTCACCGTCCAGGACAAGGCTCCTGCGAACAGGGTGTCGGCGCCGTCGGCGAGGCAGGTCAGGCCGACGATGTTCGCGGTGATGGGGAGAGCGCTTCGGCGATGCGTGCCAAGGGTCAGATCGCCGACTGTGAGACCAAGCTGGCCCGCCACCGTGCCGCCTTGGAGGCGGGTGCCAACCCGGTCACGGTCGCGACCTGGATGGCCGACACCGAAGCCCAGCTCGCGGCGGCCCAGGCCAAGCTTCGTGCCGCGTAGGGCGGCAGCGCCGGATCTTGACCGGGGAGGCGATCGAGAAGGCTGGTCACTGGGCTGGGTGATCTTGTTAATGCCCTGCGAGACGCCGATGCGGCGGCGCGTCAAGGCGTCTACCATCCCCTGGGCGTCCGGCTCGTCTACGTCCCTCAGAAACGCGAAATCCGGGCCGAGGCGAACCTCGACCCGGATCGGATCATGATGTCCACCGCCCCCATTTGGGGGAACGGTACGTGTCCGAGGGGGGACTTGAACCCCCATGCCCCGTGAAGGGCACTAGCACCTCAAGCTAGCGCGTCTGCCTATTCCGCCACCCGGACATGCCGCAAGGGCGTTGCGGCGGGCTTCACCATACCAAAGGTCCAGACTCGCGGCGAAGTCGAGGACGGGGCACGATGGTCGGGTACGAGACGGCGGCGCGAAGGTGATCACTGTGGACGAGGTCGTCCAGCTTTGTCAGGAACTGATCCGGATCGACACCAGCAACCCGGGTGATCATTCCGGGCCCGGTGAGCGGGTGGCGGCGGAGTACGTGGCGGAGAAGCTGGCCGAGGTGGGGCTGGAGCCGCAGATCTTCGAGTCGCATCCGAAGCGGACCAGCCTCGTCGCGCGGATCGAGGGCGAGGATCCGTCGCGGGACGCGTTGCTCCTGCACGGGCACTTGGACGTGGTGCCTGCGCGCAAGGAGGACTGGACGCACGACCCGTTCGGCGGGGAGATCGCCGACGGGTGCGTCTGGGGGCGCGGGGCCGTGGACATGAAGAACATGGACGCGATGATCCTGGCCGTGGTGCGGCAGCGCCTGCGGGAGGGGCGGAAGCCTCCGCGGGACGTGGTGCTCGCCTTCCTGGCCGATGAGGAGGCCGGGGGCAAGTGGGGGGCCCAGTGGCTCGTTCAGGAGCATCCGGAGCTGTTCGAGGGGTGCACGGAGGCCGTGGGGGAGGTCGGGGGGTTCAGCCTGACCGTCCCGGGCGACCGGCGGATGTACCTGATCGAGACGGCGGAGAAGGGCATCGCCTGGATGCAGTTGACGGCCGACGGGACGGCCGGGCACGGGTCGATGGTGCATCCGGACAACGCGGTGACGGCCCTGGCGGCGGCGGTCGGACGGCTCGGGTCGCACGAGTTCCCGATCCGGCTGACCAAGACGGTGCGGGCCTTCCTGGAGCGCGCCTGCATGGCGTATGGGGTGGAGTTCGATCCGGACGATCCGGAGAAGTGCCTCGCGGAGATCGGCCCGCTCGCGCGCATGATCGGGGCGACGCTGCGGAACACGCTCAATCCGACCCGACTGGATGCCGGATATAAGACGAATGTCATTCCGCAGGAGGCGACGGCCCAAGTGGACGGGCGCTTCCTGCCGGGGTACGAAGCGGAATTCTTCGCCACCGTGGACGAACTGCTCGGTCCGGATGTGCGGCGCGATTTCGTGCACCACGACCATGCCGTGGAGACCGAGTACGAGGGCGCCCTCGTCGCGGCGATGGAGTCCTCCCTGACCTCGGAGGACTCCGGTGCGCTGCCCGTCCCCTACTGCCTCAGCGGCGGGACGGACGCCAAGGCCTTCGCCAGGCTGGGGATGCGCTGCTACGGGTTCGCGCCGCTCCGGCTTCCCCCGGATCTGGACTTTTCGGGAATGTTCCACGGAATCGACGAACGGGTGCCGATTGACGGACTCCAGTTCGGGGTCCGGGTTCTCGACCGCTTCCTTGATCGCGCTTGAGATTTTTTCCGGGGAAAGACTCTTCGTATTGCCGTGCGTGGTGATACGGTTACTTTCCGTACGGGCGATTGGCTCGCCCTTGGGGGTTCCGCAACCGACGGGGAGCACTGGTGGCGCGTGGCGTGGTGAACGGAGGTGCGGTCGCCGTCCTGCTGCGCCGCGGCGCCACCACCGGCCGTAAGGTCCTCCGGCTGTTCGCGGCCGGTGGGCTCCTCGTCGTCGGGTGGTCGCCGGGTGGTACGGCCTGGGCTCATAGTGCCGTGCCGCCCGGCGACGCCCGACGAGCAGCCGCGGATGAGACGCGGGGGCGGGTTGTCTCTGGTGCATGGGCCCGGGGTCGTCCCCTCCGGCGGGGCGTGCGTACGCAGCCTCGCCGAAGACCGCGGGCCCGGCCGTCCGTACGACCGCGGAGACCATCACCGCGGAGGTGATGGACCCGGGTGTTTCTTGGATGTCAGGGCGTACCGTCATGGACGCACAGGGCGCTCCGCATTCGATGTCGCCCCATCGTGTTAGCGCGGCCGCCGTTTCGGGGGCGTCCAAGACCACCCGGGTCAAATCCGTGTCGTTCTGTGAACGCGGCTGTGTTTTCTTCTTCGGCCATGACATGGCTGGTCAGGGGTGCCGTCGCGGGGTGACGGACAGAGCCGGGTGTGATGGTGGGAATGGTGTGCCCTCGGGGATGGTGTTTCTTCGGGGAGTGGTTGGTGGATGGGTATGAGTGTGGTGGGGCCAGCTTTGTTTCTGTGGTGTGGTGATGGGGTGGGTTGACGGCGGCCCGGTAAGTGCGGCTGTTCTGCCCTGAGGAAACGTGCCGTTTTCTATGGTCGTGCGATCGGCGTGACGCGCCGCGGCTTCGGCCCGGTCGGAAGGCGTCGCCGCGGCTGAGCGCGCAGCCGTGCCGCGCCGAGCCGCCGGGCCGGGTTCGCAGACCGGTCGCCGGGCCGGGTTCGCAGACCGGTCGCCGGGTCGGGTTCGCAGATCGGCCGTCAGGTCGGGGTTCGTAGACCGGTCGCCGGGTCGGGGTTCGCAGATCGGCTGTCGGGCCGGGTTCATGGATTGGTGGCCGGGCCGGGTTTGCAGATCGCTGCCCGTCCCGGCGGCGGGACGGGCGGGGCGCGTGACGGCTTCACCCGCTCACCGAAGAGCTGCCGCCTCTTGCGCCGCACACGCTGCCGCAGGACGGTTTCTGCTGGGGCGGTGCCTGGATCCGGATGCGCTTCGCCCAAGGGCCGTTGCCCTTGGAAAGCGGGGGTGCGACTGATGGTCGCGCCGCTCAAGTGCCTGGGCGGCTTGCGCGTTGAACCGCGTCGACGCCGCGGCCGAACCGCTCGGCCTGGGTGATCAGCTCGTCGTCGCCGGGCGGCGCCAGCTCGTCGGCCACGGACGCCAGTCCCCCGCGGCGAAGATCGCGCTGGCGGCGGGCTGCGAAGCGCCCGCGGGCGCCTGCCGGCGCTCCAGTGGCGCAGGGGTGGCGGCTTGGTCCTCGCCTCCACGACACGCCAGTGCCGCTTCCGCCGGGCGGGTGGCCTGCGTCGGGTTTATCGGGGTGGGAGGCTTGGAATCGGAAATTTGGGTGGGGGGAGAGGTGTTGTCGAGGGGGAGTGAGGTCTTGACTACGACCTGTCATCGGTTTGGTGCTTAGTGCTACCATCCGGGCGAGGTGGTCAGAACGTGCGGACCTGGCGGATGATCTTGCGGCGGAGTTGGATTCGGCGGCTACCGTCTGGGTAGAGGCGCAGGCGGTCGAGTTCCCAGCCGCCGTGTTCGGCGTGCTCGGTCAGCACCTGCCGGGCGGTGTCACGCGTGGTGCCGCGCGGCAGTCTCAGAACGAGATAGGTGTACTCCACCATCGCGGACCATTATGACCTGGCCGCGGCCGGCGGGTAAGCCCGGAGGCGGCCTTGGTCCGCGGTTCCGGTGGCGACGTGTCATCCTGTCTGAGGTTCGCAGCGGTGAGACAGGTGGTTCGCTCCCACGGTGGGGGCGATGGGCAACGGTGGGAACTCTCGGGCATGAAAACGTCGTCAAGGAACGTTGTTAGCTAGCTCGTGCAAGAAGACCAGACAGCGAGGTTGGAGCGACTGTGCCAGCCAAGAACGGCACTGCGAAGCGTGGTCAGGGCGGGGGAGACCGGGGAACCGGCACCCGCCTGGTGATCGTCGAGTCGCCCGCGAAGGCGAAGACGATCGCCGGATACCTGGGCGGCGGCTACGTCGTCGAGTCCAGTATCGGCCACATCCGGGATCTTCCCAGGGCCTCGGAGGTGCCGGCCAAGTACAAGGGCGAGCCGTGGGCCAAGCTCGGCGTGAACGTCGAGAGCGGGTTCGAGCCGCTCTATGTCGTCAACAGCGACAAGAGGCAGCAGGTACAGAAGCTCAAGAAGCTGCTGGCCGAGGCGGACGAGCTCTACCTCGCGACGGACGAGGACCGCGAGGGCGAGGCGATCGCCTGGCACCTGCGCGAGGTCCTCAAGCCCAAGGTGCCGGTGCACCGGATGGTCTTCAACGAGATCACCCCGGACGCCATCCGCGCCGCCGCGGCCAACCCCCGCGACCTCAACCTGCTGCTGGTGGACGCTCAGGAGACCCGCCGGATCCTGGACCGGCTGTACGGGTACGAGGTCTCCCCGGTGCTGTGGAAGAAGGTCATGCCGGGCCTGTCGGCGGGACGGGTCCAGTCCGTGGCGACCCGGCTCGTGGTGGAGCGGGAGCGGGAGCGGATCGCGTTCGTCCCGGCGCACTACTGGGACATCCAGGCCGAGTTCGACACCGGCAAGGAGATCGAGGGCGAGCCGCCGGTGTTCAAGACCGGGCTGGTCTCGGTCGACGGGAAGCGGGTGGCGCAGGGCCGCGACTTCGCCTCCGACGGCACGCTGAAGACCCGTGACGTGCTGCACCTGGACGAGGACGCGGCACGCGCCCTGGCCGGGCGGCTGACGGGGCGCCCGTTCGAGGTCAAGTCGGTCGAGCGCAAGCCGTACACGCGCAAGCCGTATCCGCCGTTCCGGACGACCACGCTGCAGCAGGAGGCCAGCCGCAAGCTGAACTTCTCCGCCAAGTACGCGATGTCGGTGGCGCAGAAGCTGTACGAGAACGGCTTCATCACCTACATGCGGACCGACTCGATCACGCTGTCGGAGACCGCGATCACGGCGGCGCGGCGGCAGGCGACGACGCTGTTCGGGGCGCAGTACGTGCCGGACAAGCCGCGGGTGTACCAGAGCAAGGTCAAGAACGCGCAGGAGGCGCACGAGGCGATCCGCCCGGCGGGCGAGACGTTCCGGACGCCGGCCGAGACGGGCCTGAGCGGCGACCAGTTCCGGCTGTACGAGCTGATCTGGAAGCGCACGATCGCCAGCCAGATGAAGAACGCCGAGGGCCAGTCGGTGTCGGTGCGGGTCACCGGCACCTCGACGGGCGGCGAGGTGGCGGAGTTCGGCGCGACCGGCAAGACGATCACCTTCCACGGGTTCCTGAAGGCGTACGTGGAGAGCGCCGACGACCCGTCCACCGACCGGGACGACCAGGAGCGGCGGCTGCCGTCGCTGGCCGAGGGCGACGCGCTGGCGGCGCGGTCGATCCAGGCGGAGGGGCACTCGACCCGCCCGCCGGCCCGGTACACCGAGGCGAGCCTGGTCAAGGAGCTGGAGGACCGGGAGATCGGGCGGCCGTCGACGTACGCCTCGATCATCGGGACGATCATCGACCGCGGCTACGTGTTCAAGAAGGGTACGGCGCTGGTGCCGTCCTTCCTGGCGTTCGCCGTGATCAACCTGCTGGAGCAGCACTTCGGCAACCTGGTCGACTACGACTTCACCGCGCACATGGAGGACGGTCTCGACGAGATCGCCCGGGGCGAGGCGGAGCGGGTCCGGTGGCTGGAGCGGTTCTACTTCGGTGACGGCGACGGCGGCGAGGGCGGTCTCAAGGAGCTGGTCGGCGACATCGGCGACATCGACGCCAAGGGGATCAGCTCGTTCCCGATCGCGGGCACCGACATCATGGTGCGGGTGGGCCGGTACGGGCCGTACCTCGACCGGGACGGCGCGCGGGTCAACATCCCCGAGGACATGGCGCCGGACGAGCTGGACGCGGCCAAGGCCGAGGAGCTGTTCGCGCAGCCGAGCGGTGACCGGGAGCTGGGCGTCGACCCGGGGACCGGGCATGTGATCGTGGCCAAGAGCGGGCGGTTCGGCCCGTACGTGACCGAGATCCTGCCGGAGCCGGAGGCCCCGGCGGCGGGCGCGGACGGCAAGCCGGCGCCGAAGCGGCGGGCGAAGAAGGACGCGCCGAAGCCGCGCACGGGTTCGCTGTTCAAGTCGATGTCGCTGGACACGGTGACGCTGGAGGACGCGCTCAAGCTGCTGTCGCTGCCGCGGATGCTGGGCGAGCTGGACGGCGAGCCGGTGACGGCGCAGAACGGCCGGTACGGGCCGTACCTGAAGAAGGGCGCCGACAAGGGCGAGAGCCGTTCGCTGGGCTCGGAGGACGAGCTGTTCACGGTGACGCTGGAGCAGGCCAAGGAGCTGTTCGCGCAGCCGAAGCAGCGCGGGCGCGGGCGGCAGGCCGCGGCGGCGGCGCCGCTGCGGGAGCTGGGCGATGATCCGGCGAGCGGGAAGCCGGTGGTGGTGAAGGAGGGCCGGTTCGGTCCGTACGTCACCGACGGTGAGACCAATGCCAGCCTGCGTAAGGGTGACGAGGTCGAGTCGGTGACGATCCAGCGCGCTGCGGAGTTGCTGGCGGAGCGTCGTGAGAAGGTGGCCGCGGGCGGGGGGAAGAAGAAGGCGGCGCCTCGGCGTCGCACCTCCGCAAAGTCCGGTTCCTAGGACATCTACGCCGATACCCTGACCGACATGAACAGAACGGGCGCCTCCCGGCCGCTGCGGGCCGCCGAGTCACAGCCGGGCGAGTCGGCGATCAGGCCGTTCCGGCGGCTGTGGATCGCGCTCTCGCTGTCCAGTCTCGGCCACTGGCTGAGCGTTCCGGCGCTGACCGCGCTGGCCGGGACGCTGACCCGCGGCGACGACCTGCCGGTACGGGCGCAGGCGATCGCCGGGGTGCTGGTGCTGATGGTGCTGCCGGCGCTGCTGCTGGGGCCGCTGGCGGTGCTGGTGGCGGGACGGCTCGACCGCCGGATCACCATGGCCGTGGTCGACGTCGTCCGGTTCGCGCTGGTGCTGTCGGTGCCGCTGGTGGACGCGGTGCCGTGGACGCTGGCGGCGGCGTTCCTGGTGGCGTTCGCGACGCTGCTGTGGATTCCGGTGGCGGGCGGGGCGCTGCCCGCCCTGGTCGACGGGGAGCCTGAGGAGCGGTACGAGGAGGCCCGGCGGTCGCTGCTGCGGGGCGTGTACGGCTCGGCGCCGGTCGCCGCGGTGCTGTTCGCCGTGCTGGCGCTGATCGCGGACGCGGTGTTCGGGGTGGCCGAGCGGGCCGATCTGGCGGTGTACGCGACCGCGGTGGTGTTCCTGGTGGCGGCCGCGGTGACGTTCACCGCACGCGAGCTGTCGGCGGTGGATGCGGGCGCGGCCCGCGCGCCGGGTCTGGGCACGATGTCGGCGCCGCTGAAGCTGCTCTTCCAGGGCCAGCGCCGCTCCGGGCGGGCGCTCCCCGACGGGCCCCCGGTCGCCGGGGCCGGCGCGGACGCCGAACAGGCCGGCGCCCACGCCGCCGTGCCGCCGGGCGCGGGCGCGATCCGCGGGCTCGCCCTCGCCGGGACGGTCATCGCGCTCCCGGCCGCGGCCCTCATCGCCGTCGCCCGGCTGCACGCCCGCGACCTGGGCGGCGGGGACGCCGGCTACGGGTCGCTGCTCGGCGGGCTGGCGATCGGCGCGGCCTTCGGGCTGTTCCTCGGCCCGCGCATGCTGGCGCCGTTCAGCCGCCGCCGCCTGCTCGGCCTGGCCGTGATCACCGCCGCGCTGGCGCTGGTCCCGGTGGCGCTGGTGCAGAACCTGGCCGTCGTGGTGTTCCTGGCGGCGTTCCTGGGCCTGGCCTGCGGGGTCGCCTGGGCGGTGGGGACGCGGCTGGCCGGCGACGCCGCCCGCTCGTACGCCTACCTGCGCGCGCTGGCGCTGGTCACCGGGCTGATCGCGGTCGCCGCGGTGCCGCCGCTGGCCGGGCTGATCGGCGCGCACCGGATCTCGCTGGGCGAGGCCGTGTACGACCTCGGCGGCCCCGGCGTCGCGCTGCTGATCGTCGCGGTGCTGTCGGTGCCGGCCGCGGTGGTGGCGTTCCGCCGCCTGGACGACCGGCGCGGCATCCCGCTGCCGCCCGACCTGTCGGCGGCGCTGCGCGGGCACGTCTACACCCCGCCGGAGCAGGCCGAGGCCGGTCCGGCGGTGGTCCGCGACCGGGGCGTGTTCATCGCGTTCGAGGGCGGCGAGGGCGCGGGCAAGACCACGCAGGCGCGGCTGGCCGCGATCTGGCTGCGCGACCACGGCTACGACGTGGTGTCGACGCAGGAGCCCGGCGCCACCAAGATCGGGATGCGGCTGCGGGCGATGCTGCTGGACCGCGAGACCACCGGCCTGTCCGCGCGCGCCGAGACGCTGCTGTACGCCGCCGACCGCGCCGACCATGTGGCCAACGTCATCCGCCCGGCGCTGGAGCGCGGCGCGATCGTGGTCACCGACCGCTATGTCGACTCCTCGCTGGCGTACCAGGGCTTCGGGCGGGAGCAGAACGTGTCCGCGATCGCCCGGGTGAACGCGTGGGCGATCGGGGGGCTGCTGCCCGACCTGACCGTGCTGCTGGAACTGCCGCCGGAGCAGGGGCTGGGCCGGCTGGCCTCCCCGGCCGACCGGATCGAGTCCGAGCCGCCGGAGTTCCACGAGCGGGTCCGGGAGGGGTTCCACGCCCTGGCCGAGGCCGACCCGGACCGCTATCTGATCGTGGACGCGAGCCGTCCGCAGGCCGAGATCACCCGCGAGATCCAGTACCGGATCCGGGAGATCCTGCCCGACCCGATCCCGTCCGGCACCGAGGACGTCACCAGCACCTTCCCGGCGATCACCGACGCCTGACCCCGCGCCCTCCCGGTACGCGCCGTTCCGGTGCCGCCGAGCCCGTAGCCTTGACCCCATGAGCGTCTGGGATGACCTGGTGGGGCAGGGGCCGGTCGTCGAGCAGCTGCGCTCGGCCGTGGAGACCGACGGGAAGATGGCGCACGCCTGGCTGTTCACCGGGCCGCCCGGGGCGGGGCGTTCGGCCGCGGCCAGGGCGTTCGCCGCGGCGCTGCAGTGTGCGGAGAGCCCGCGCGGGTGCGGGCACTGCGCGTCCTGCCACCAGGTGCTCCAGGGCACCCACGCCGATCTCGAGGTGGTGCGGCCCGCGGGGCTGTCGTACGGGGTGAAGGAGACCCGCGAGCTGGTGCTGCGGGCGTCGTCGTCGCCGAGCGGCGGGCGGTGGCAGATCGTGCTGTTCGAGGACGCCGACCGCGCCACCGAGGCGGCCGCGAACGCGCTGCTGAAGGCGATCGAGGAGCCGCCGCCGCGGACGGTGTGGCTGCTGTGCACGCCGTCGCCGGACGACCTGCTGGTGACGATCAGGTCGCGGTGCCGGCTGGTGACGCTGCGCACCCCGCCGGTGGCCGCCGTCGCCGAGGTGCTGGTGCTGCGGGACGGCGTCGACCGGGAGACCGCCGAGTTGGTGGCCCGGGCCGCGCAGGGGCACATCAGCCGGGCGCGGCGGCTGGCGACCGATCCGGAGGCGCGCCGCCGCCGGGCGGAGGTGCTGGCGGTGCCGCGCCGCCTGACCGGGGTGTCGCCGGCCGTGACCGCCGCCGAGGCGCTGGTGAAGGCCGCCGAGGCGGAGGCCAAGGTGATGACCGAGGAGCTGAACGAGAGCGAGACCAGCGCGCTGCGGCAGGCCCTCGGGGAGAGCGCCAAGGGGCGGATGCCGCGCGGCACGGCCGGGGCGCTGAAGGAGCTGGAGGACCGGCAGAAGTCCCGGGCGACCCGGGTGAAGCGCGACTCCCTCGACCGGGCGCTGCTCGATCTGGCGTCCTACTACCGGGACGTGCTGACGCTGCAGCTCGGCGCGGGCTCGGAGCTGGTCAACACCGATCTGGCCGCGGAGCTCCGGACGGCCGCCGGGCGGGGCACGCCCGAGGGCACGCTGCGGCGCCTTGACGCGATCATGGACTGCCGGGAGCGGCTGGAGGCGAACGTGAACCCGCTGCTGGCGGTGGAGGCGCTCACGCTGGCGCTCCGCACCTCCTGAGCCTCTGACCTGCCCGGCCGGCCCATCTGGGGCATTGGGGGCGTTTTCCGGCGTTGGGGCGATAACAGGAGTTCTGCCCTTTCGTTACATATCCGTACGCCTTCCTCAACATCAACACGCGTAGCGTCTCCTGGCTGAGTCCATAAAACGGGCTCATCCCCCCAAACCAGGAGGTGTGCATTGCGGCGCGCCGTGATCACAGCCGCGGCAGCGTGCGCCGTCGTCACCACGACGGCACTCGCGCTGCCCGCGTCGGCAGTACCGAGCAAGCCTCAGGAGCCCGGAACGTCCAGCGAGTACGTCGTCCTCTACAAGGACGGCGCCTCCCTCGACCAGGCCCGGGCGGCCGTGAAGGCGGCCGGCGGCACCATCGTCCGCGAGAACACCGACGTGGGCGTCGCGACGGTCCGGACGTCCAACGCGCGGTTCACCGCCCTCGCCGCCCGGCAGGGCGCGCTGGACGGCGCCGCCGCCAACCGCGTCATCGGCAAGGCTCCCAAGACCCCCTCCGCGCCCGCCGCCGGCAAGGGCGTCGAGCGCGAGACGGGCGTGCGCGGCCCCGTCCAGGTGAAGAAGCCGGCCAAGGGCGAGGAGCCGCTGGCCGACATCCAGTGGGACATGAAGCAGATCAACGCGACCGCCAAGGGCTCGTACAAGACCGAGCCGGGCGACCGGCGCGTGCTGGTCGGCGTCATGGACACCGGCGTGGACGGGAACCACCCCGACATCAAGCCCAACTTCAACGGGAAGCTGAGCCGGAACTTCACCACCGACATCCCGGTCGACGCCAACGGCGGCGAGGTCGACGGGCCCTGCGAGGACGAGCCCGACAAGTCCTGCAACGACCAGGCGGACGTGGACGAGAACGAGCACGGCACGCACGTCGCCTCGACCATCGCGTCCCCGCGCAACGGCCTGGGCATGGCCGGGGTCGCGCCGAACGTGTCCCTGGTCAACATCCGGGTGGGCCAGGACTCGGGCTACTTCTTCCTGCAGCCCACCGTGGACGGCCTGACCTACGCGGCCAAGACCGGCATCGACGTGGTCAACATGTCGTACTACATCGACCCGTGGCTGTGGAACTGCGCCACCAACCCGGCCGACTCCCCCGAGGACCAGGCCGAGCAGCGCACCATCATCAAGGCCACGCAGCGGGCGCTGGACTACGCGCACAAGCGGGGCGTGACGCTGGTGGCGGCGGCCGGCAACGAGTCGGTCGACTACACCAAGACCAACGTGGACTCCTCCAGCCCGGACTTCGCGTCGGAGCCGGGTGAGGCGCCGTACGAGCGGACCGTCCCCGCCAGTTGCATCTCGCTGCCGTCCGAGGGTGAGAACGTCATCCCGGTGTCGGCGACCGGCATCAGCACCCGCAAGTCGTACTACTCCAGCCACGGCAACGGGTACGTCGCCGTGGCCGCCCCCGGCGGCGACAAGGTCGACACCGCCGACGGCAAGCCCGACGACGCGCGCGGCATCTGGGCCGCCTACCCCGAGGCGATCGCCCGCGCCCGCGGCGAGCTGAACCCGGACGGCTCCCCGAAGACCAGCCGCGTCGTGCGCGACTGCAAGGGCGGCACCTGCGCGTACTACCAGTCGATCCAGGGCACCTCGATGGCCTCGCCGCACGCGGCGGGGGTCGCCGCCCTGATCGTCAGCAAGTACGGGAAGCCGGACCGCGCGCGGGGCGGCCTCACCCTGTCGCCGCGGACCGTGGAAGGCGTCCTGCGCGGCACCGCCAACGCCAAGGCCTGCCCGAGCCCCAGCACGGTCGAGTACGTCTGGTACCGGCTGGAGAACGGCCAGTGGGTGAAGTACACGTCCAGCCAGACCTGCGAGGGCGGCAAGGAGCGCAACGGCTTCTTCGGTGACGGCATCATCGACGCCCTGGGCGCCGTCAAGCGCTGAGCGTTGAACACTGAGCGGTGAACGCTGAGCGTTGAGCTGAAGCCGAGCGTGGCCCCCGGCCGGGGAGGGTTCCCGGGCCGGGGGCCACGTCGTTGTCGGAGCATCCGGGGGGCTCGGGCAGGATGGAGCCATGCCGTACCGCGTCACCTTCGTCTGCACGGGCAACATCTGCCGCTCGCCGATCGCCGAGTGGGTCCTGCGCCACCATGTGGAGGAGGAGGGCCTCGAGGTCGAGGTGGACAGCTCCGGGACGGGCCCGTGGCACGCCGGGGACGGCGCCGACGACCGTACCGTCGAGGCCCTGCGGCGCGCCGGATACCGGTCGGCGCACATCGCGCGGCAGTTCGAGGCGGGCTGGTTCGACTCCTACGACCTGATCGTCGCCCTCGACCGCGGGCACCTGCGGGATCTGCGCGCGATGGCGCCGGACGAGAAGGCGCGCGCGAAGATCCGGCTGCTCCGCGAGTTCGACCCGGCCGCGGGCGGCGCCGATCTCGACGTCCCCGACCCGTACTACGGCGAGCACGCCGACTTCGACCACGTCCTCGCGCTGGTGGAGGCCGCCGTGCCCGGCCTCCTCGACGAGATCCGCCGGACGTAGGAGGGGGGCGGGCCGTGCTTCGCCGGGAAAGGGTCGAGGAGCTGCTCGGCGGGGGCGTACGGGTCGAGCATGTCAGTGACCTGGGCTCCAGCCACGCCTGGACGCTCCACCGGGCGGCCCTCTCCGACGGCCGCGAGATCTTCGTCAAGGCGGCCTTCGACCAGCCCGGGGTGTTCGCCGCCGAGGCGGCCGGGCTGCGCTGGCTGGCCGAGGGCCGCGGCACCTCCGGCCCGCCCCCGCCCGTGCCGGAGGTGCTGGCGGACGACGAGCGCATGCTGGTCCTGCCGTGGCTGCCGTCCGTGGCGCCCGGCGCCGAGGCCGCCGAACGGTTCGGGCGCGAACTGGCGGCCATGCACACCTCCGCCCCCGCCCCCGGCGCGTACGGCGCCCCCTGGGACGGCTTCATCGCCGATCTCCCGCTCGACAACACGGTCGTGGAGGGCCAGTGGCCGCGCTGGTACGCCGAGCGCCGCCTGGAGCCGTTCCTGCGCCGCGCGCGGCGATCGCTCACGTCCGCCGACGTGGGGCTGGTCGAGCGCGTCATCGAGGAGATCGACGTCCTCGCCGGCCCGCCCGAGCCGCCGTCCCGCATCCACGGCGACCTGTGGTCGGGCAACGTCCTGTGGACGGACGGCCGCTGCATGCTGATCGACCCGGCCGCGCACGCGGGGCACCGGGAGACCGATCTGGCCATGCTGGAGCTGTTCGGCGCCCCGCACCTGGACCGGGTCCTCGCCGCCTACGACGAGGCCGCGCCCCTCGCGGACGGGTGGCGGGAGCGTGTCCCACTGCACCAGCTGCATCCCCTGCTGGTCCATGTCGCCCTGTTCGGCGAGGGCTACCGGGCGCGGACGGTCGAGGCCGCCCGGGCCGCCCTGGCCATCGCCCACTGACCACGCTCCCCGGAGAGTCTCAGGCGCGGGCCAGTCGGCTCAGGTCGTGCAGCCGCACGGTCCGGTCGCCGTCGGCGCCGCCGGTGGCCATGACCGTCCCGCCGCGGTTCACCGCCAGCCCCCGGACCGGCCCGGAATGGCCGGTCAGCGTGGTGATCGGTGCCCGCTCCGGGCCCTCCCAGGCCGCCGCGAGCACGTCCCACACGCGGACGGTGGCGTCGTCGGACGCGGTCACGGCGATCTTCCCGCCGAGCCCGAACGCCACGGCGTTGACGTCCGCCGCGTGCCCGGCCAGCGGGCCGAGCGGACGGGCGCCGCCGTCGGTGCTCCACAGCCGCAGCTCGCCGCCGTCGACGGTGGCCGCGTGCGTCCCGTCCGGGCTGAACGCCAGCGACTCGCCGGGCGCGCGGTGCCCGTCCAGCGTCGCCACCAGGGGGCTGCGGAACCGCCGCCGCACGTCCCAGAGCCTCGGCTGCCCGCCGTGCCCCCAGGACAGCAGCAGCCTGCCGTCCGGGCTGAAGCACAGGCTCCACGGGTTCTCCCGCTGCCCGGTCAGCACGTGGAAGCGCTCGTTCCGCGCGGTTTCCCACAGCTCGATCTGATACTCGTCGCTCCCGTGGACGGCGGCCGCCACCGCGAGGACGCGCCCGTCGCCGGTGAAGGCCATCTCGCCGGAGGTCTGCTCGGCGTTGTCGCAGTCGACCCGCACGCTGGCCCCGCCGGCCTCGTGCAGCAGCACGCCCTCCCGGACGTCGGACTTGGTCGCCAGCAGCACCCGGCCGTCCTCGCGGCAGCCGACGGCGACATGGGTGAAGCGGCCGTCGGTGTCGAGGACCGGCTGCGGCGCCCGTCCACGCGCGACGATCGAGAACACGGCGCCGTCGCCGACGATCAGCCTGCCGTCGGCGAGGAAAACGGCGAGGGCGTCGTCCGTGCCGCCGGGCGAGCGGGCGACGGTGAGCAGCCTGCGGCCGGTGGCCACGTCCCAGAGCCAGGCCGCGGGCCCGCCGTCCACCGCGGCCGGTACCGCGGTCGCCAGCACCGAGCCGTCCGGGCTGAGCGCGAGCCGGTCGATCGAGCAGGGCAGGTCGTCCAGGGAGGTGGGCTCGCTCCCCTGGACGAACGCAGGCGCCGAGGGGCGTTCGGGGGCGGCGGCGGTTCCAGCCGCGGCGGACAGGAGCCGGGCGGCCTCCTCCGCTGCCATGCGCTGCCCGGGGTCCTTGCGCAGCAGCCCTTCGAGGACGGGACGCAGCGGCCCCGCCCTGCGCGGCGGCTCGGGCTCCTCGGTCATCAGCGCCGCCAGGACGGCCATGGGGGTGGCCCCCTGGAAGGGTGGACGCCCCTCGACCGCGGCGTACAGCGTCGCGCCCAGGGCCCACAGGTCGCTCGCCGGTGACGCGGCGTTCGACCGCACCTGCTCGGGCGCCATGTACGCGGGTGTGCCCAGGATCGCACTGGACGCGGTCAGGACGGTCATCCCCTCGGCGGTGGCGATGCCGAAATCGGTGATCACGACGCGCCCGCCGTCCAGGAGCACGTTGGCCGGCTTCACGTCCCGGTGGACGACCCCGGCCGCGTGCGCGGCGACCAGTCCCGCCAGCACCTGGCCGCCGATCTCCGCCGCCCGCGCGGGCTCCAGCGGGCCGGGCCGCAGCTCGTCGGCGAGGCTGCGGCCGGCGACGAACTCCATGACGATCCAGGGGCGCTCGTCGTGCCAGACGACGTCGTGGACGGTGATGATCGAGGGGTGCCGCAGCCGCGCGGCCGAGCGCGCCTCGCGCATCGTGCGCGCGTACCAGGCGGTCAGGTCGGCGCCGGGGACGCCGGCCGGGGGCAGCACCTCCTTGACCGCGACCTCCCGGTGAAGGACCTGGTCATGGGCGCGCCACACGGCGCCCATGCCGCCGCGTCCCACCGGCTCCGCGAGGCTGTAACGTCCGCGGAGGACGGGGTGCGGATCTTGCGGCATGGGGCGACTCTAGCCGGGACGCCCGGCCGGGCGCCCGGCCCGGCGTTCAGCCGGTGGTCGGAGGGCGGGTCGGACGATCTCCGGCGTGGTGCCGCATTCGCTTCGAGTTGGTAACTCCGCAAACCTGGCTGTTTGTCGCCAGGAAGATGAGATAGAAACGACGGGTCGATGAACGGGGCAGGATCGGAAGGGCGGGTGCGGCGTTACCCCTATGGACGGTAAGCACAAGGATCCGGCTCCGGGCGGCGGGCTCGGCGCCGCCTGGCGGGGCATCGTCCCGATCGGTGTCGCCTCGTTCGTGGCCCTCGCGATCGGCGGCGGCGTGGACATCGTTCACCGGCACCAGAAGTCCGGCGAGAAGGAGCGTTCCGCGCAGCCCGCGGCGGAGCGGGACGAGACGGGGCCGCGCCACGTGGTGGCGATCCGCGGGGCGGGCGGCGCCCTGGTCGTCCGTGACGTCCGCAGCGGGCGCGATGTCGGACTTCCGGTCGCGGCCCCGCGCGCCCAGCGCTTCCAGCGGGTGGCCGCGGCGGGCGACGGCTCGTTCGTGGTGGCCGCGGCGGCGTCCGGGCAGGTGACGTTCCAGCGGCTGCGGCTGAACGAGGACGGCGGCCCCGAGGAGCTCGCGGCGCTGCCGAAGGCGGCCGTGACGGGCGCGTCCACGGCCTGGTCCGACATGGCCGTGGCCCCGGACGGCGACCGGATCGCGTACGTGACGTACCAGAGCGGCGGCATCGGCCGGCTGGAGGTCGTCTCCGCGCAGACCGGGCAGCGCAAGGCGTGGACGACCAAGACCCCCGCCCGCGTGAGCAGCCTGTCGTGGGCCGGTGCGACGCTGTCGTTCGTGTGGAGCCCGACGCGCAAGGTCGGCGGGCGGATCGTCCACCAGGTCAGGACGCTCGACACCGCGGCGGCCCCCGGCGACCTGAAGACCAGCAAGCCGGTGCTGAAGCTGCCCGAGGGCAGCAGCGGCGCGGCCGTGCTGGGCCGGGACGGCCGCACCATCGTGGCGGGCCTCGCGCAGAACGCGCAGATCACGTTGCAGGCGTTCGCGATCGACACGGGCCGTCCGGGCGGGGTGCTGTGGCGGCAGAAGGGGGCGGGGCAGGTCACGCGGGTGTCGGCCGACCACGCCGGGGAGCACCTGCTGGTCCTGGCGAGCGACGGGCGGCTGCACATGGACGGCGCCCAGCCCATGCCCGCGGACGATCTGGTCGACGCCGCCTGGTGACCCGCGGCCGTGACGTGCGGCGGTGAATTCCGTTCGACTTCCGGGTGGTGGAACAACGTAGGGTGTTCCCACGAAACCGGGCGAACGGAGCGAAACCGTGGGCATGGTGATGGCCGTCAGTTTCACCCGCTACGGACGCCTCTACTACCTCGACCCCGGCCCGCACTCGCCCCGGGTGGGCGACAGGGTGCTGGTGCCCACGGACGCGGGTCCCGAGGTGGCCGAGTGCGTCTGGGCGCCGCAGTGGGTGTCGGAGGACATCGACGGGCTGCCCGTCTGCGCCGGGCCCGCCACCGACGAGCACCTGGCCCGGGACGAGGGCAACCGGCGCCGCCGGGCCGAGGGCAGGAGCATCGCCAAGCGCCTGATCCGCAAGCACGAGCTGCCGATGAAGGTCATCGGGGTGGACTACCTCGACGCCGACAACGTCTTCAAGATCTACTTCACCGCGCCGCACCGGGTGGACTTCCGCGCGCTCGTCCGGGACCTGGCCCGCAACATCAAGGCCCGCGTCGAGCTGCGCCAGGTGGGCCCGCGCGACGAGGCCCGCCTGCAGGGCGGCATCGGCCCGTGCGGCCGCGACCTGTGCTGCGCCACCTTCCTCAAGGACTTCGAGCCGGTGTCGGTGCGGATGGCCAAGGAGCAGGACCTCCCGGTCAACCCGCTGCGCATCGCCGGGGCGTGCGGCCGCCTGATGTGCTGCCTCAAGTACGAGCACCCCCTGTACATGGAGTTCAAGGAGAAGGCGCCGCGGCTGGGCGCGGTGGTCGACACGCCCGAGGGGCAGGGGCAGGTCATCGGCTACAACGTCCCGGGCGACAAGATCACGGTGAAGGTCGGCTCGCGGCGCTGCTCGTGCCCCTCGGCGTCGGTGTGCTCGCCGCGCAAGCAGCACGACGCCCACTACGGCGAGTCGTCCGACTGAGGGTGAGCGGGACGGACGCCGAGACGCTGGACGGGACGCCGGTGCGGCGGCTGCGCGTGGGCGACGACCTGGCGGCCTGCACCGAACTCGCGCAGGACCGCGACTGGCCTCCCGAAGAACACAAGTGGCGGCTGCTGTTCCGGATCGGCCGGGTGTACGGGGTGGACGATCCCGCCTCCCCCGGCAGGCTCGCCGGGACGGTCGTGTCGACGCCGTACGGGCGGGACGTCTCCGCGATCAGCATGGTCCTCGTCGCGCGCCGGTACGAGCGGCAGGGCCTGGGCGGGCGGCTGATGAGGCACGCGCTCGACCACTGCGGCACGGCCGGCGCCTGCCTGACGGCCACCGAGTACGGGCGTGTCCTTTACGAGCGGCTCGGCTTCCGCGCGGTCGGGAAGTGCGTCACGTACAAGGGCGAACCGTCTGGACGGGCGGGCTCCGCGGGTGCGGCGTCCCGGCGGTTCGAGGACGGGGACATGGCGGACGTGCTCGCGCTCGACGCCGAGGCGTTCGGCGCTCCGCGGACCGAGCTGCTCCGGCGCCTCCCCTCGTTCTGCGAGGACTTCCGCGTCGTCCGCGGCGAGGGAGACGGGCCGCTGCTGGGATTCGGGGGCGCGTGGCGCAACGGGGACCTGCTGATGGTCGGCCCGGTCACCGGACGGGACGCGACCACCGCGCTCGGCCTCGTCGAGGCCCTCGCCCTCACCGACGGGGTGGCCGGGACGGTGGTGCGGCTCGACGTCGACCGGCGGCATCCCGAGCTGCTCGAATGGGCCGAACGGAACGGGATGAAGGTCGCGTTCACCACGACCGTCATGGAGTACGGCGCGTCGGCCGGCGGCGATCAGTCGCGGCTGTTCGTCCCGGTGATGCAGGCACTCGGCTAGAGGCCGGCGTCGGGGTCAGTGGGAGCGGAAGCGGCCAGGGCCGCCGCGCCACCGTTGCGAGCGGGTGCGCGGGACGGCGCCCGCGCAGCAGCGGCTCTCCCGGGGCGCCGGCGCGGACGAGGCCGGTGATGGCGGAGCCGGGGCGGAGCGGGACGCGGGCGTTTGCGACGTCCGGTGGACGGGGAAATCGCCGCGCAGGATCGCCTCGTGCAGTTCGCGGAGCTCCCGTCCCGGCTCGAGACCGAGCTCCCTGGACAGGATGCGCTGGCCCGTGCGATAGACCTCCAGCGCCTCGCTCTGCCGGCCGGCGCGCACCAGCGCCATCATCAGCAGGCCGCGCATCCGCTCACGGAACGGATGCTCGGTGACCGGCCCCCGCAGGCCGCCGATCAGCTCGTGGTGGCGGCCCAGGAGCAGCCCCACCTCCGCGGCCTCCTCGATGGCGGTGAGCCGCAGTTCCTCCCAGCGGAGCGCGCCCGCGACGATGAGGGCGCGGTCGAGGTCCGCCAGCACCGGTCCGTCCCAGAGCGACAGCGCCGCCCCGAACAGCTCCGCCGCCTCCCGGTGGCGGCCCGCCCGCACGGCCGCCCGCGCCCGCCCGATCGTCCGCGCGGCCGTCACGGCGTCGACCGTGCCCGCCTCGGGCGCGATCCGGTAGCCCGGACCCGCGGTCTCGATCACCCGGCGGGTACAGCCCGCGTCCCGGAACGCGCGGCGCAGCCCGGAGACCGCGATGGCGATCTGGGTCTGGGCCGTGACGGGCGGCTCCCCGTCCCAGACCGCCTCCACCAGCCGGTCCACCGGCACGATCCGGCCCGGCTCCAGCAGCAGCGTCGCCAGGACGAGCCGGGTCCGGCCGTCCCCGAGATCGACCGGTCCCCGCCGCGCACCCGCGCGCAGGGGGCCCAGAATTCGGAACATCACGCTTTCGGTCACCCGATCCGTCACCCTTTCCGTGGCGGTCAATCCGTCTCGATCTCGCGCGGGAACGGCGGGGCGTGCGAGTCAGCGGGGTGTTGCGGGTACCCGGGGCCCGGGTCACCGCAGAAGGTTAGACATCCGGGCAGGCCGAGGGGCCGAGGGAACCGTGAACGGACCGTTCGGATCTGTTCAGAACAAGCACAAGCGCAGGTCAGGGGAGTGTTTCCCCGGGTCAACCAGCGGTGCCGCCCTTACCGCCGGGACACTGCCGCGTGACTGCGGGATCGGGATGCTCGGCGGCCTGGAGATCGCCCGCGGGCACGTACCCCCAGGAGTCCAGCTCCGGACGCTGCGCGGCCCGGTTGCCCCGGGTGTAGTACCAGACGTCGTTGCCGCCGGAATGCGGCTCGCCGCGCGTCCAGCAGATGAACCAGCTGGGATCGGTGTCCAGGACGCCGACCTTCGTCCCGAACCGGGCCTGCTCGTAGACGTCGGCGTGCGGGCGGTTCGGACACTGGTAGAGGTGCGGCCAGGTTCGCTTCATCCGCGAATCCTGGATCGTGCCACGCATGTACTGGCAGTGCGTCGCGGGATCGGGGCGCTCGGCGCCGGGGGCGACCACGAACGCCACCACGCCCGCCGTCAACGCCACGGCCGCCACCGCCGCCCCGGCGACCGCGTACCGGCGAACGCCGCCTCCGCGGGGATCTTGCGGGGCCGCGGCCGGAGGCTCCGGCTCGGTGGCGTCGTCGGGAGCGGGCGGTGGCGGAACGTCGGGCGCGGCGGGCAACAGCACTCTCCTGTGGCGAGGTCGGGTGTGCTCATTGTGACCGCCCGACCGCTCACCCGCTAAGTCCCGCCCCGGCGCCGCGCGCGGTCAGGCGGCGGCCGGCTCCCTGACCGGGGCGGACGGCTCCGGGGCGGACCGGCGCGGCCCGGGGAACGCGTACCGCACGATCTTCTTCCAGGTGCTGCCGACCTGCCTGGCCAGCGGCCCCGTGTGGTACGGCAGCCCGTACCGCTCGCACAGCGCCCGGACCCGGGGCGCGATCTCGGCGTACCGGTTGCTCGGCAGGTCGGGAAAGAGATGGTGCTCGATCTGGTGGCTCAGATTGCCCGACATCAGGTGCAGGAGCGGCCCGCCGCTGATGTTGGCCGAGCCGAGCAGCTGCCGGACGTACCACTCGCCCCGGGTCTCCGCGTCGAGCCGCTCCGCGGTGAAGAACTCGACGTCCCCCGGGAAGTGCCCGCAGAAGATGATCATGTGCGCCCAGACGTTCCGGACCACGTTGGCGGTGAAGTTGGCCGCCAGCGTGCTGCCGAACTGCGGCCCGCTGAGCAGCGGGAACACCAGATAGTCCTTGGCCCACTGGCGGCGGATCTTCCGGCCGATGGCGCGCAGCTTCGCCCGGGTCTCCTCCGGATCGTTCCGGCCCGCCAGAACCTTGTCGATCTCCAGGTCGTGCACCGCGACGCCGTACTCGAAGAACATCGCCAGCAGCAGGTTGACCAGCGGCTGCGGCAGGTTCGCCGGATGCCACCCCTGCTCGGCGGAGACCCGCAGGATCCCGTAGCCGACGTCGTTGTCCCGGCCGACGATGTTGGTGTTGGTGTGGTGCACCACGTTGTGCGAGTGCTTCCACTGCCCGGCGGGCGAGACGTTGTCCCACTCCCAGGTGGTCGAGTGGATCTTGGGGTCGCGCATCCAGTCCCACTGGCCGTGCATGACGTTGTGCCCGATCTCCATGTTCTCCAGGATCTTGGCGACGGCCAGCGTCGCCGTCCCGGCCAGCCAGGCGGGCGGCAGCGAGGAGGCCATCAGCAGCGCCCGCCCGCCGATCTCCAGCCCGCGCTGCCAGCGGATGACGCGGTGGATGTAGGCGGCGTCGCGCTCGCCCAGATCGGCGGTGATCTCCTCGCGGAGCGCGTCCAGCTCGCGGGCGATCGCCTCGTAGTCGGCCGGGGTCAGGTGCGCCACGGTGGCGGAGGCGGTGGCGGTGGTCATGACGTCAGGTCCCCCTCGGAGGTGGTGCGGTCACAGGTCGATCTCCACGGCCCCGGCGGCCGCCGACACGCAGGTCTGGATCATGTGGCCCTCCTCGCCGTGCAGCTCGCCCGTGCGCAGGTCGCGGACCCGCCCGGACCGCAGCCGCCCGACGCAGCTGTGGCAGATGCCCATCCGGCACCCGCTGGGCAGCAGCGCGCCCGCGCCCTCCCCGGCCTCCAGCAGCGGGGTGGCCCCGTCCGCGTCGGTCTCGACACCGCTCGCGGTGAACCGCACGCGCCCGCCCCCCTCCTCGATTCCGGCGTTCGGGAAGGAGGTCTGGAAGCGTTCGATGTGCAGCCCTCCGGCGGCGCCCGCGGCTGCCCAATGGGCGGAGATCTCGTCCAGCATCCCGGCGGGCCCGCACGCCCAGGTCTCGCGGGACGCCCAGTCCGGGCAGAGGTCGTCCAGCGCGGCGGGCTTGAGGCGTCCCTCGACGGCGGTGTGCCGTTCGTGGAGCCGCAGCGTGCCCGGGAAGCGCGCGGCGATCTCGCGCAGCTCCGCTCCGAAGATCACCTCGCCGGGGGTGCGCGCCGAGTGCACCAGCACCACGTCCGGCATGGGCCGCGCGCCGTCCACCAGCGCCCGCAGCATCGCCCGTACGGGGGTGACGCCGCTGCCCGCGGTCACGAACAGGATCCGTCCGGGCAGCGGATCGGGAAGGACGAAGTCGCCCTCCGGCCGCCCCAGCCTGACGATCGTCCCGGGGGCGATCTCGTGGACCAGGTGCCGGGACACCCGACCCTCGGGGCCTGCCTTGACGGTGATCGTGAGCCTGCCGTCGGACCGGGGCGGCGAGGACAGCGAGAAGCTCCGCCAGTGCCGGACGCCCCCGATGTCCACGCCGATCTTCAGCCACTGGCCGGGACGGTGCCCGGGCCAGGTGACGCCCGGCCTGATCAGCAGGGACGCCGCGCCGGGGGCCTCATGCCGTACGGCCTCGATCCGGCCGCGCGGGTCGGCCGCGGACCACAGCGGGTTGAGCAGGGCGAGGTAGTCCTCGGGCAGCAGCGGCGTGGTCAGCCAGCGCGCGGCACCGGCCAGCCGGCGCCGGACCGGCGCGGATCCGGTGGTGGCGAGCGGAGCGGTCAACGGGCCTCCCCCGGGGGCGCTCTAACTTACTGATCCGTAACCTACGGTCGCGTAAACCTGGAGGGCCTAGCAAGAGCCGCCCGGCAAAAGCGACGGCCATCACACCATCGCATGATGTGACATCGCCTGGTGTAAACCGAGATGACAAAGAACCGCGCCCGCTTAGCACCCACTCGCTAAACGTCGCGACACACGCTCCAGGTGCGCTTCTCCGGCCCCTTCGGGGCGAATGCCTAGACTCCGCCGCACGCCCCACACGCCCGACGGACCGTCCCGACGCCGTCACCGACCTGATCAACCGGCTCCGGGGGTGACCAGGCCCGTCTCGTAGGCGACGATGACGAGCTGCACGCGGTCACGGGAGTCGAGCTTGGTGAGCAGCCGCGTCACGTACGTCTTCACCGTGGCCACGCTCAGGTGCAGCTCGGCGGCGATCTCGGCGTTGGTCAGGCCGAGCCCGACCAGCGTCAGCACCTCGCGCTCGCGTTCGGTGACCGCGGTGAGCCCCCGCGCGGGCACGACGGAGGCGAGGCGGGCGGGACTCGCGGCGAAGCGCGCGATCAACCGCCGCGTGACGCCAGGCGCGATGAGACCGTCCCCGGCGGCGACGACCCGGACGGCGGCCAGGATGTCGTCCAGCGCCATGTCCTTGACCAGGAACCCGGCCGCGCCGGCGCGCAGCGCCCCGAACACGTGATCGTCGTCGTCGAACGTGGTCAGCACGACCACGCGCGCCCCGCCGGGACGCGCGGTGATCAGCCGGGTGGCCTCGATGCCGTCCATGACCGGCATGCGCAGGTCCATCACGACGACGTCGGCGTCCTCGGCGAGCCCGACGGCCTCGGCCCCGGTCGCGGCCTCCCCGGACACCTCCAGGTCAGGCGCGTCGGCGATGACCATCCGCAGCGCCGCCCGCACCAACGGCTGGTCATCGGCCAGAACAACACGCACGCTCACCCCCCACCCCCCACCCACTCCGCCCGATCCGCCGAATCCGCAGGAGTCGGCGAAGCCGCGGGATCCGCGGGAGCAACAGGAGCCGCCGTCCCGGCCGGAGCCGCCGGAGCCGCTGTTCCCGCCAAAGCTGTGGGAGCCGACATCCCCACTGTCCCCGCCGTTCCCAGCGAAGCTGCGGGAGCCGTGGGAGCCGGTGGGACGGGTAGGCGGGCGGCTACCCGGAAGCCGCCTCCCGGACGCGGGCCGGCGGCGAGTTCGCCGCCCAGCAGGCCGACCCGCTCGCGGATGCCGACCAGCCCGTACCCATTGCCCACCACGCCACCGGAGCCACTCTTCCCGGGGCCGCTCGCGCCGGCGCCGCGTCCACCGGCCGCGTTTCCTTCGTCCAGAATCTCGACGGCCAGCTCGCCGGCGCCGTGCTCGATGGTCACCTGGCAGCGGCGGGCGCCCGCGTGGCGCAGCACGTTGGCCACCGCCTCCTGGACGATCCGGTAGGCGGACACGTCGATCTCCGGCGGGAGCGGCCGTGGCTCGCCCCGCCACCGCACGTCCACGTGGACGCCCGCGGCGGTCGTCGTGGCGGCGAGGCGGTCGACGTCGGCCAGCCCCGGGGCCGGTTCGAGCGGAGCCTCCCCCGCTTCGGCGTGCCGGAGCGCCCCGAGCATCCGGCGCAGCTCCGCGAGGGTCTCCCGGCCGGCTTCCTCGATGCTGCCGAGCGCCTCGCGCGCCCCGGCCGGCTGGGTGTCGATCACGCGCCGTGCCGCGCCCGCCTGGAGTGCGATGATGCCGATGCTGTGCGCCACCATGTCGTGCAACTCGCGGGCGATCCGGAGCCGTTCGGCGGTGACCGCCTGGGCGGCGGCCTGGGCGCGCAGCCGCTCGGCGTGCAGGCGGGCCTGGCGCGCGGAATTGCCGACCAACCAGGCGATGACCACCGTCAAGACCATGAACGGCTCCGAGGCGATCCCGTTCTCCTCCGACCACAACAGCCGCACCGCCAGGAAACCCGCGAGCATCCCGGCCGCCATGGACGCGGCGGCGACGGAGACGCGGCGGGCCCGGGTCGCCGCGATGAAGCACAGGGCCACGTCCACCGCCAGGAACTGGGCGGAGGGAAGCTCCGGCTGCCGCCACGCCACTGCCGATACGACCGTGCCCGCGATCAGCAGGACGTACCCGGTCACCGGCCGGCGACGCAGCAGTACGCCGCCCGCGACCGCCAGGACGAACGCCAGTCCCAGCAGCGCCTGCGCCGGGAACGAGTCGAGGCCGTCCGCCGGATATTTGTTGGAGTACCCGTGCTCGGGCGGGAACCAGACGAACTCGACGATCGGCCAGATCGCCATTGCGCACCACGTCACGGCCGTCCAGGCGCCCGGCGGGACGCGCTTCAGCACGGAGAACGGCGGCGAGGCGTGCATGCGGTGATCGTAACCGCGTGTTCCGTCCTCGGGATCGGACTGGGGATGTAGGTCCACGGTCGACCCTCAATGTCCGCGCGGGCCCGATGCCCGGCGGCGCGGCGGGCGGCACCGTGGGCCGGGTGATCGAAGCGAGCGAACTGACCAAACGCTACGGAGGCGTCACCGCCGTCGACGGGCTGAGCTTCACCGTGCGGCCGGGACGCGTCACCGGATTCCTCGGGCCCAACGGCGCGGGCAAGAGCACGACCCTGCGCATGATCCTGGGCCTGCACGCGCCCACGGCCGGGACCGTCACCGTCAACGGCCGGCCGTTCCGCCACCGCCCGCGCGGCCTGCGCCACGTCGGCGCCCTGCTGGACGCCGGCGACGTGCACGGCGGCCGGAGCGCCTCCGCCCACCTGTGGGCGCTGGCCCGCGCCAACCGCATACCGCGCTCCCGGGTCGGCGAAGTCCTGGACCAGGTGGGACTCGCCGATGCGGCGCGCCGCCGCATCGGCGGCTTCTCCCTCGGTATGCGGCAGCGCCTCGGGATCGCCGCCGCGCTGCTCGGCGACCCGCCCGTGCTGCTGTTCGACGAACCGCTCAACGGCCTCGACCCGCAGGGCGTGCGCTGGGTGCGCGGCCTGTTCCGCACCCTCGCCGCTGAGGGACGGACCGTGCTGGTCTCCAGCCATCTGATGTCGGAGATGCAGAACACCGCCGATCATCTCCTCGTCATCGGCCGCGGCGCGCTCCTCGCCGAGGGGTCCCCGGACGAGCTCAGGCGGTCCACCCGTACCGCCTCTCTGGAGGAGGCGTTCATGCAGCTCACCGCGGACACCGGTTCCGCCGAGGCCGCCGCCGGGGGCGGCGCCGACCGTCTCGGTGGAGGGAAGGGATGACCGCCGTGAACGCCGCCTCGGGCGTGGTGGTGATCGACGAGCCCCGCGCCCGCTTCCGTGACCTGGTCGCCGCCGAGTGGATCAAACTGCGGTCGCTGCGTTCGACCGCGTGGGCCCTGGCGCTCAGCGCCCTCGTCGTCGTCGCGTTCAACGTGGGCCAGGCCTACGACGACTACCGCGGCTGGACGGGGGAGGACCCGCGGGCGTCCGGGTTCGTCCCGGTCGGCGCGCTGCACGACGCGTTCACCCAGCCCGCCGCCATGTGCCTGGTGTTCGCCGCCGCGGCCGTCGGGGCGGTCGCGATCGCGGGCGAGTACGGCACCGGGATGATCCGCACCACGTTCACCGCCGTGCCCGCCCGGCGTCCGGTGATGGCGGCGAAGGCGGTCGTCGTCACGGCGGTCACGGCGGCGTTCGGCGCGGGCGTCGCCGGGGCGTCGTTCGGGCTGACCCAGGCGATCCTGTCCGGGCGGGACGCGGGCATGTCGATCACGGAACCGGGGGCGTTCCGCCTGGTGGCGGCGTCGGCGCTGCTCGCACCGGTGTGCGCGCTGGTCGGGATGGCCGTGGGTGCGATCGTCCGGCACGCCGCGCCCACGCTCGTCGCCGTGTTCGTGGTCCTCCTGGTTCTGCCCGCCGCGTTCGGCATCGACGGCCACTGGTCGGCGGTCGTCGCCCACGCCTTGCCGTTGAACGCGTGGGAGCGCCTGGGGCAGGCCGTCCAGGACGCCGTTCCCTACCCGTGGACGACCACCGGCGCGTGGACCGTCTACGCGGTCTGGGCCCTGGCCGCCGCCGCGCTCACCGTGGCCGGTGTCGAACGCCGCGACCAATGATCGGGGGCCACGGCGGACGCTCAGCTGAAGTGAGTCTTGGGGCGTTCCTGCTTCACGCCGTCGACGAAGATGTCCACCTTCTCGTTGTAGAAGCAGACCAGGCCGCCCACGCCCTGGCTCTCGGGCAGCGGATGCGGGTACGACCACGCCAGGTCCTTGTGGGCGGTGCCGTTCACCTTGACCGCCCAGTAGACGGCCTCGCCCTTGTAGGGGCAGCCCGTGACGGTGTCCGTGGACTCCAGCAGGTCCCAGCGCACATGCGGCTTGGGCAGGTAGTAACGCACCGGCAGCCCGGTCTCGAACAGCAGCCGGGGGTTGCTGGACTCCGCCACCGTCACGCCGTCGATCTCAACGCGCACGTGCCGCGAGGACGGCAGGACGTCGACCCGCTTGTGAGGGTCGCGCGGATGGACGAACACCTCTTCGTCCTCCTCGAACCAGGCGTCCATGGCGTCCCACTCGAGACGGACCAGGTCGCGGAGCTCCTCCACGGGCGACTCCTCGTAGCGGAGCGCGGCGCCCTCGGCCTGGGTCCCGTCGACCTTCACCGTGTAGAGGGTGGCGTCGCCCCGGCTGGGGGAATGCTTGCCCGCCCCCTCCTTCACCAGCTCCGCCCGTACGTCCTCCACAGGGATGTAGTAGGTCGGGTAGTACGGGATCTCCCACACGAGGAACGGCTTGATCGTGTCCGCGACGAGCCTCCCGCCCAGGTACGCCCTGACGCGCTTCGCGCCCTGCTCGGTCCGGACGCGGGTCTTCTGTGATGTGCCCATGTCCGGGCAACAGCCCTGCACCACCCCCTATTTCGACCACATCCGGCAATCGGCGCCCCTTCGAGGGCTCCCGTCGTCCCTCAGGCCCCCCGCGTCTCTCGCTGCTCTCCGACCGATGTCGTTGGTGCGGTGAGGGCGGCCCGGCGGGGGACGGCGAGGATGGGGATCACAGCGATGGCCGCGATCACGGTCGCCCACCAGAAGGTGTGGGTGAAGGCCCCGTTCAGCTGGGACGAGGCCTGCGCCGTCGCGGTTTCGCGCAGGTTGCCGGACGTGCCGGGGACGGTGTCGCGGATGGCCAGTTGCAGGACGATGGCGAGGCCCGCGGTGCCGATCGAGCTCCCGATGCGTACCAGGATGTTCGCCCCCGTGGTCGCGCCCGGGATGGAGGGGCGCGGGAGCCCCTGGTAGGTGGCCGCCATGAGGCTCGGGGCCATGACGCCATGCCCCAGACCGATGACGAAGATGGCGCTCATCAGGGCGGTGCGACTGGTGTCCGGACCTGCCTGGGTGAGGGCGAGGGCTCCGCACAGGGCCAGCGCCAGGCCCCCGGCCGCGAGCCAGCGGCTGCCGTGCCGGTCGGCCAGACGGCCCGCCAGGGGCATGGTGACGATGGCGCCGAGCCCGAGCGGTGCCAGCAGCCAGCCCGCCTCCAGCGGGGATTCGCCCCGTACCACCTGCGAGTACAGCGGCAGCAGGATCATCAGCCCGAAAACGGCGGCGCTGTAGAGGAACAGCCCACTCGTGGCCGTGACGAACGGCCGGCTCCGCAGCAGGCGCAGATCGATCAGGGCGCTGTCGCCCTTCCGCGAGGCGTGCACGGCGAAGAGCGCGATGAGGAGGGCGCCACCGCCGACCCCCAGCAGGACGCGGACACTGCCGGGGCCCGCCCCGTTCCCGGCCTCCGACAGCCCGTACACCAGCGCCGCCAGGCCCGGAGAGAGCAGCGCGATGCCCAGGACGTCCAGGCGGGCGCCGGGGACGCGCTCAGTGTCGCGCGGCAGCATGCGCACGGCGGCGACCAGGGCGATCACGGAGAACGGCAGGTTGACATAGAACAGCCAGCGCCAGCTCAGATCGTCCACGATCACCCCGCCGAGCAGCGGGCCGAGCACCGGCGCGAGCATGGCGGGCACGGACACGATGCTCATCACCCGTCCCATCCGCTCCAGGCCCGCGGCCTGGGCGAGCATCGTCTGGCCGACGGGCAGCAGCATGCCGCCGCCCAGGCCCTGCAGGACGCGGAACGCGATCAGCGACGGCGCCGACCAGGCCACACCGCACAGCAGCGACCCGGCGGCGAACAGGCCGAGCGCGGTCAGCCACATCGTGCGGGCGCCGAAGCGGCGCACCGACCAGCCGGTGAGCGGGATCGCCATGGAGAGCGCGAGGGTGTAGCCGGTCACCACCCACTGGATGGTGGACAGCGAGGCGTCGAAGCTCCGGCCGAGGGTGTGCACCGCCACGTTGATGATCGTCGTGTCGAGGATCGTCATGATCGCGCCGAGCAGCACGACCACGGCGAGCCGGCGGAGCCGCGGGTCGATGTCCTGCCGCTCCTCCGTGGAGGCCCCGCTCTGGGCTGTGGTCATCAGCTCCCCCTCGACCGATACGCTGTATCGGCAAAACGATACGCCGTATCGGCGAACTTGTACAGCGTATCGATCGAGCCGTACGCCGTACGGGTACGATCGGGGGCGTGGCAGCAACGAACGAGCCGGTGTGGATGCGGCAGCGCGGTGACCGCCGCCGCAAGCTCTCCCGCGAGGCACTGGTCGCCACGGCGATCGAGATCGCCGACGCCGAGGGCCTGGAGGCGGTGTCCATCCGCCGCATCGCCGGAGAGCTGAACGTGCGGGCGATGAGCCTCTACACCCACATCGAGCGCAAGGAGGACCTGCTCGACCTCATGTTCGACGAGGTCGCCGGCGAGCTGGTGATCGAGGATCCGCTGCCGGACGACTGGCGCGAGGCGATCAGCGCGATCGCCAGGCGGGAGCGCGACACGCTGCTGCGCCACCCCTGGATGGTCGATCTCGCGGCGCGCCGCCCCCAGGTCGGCCCGAACGCCCTCAAACACGGCGAGCAGTCACTGGCCGCGCTGTCCCGCCTCGACGTCGGCATGAAGGACGCCTCGAAGATCGTCATGGCGGTCGACCACTACATGACCGGGTACTTCGTCCGCGCGCGCATGCTGCGCGAGCGAGGCGGCGAGCAGCCCTACATGCGCGACATGCTCGCCACCGGCCGCTTCCCCCACCTCGAACGCGCCTTCAAAGAAGGCGCCGAGGACCAGGAACCCTTCGAGCAGGGCCTCACCTGGCTCCTGGACGGCATCGCGCGCGAATACGGAGCGTGACGCTGGCCTCCGCGCTTGCGGGCCCGTAGCGTGGGATTCCCTGCCGAACCAACGGAACCACAGAACGGGGACGACCAGGTGCGGGCAACGACGACCATCGGCGTGGTCATGGCGCTCACGCTTGCCGTGACAGCGTGCAACGGCAGCGCCCAGGAAAAGCCCGCCACACCCCAGACGCCCCCCGCAGGATCCCCGGCCGGCACCGACTCCTTCTACAAGCAGCGCCTCTCGTGGTCCGACTGCGGGGGCGGCTTCCAGTGCGCCAAGGCGAACGTCCCGATCGACTACACCAAGCCGTCCACCGGGCAGATGCGCATCTCGCTCATCAGGCTCCCCGCCCAGAACAAGTCCGAGCGCATAGGGTCCCTCTTCACCAACCCCGGCGGCCCGGGCGGTTCAGGAGTCGACTTCATCCGCCAGGCCGGACGCAGCTTCGGCAAGGACCTGCGGGACCGCTTCGACATCATCGGATTCGACCCCAGAGGCGTGGGCTCAAGCGACCCCGTCCGATGCATGGACGGCCGCCGGCTCGACCAGTACTTCAGCACGGACTCGTCCCCCGACGACCAGCGGGAACTGGACACGCTGGCCGCCCAGAGCAAGGGCTTCGCCGAAGCGTGCAAGGGCCGGGCCTCCGCACACCTCCCCTATGTCGGCACCCTCAACGCGGCCCGCGACATGGACGTGCTGCGCGCCGCCGTAGGAGACGAGAAGCTCACCTACTACGGCGCCTCGTACGGCACGTACCTGGGGGCCTTCTACGCCGAGCAGTTCCCGAAGAAGGTCCGCGCCCTCGTCCTGGACGGCGCGGTCGACCCCAAGGAATCCTCCACGCAAACCCTGGTCGAGCAGGCCAAGGGCTTCGAGACGGCCCTGCGCGCCTTCGTCGCCGACTGCGTGAAGCGCGCCGACTGCCCCCTGGGAAGGTCCGAGGACGCGGCCATCGACAAGATCTCCGCCTTCCTGAAGCAGGTCGACAAGACCCCGCTCAGGAACCGCCAGGACGCCCGCAAGGTCACCGAGTCGTGGACCACCATGGGCATGGCCACGGCCCTCTACCTGAAGGAGTACTGGGCCGTCCTGCGCCAGGCCTTCACCCAGGCATTCCAGCAACAGGACGGCACCCTCTTCATCACGCTCGCCGACCAGATGATCGAGCGCAAACCAGACGGCACCTACAGCAACCAGTCCGAAGCCAACATGGCCGTCAACTGCGTCGACAAGCCCAACCCGCCCAACCTCGCCACCTACGAGAAGTCCGTGGACCAGGCCGAGAAGTCCTCCCCCCTCTTCGGCGCCTTCGTCGTCTGGGGCGGCCTCCCCTGCGTCTACTGGCCCGTCCAGACCAAGCAGCAGCCCAAGCCCATCACCGCCAAGGGCTCCGCCCCCATCCTGGTCATCGGCACGATCCGCGACCCGGCAACCCCGTACAAGTGGTCCCAGAGCCTCGCCTCACAGCTCGACTCGGGCGTCCTCCTGAGCCTGGACGGCGACGGCCACACCGCCTACCTCCAGGCCAACCCCTGCATCTCCCGTGCCACCGACAACTACCTCGTCACCACCAAGCCCCCAAAGGACGGCACCGTCTGCCGCTGATGCACGCTCACCCCGCAAGACCCGGTAGACTTCTGCCCGCCGTCCCGTACGGCAAGCCGCCTTAGCTCAGTCGGCAGAGCGGTTCACTCGTAATGAACAGGTCATCGGTTCGATTCCGATAGGCGGCTCCACGTCAAAGGCCCCTTCCCGGTCCGGGAGGGGGTCTTTTGCTTACGCCCTTGCGCAACTGGGGACGCGGGCGCCGATACGGCTTTGAATTGGCCGCTGCGTGGCCGGGGCCGGTCCGTCTGGGGTAGTCAAGTCCGGGATCGGTCCGGGTTCACTCGTCTGAGGCGTGTAGATGACTGTTGCGGTGAGGTTCACGCACCCGGCTACTCCTTCCTGAAGGGCTGCAGTGAGGCATGGGGGGTGGGGCCGAGTCCCGGCCGACCTGGCGGGGGGCTGTGCGCATCGAGGGTGGGGTCATTGAGGTGTTCAGGTGAACTCGTGTCGTTTCCGTCCAAGACGGCTGGGGTGGCCACGATCTAGCGTGGACCTAGCGGTCCGATTATGAGGAGACAACACCATGCGTAACTTGGTCTACACCGGTTTCATGTCGCTCGACGGCGTCGTGGACTCGCCCGGCGGCGGGCCGGGGGAGGAGCACCGCAGCGGCGGCTGGGTGGTCAAGGACCTCGAGTTCGTCCCGGAAGCCTGGTCGCTGAAGGGCGAGGAGCTCAACGACACGACGGCGCTGATGTTCGGCCGCCGCAGCTACGAGGCGTTCGCGCCGGTCTGGCCCGGCTCGGAGGACCACGCCGACTACAAGGAGCTGCCCAAGTACGTGGTGTCGACCACGCTGTCCGAGGACGCCCTCGTCGACGGGTGGGGGCCGACGACGATCCTGCGCTCGACCGAGGACGTCGCCGCGCTCAAGGAGGGCGAGGGCGGCGCGATCTTCATCCACGGGAGCGCGGAGCTGGCCCGGCGGCTGTCGGACGCGGGTCTGATCGACCAGTACAACCTGCTCGTCTTCCCCGTGCTTCTCGGTGCCGGGAAGAGCGTGTTCGGCCGGGCCGACCGCGACAAGCAGATGCTGGCGCTGCGGGAGTCGGAGAGCTACTCGAACGGGATCCTGAAGCTCGTCTACGACGTCAGGCGCTGATCCAGGTCAAGGGCGATCGGGCCGCCGGTGCCCTCGCGCAACTGCCCGGCGGTGCGTCCGACGTAGGAGCGCAGCGCCCGGGCCAGGTGCGACTCGTCGAAGTAGTCGAGTTTGGCGACGACGTCGGCGGCCGTCTCGCCGAGCGCCAGCAGCTCCGCCGCCCTGCGGGCCCGCTCGATCTGCCGGACGCCGCCCCGCGTCAGCCCGGTCGCGGCGCGGAACCGGCGTTCGACCGTGCGCCCCGAGACGGCCGGGCGGCGGCCCCGCAGCGCCTCGGCGACGAGCGGGTCACGGACCACGATCCCGGTCCGGACGAGACGCCCGACCAGGACCTCGGCGTCGTCGGGGCCGGGCGTCTCCCAGCGCGCGCCGTCCAGCCGGAACGTCCGGCGTGTGGTGTCGGGGAGCTCGATGCCGCCGTTGACCAGTGCCGACGTGGGCACGGCCTGCAACGAGGTGCCCACGGCGAACTCGATGCCCATGAAGGTCACGCCATCCGGCACGGGTGCCGTGCCGGTCCGGGTCTCGGGACCGCTGATCCCCGCGTACGCCCGCCCGTCCTGTTCCCAGAACACTAGGCCCCAGCGCGCCCCTGCGACCGATGTCATCGCCGTGACCTGCTCGCTCGTGCAGGTCCACACGGTGTCGACCCACGGCGAGTCGGACCGGCGCGTCTCGAAGCGCAGTTTCACGGGCGCAGGATACGCCGTTGCTTGAACCGGAGCCGGAAATCGCGTTGTCCTCGCCTGCTCGGGCTGCTGTGATCGGTGAGGATGCCGGCCGAGTTGAAGGAGGGGGATGCGCCGACCATACGGAGCGGGCACCGCTGTGCTCTGATCACAGGGGACGGCGCCGACGCCAGTGAGCGCGGGACGACACCTACCGCTGGCAGCTGAGGAGGCTCGGCTGACAGTGACCGGAACAATGACCCCCAAACCCGGTCGAGGTTCGGATCCGGCGGCTGAGAGATGCCCCGGTGAAGCAGGAAGCGGAAGTAATCGCCGACCCCTGAGGAGGGGGAACGGGCGGTGAACCGGTCCCTCGCCCGCGTCGAGCCTGGGAGCCGCCCGAGCGCGTACGAGCGGCGAGAAACGAACGGAACCCTGCACTCCCGATTGAAGATCACTTCTTCGATCTGGAGGCAGAGCCGTCGGCAGGTCCGCCCAGAACCAGGGTTTCACGTGCGAGAACTGCGGTGCGAGCGTCGTACCGCTCAGCGGTGGGAGCTACCGCAACCACTGCCCGGCGTGCCTGTGGTCCAAGCACGTCGACGTCGTTCCCGGTGACCGGGCTTCGGGCTGCCGCGGAATGATGCGCCCCGAGCGTGTCGAGCACCGCGGCGGTAAGGGGTTCGTCTTGGTCCACCAGTGCGTCGTCTGCGGTTTCGTCCGGCCCAACCGGGTCGCCGAGGATCCGGTGCAAGGCGACGATCTCGGCGCGATCATCGTGCTGATGTCCAGAGCCGGGTAGCGCCGGCGGTGCCCACGAGAACCCCTCGTGGGCACCGCATCAACCCAGCGAACTAGGGCGGTGCCCCTCGGTCGGGTGGCGTTACATGCGCATGCTGCGGCTCGGTTTGCGGGTCACCGGCCTCGAACGCTCGCTGGCCGTCCACGGCAGCCTGACCACGGCCTCGAACTCGTGCACGAGCCCGCGAGGCCGGTCGTCGTCCGGTGGACGTTCTCGCTGCCAAGGGCGTTACGGCCGAGGGCGGGGATGCGGACGTGCTGGCCGACCGATCCCGACGGTTACAAGATCGAGCTCGTGGTGTTACTCGCCGGTGGTTCCGTCGATGCGTTCGCGCAGGAGGTCGGCATGCCCGTTGTGGCGGGCGTACTCCTCGATCACGTGGGTGAGGACCCAGCGGAGTGAGAACGCCTGATCCTCAAAGCGGCCGATGACGTCAAGGGATTCGGCGGCGTCAACGATGGCGCGGGACCGTTCGCACTCCTGCCGCCAGATCTCGAACGCCTCCTCGGCATCGGCGTCCTCGACGTCGAAGGCGGCGGTTCCTCCGTCGGGGCTCTGCCAGTAGCGGGGGGGTGGCCTCGCCTTTCACGACGTTGCGGAACCACGCCCTCTCGCCCTCGGCCATGTGCCGGATCAGCCCGAGCAGGGACAGATTCGACGGTGGCACGGGGCGCGACCTGAGCTGCTCGGCGGTCAGCCCGGCGCACTTCCAGGCCAGGGTGTCACGCTGGAACTGCAGGAAACCGGTCAACGTGTCGCGTTCGCCGCCTTCGCGCGGGGGACTGGCCCTTTCCCGATCATCCACCTGTTACCGTCCCTCGTCGTTCTTGAGCCTGCTGCCGACGTAAGTGATCAGGTGGTTCGGGCACGTGGCGATCCGCTCACCGGTCGGGTAGATGATCGTGAACTCCACGTTTGCACACTCCCGAACCGCCCTGGGCGCATTTGCCTCGGCCGGGTCAGATCGTAGACGGTCTGGCCGCCGATGATGACCGCCTGGTAGTTGGCCTGGACCCAGGCGCTGATCGCAGTGCTGTTGCCGGGCGCGCCACCGCCGGGGGTGCGGCCGGGGCGCCTGCCGCTGGGTGCGTCGGCCCTCGTGCTGCGGGGGACGAAGTAGTGGATTCTGCCGGCCTTGACCTCGTGCTCGAACGTGGTGAGGCCGGGCCAGGGGTCGCCGCCGGAGAAGCCGCCGATCGCCATGATGGCCTTGCCGCTGGCCAGTTGCAGGTTCGACGTGGTGGCCGACCCGATTCCGGCCGCCGCCCAGCGGCTCGTGGTCGCTTGCACCGCCTTGACCAGTTCGGGGTTCACGGCGCTCCGCGTTCCAGTCGAACCTGTGTGGCCGACCTTGCCGGCGGGGCCGGATGTCGGGATTTCGGGTTTGGGTTCCGCCGCGGTGGCCAGCGCGTAGGCGCTGGTGCCGCCGAGGCCGGTCACGAGGGCGCAGGCGAGCGTCACCACCGTGAGGCGGCGGGTCTGGGGTGCCACGAGCGCGATGACGGTGATGACGCCGAGTGCCAGGAGGCTCCAGCGCAGGCCCGGCATCCAGGAACCGGTGCGTTCAAGGAGGGCGAATCCCCAGGCGACGCTCACGGCGACCATCGCGGCGAGCGTGCAGCGGGCTGTCAGGTTCGCCCGGCTCTCCCAGAGCCGGACGCCGGCGAGGGCGATCAGCGCGCCGATCGCGGGCGCGAGGATCACCGAGTAGTAGGGGAGGATGATGCCCTCCATGAGGCTGAAGACCATTCCGATCCCCACCAGCCAGACGCCCCACAGAAGGATCGCGGCCCGGGTGCGGTCGGTGCGCGGCGCCCGCCGGGTCAGCCAGAGACCCGCGATCAGGGCGATCAGCGCGGGGGGAAGCAGCCAGGAGATCTCGCCGCCGAGCTGGTCGTTGAACATCCGGGCGATTCCGGGCTCGCCGCTGAAGCCGGTGCCTGCTCCTCCGCTCGTGCTGTTGCGCTCGTTCCCGAGGATGCGTCCGATCCCGTTGTAGCCGAGCGCCAGGTCGAGGACGGTGTCGTCCTCCGAACCGGCGATGAAGGGCCGGGTGCCCTTGGGCATCAGGTCGACGAGCGCGATGTACCAGCTCGTGGAGACCACGACCGCCATGCCGGCCGCGCCGAGGTGGTTCAGGCGCCGGACGATGCCGGTCGGGGCCGCGACCAGGTACACCAGCGCGAGCGCAGGCAGCACCAGGAACGCCGCCAGCATCTTGGTCAGGAAGCCGAACCCGATGGCGGTGCCCGCCAGCAGAAGCCAGCGCAGGCCGGCCCTCTCGGTGGCGCGCACCGTGCAGTACGCCGCGGCGATGAGCAGCAGGGTGAGCAGGGAGTCGGGCTTGTTGAACCGGAAGATCGACGTGGCGACGGGCGTCAGCGCGAAGACGGCCCCGGCGAGCAGTCCGGCGGCAGGCCCCGACCAGCGGCGCACGGTGGCGTACAGCAGCCCGACCGAAGCGATGCCCTGCAGGGCTTGGGGAACCAGGAGGCTCCAGCTCGAGAATCCGAAGATCTGCCCGGACAGCCCCATCACCCACAGCGAGGCGGGCGGCTTGTCGACGGTGATCCCGTTGTTCGGGTCGAGGGAGCCGAAGAACAGGGCCGCCCAGTCCTGCGAGCCGGCCATCGCGGCGGCGGCGTAGTAGTTGTTTCCGTGGCCGGACACGCTGAGGTCCCACAGGTACAGCAGCGAGGTGAGGGCGAGGAGGGCCAGCGCCGCCGGGCGTACCCACGTCGGCTGGTCGCTCGGGCCGAGCAGGAGCCGCTGGACGGTGCTCCGCTCATCTGACGGCCGGTGTGCGTGCGCACCGGCCGGGGTCGACATGATGATCTTGGTCTCCAGGGGGGACGGAACGTCAGGACTCGGAACGGCGGTGCGGGGCGAACACCCAGCCGCGCAGAAGCAGGAAGCGCGACATCGTCGCGACGAGGTTGGCCAGGACCAGCACCGCCAGCTCGATGTCCTGGCCCGGCGTGGCGACGGCGTGCAGAACGCCGAGCGAGCCGCTGGTCAGCGCGAGCCCGAGGGCGAACACGACCAGCCCTTCGAACTGGTGGCGACCCGCGTTCGACCGTCCGCGCACGCCGAAGGTCAGCCGCCGGTTGGCCGCGGTGTTGGCGATCGCGGTGACCAGCAGGGCCAGCAGGTTGGCCGCCTGTGCGTTCATTCCGGTGCGCAGCAGCATGAAGAGCCCGAGGTAGGCGAGGGTGCTCACCACGCCGATCACGGCGAACCGCGCCAGCTGCCTGGCCAGCCCGCGGGGGACTCCGGGGGCGTCGACCGGGATCGGGTTCCTGCCGAGTTGGGCGCGCAGATGCGCGATGGGCACCGTGCCGGTCGTGAGCGCGCGTCCGAGCCGGAGGATGCCCAGGATGTCGGCCGCCGCGGTCGAGACGATGTCCACTCGGCTGTCGGGGTCGTCGACCCAGTCGACGGGAACCTCGTGGATGCGGGCACCGGAACGTTCGGCGAGGACCAGCAGTTCGGTGTCGAAGAACCAGCCGGTGTCCTGCACGTGCGGCAGCAGCCGCTCGGCGACGTCGGCCCGGATCGCCTTGAAACCGCACTGCGCGTCGGAGAATCGTGCGGCGAGCGTGCCCCGCAGCAGCAGGTTGTAGCAGCGGGAAATGATCTCGCGCTTGGGGCCGCGCACGACCCGGGCCCCCTTGGCGAGCCTGCTTCCGATGGCCATGTCGGAGTGGCCGGAGATGAGCGGTGCGACCAGCGGAGGAAGCGCGGCGAGATCCGTGGAAAGGTCGACGTCCATGTAGACCAGCACCGGGGCGTCCGACGCCGTCCACACTGCGCGCAGCGCCCGCCCCCGGCCCTTTTCCTCCAGGCTGACGGCGACCACCTCGGGAATCTCCGCTTCGAGTGCCTTGGAGATCTCGGGGGTGCGGTCGGTGCTCGCGTTGTCCGCGACGATGATCCGGAACCGGTAGGGGAAACGTTCCGTCAGGTGCTCGTGGAGACGCCGGATGGACGGCTCGAGGCCATTCTCCTCGTTGTGGACGGGAACCACGACGTCCAGGACCGGGGCCGTGCCGCCGGTCGGGATGGGAAGGACGCTGGGGCGGGCTCTGGGCGAGGGGGCGGTGTGCAGTGTCGTCGGCATGGCCCCGAGATTCGGGCCCGGCCCTGGGTCCAGCTTGTGCCGAAGCTGTGCGGCGGCTATGAGCCTCGATGCCTAGCCGTCGGCGGGTTTAAGCACATATCCGGCGCCGCGCTTGGTGTGGATCATGGGCTGGCGCCCCGCGTCGATCTTCTTGCGCAGGTAGGAGATGTACAACTCGACGATGTTGGCCTGGCCGCCGAAGTCGTAGCTCCAGACGCGGTCCAGGATCTGCGCCTTGCTCAGCACCCGCCTCGGGTTGCGCATCAGGAAGCGCAGCAGCTCGAACTCGGTCGCGGTGAGCTGGATCTCCTTGCCCGCGCGGCGCACCTCGCGGGTGTCCTCGTCGAGCGTCAGGTCGCCGACCGTGACGGTGGTGCCCGCGGTGGCCTCCGTGACGCCGGTGCGCCGCATCAGCGCGTGCAGCCGCAGCACCACCTCCTCGATGCTGAACGGCTTGGTCACGTAGTCGTCGCCGCCCGCGGTCAGCCCGGCGATCCGGTCCTCGATGGCGTCCTTGGCGGTGAGGAACAACACCGGGAGGCCGTCGAACCGCCCGCGTATCCTGCGCAGAACTTCCAGGCCGTCGAAGTCGGGCAGCATCACGTCGAGCACGACCGCGTCCGGACGGAATTCCCGCGCGACGCGGACGGCGCTCGTCCCGTCGGGGGCGCTGCGCACCTCCCAGCCCTCGTAGCGCAGGGCGAGTGTCAGCAGTTCGGCGAGGGCGGGTTCGTCGTCCACGACGAGCACCCTGACCGACTGCCCGTCGGGGCGGCGCAGTTCCGGGCGCCCGGAGGCGTTCATGATCGGCATGTCCTCGTCGTCGGTGGCGGCTGTGGCGGCATTCGCGCCGTACCTGTGTATCAGCCGGATGTCCCCGTGGTGGTCCATCACAGCGACAGCACAGGACGCGCACAGGGAACGCACAGATTCGCCGCTGACACTGGAGCCCGCGCCGTGCTGGATCCCGGCGCGGTCCGCAGCGCCGTGACGGTCCGGATAGCATCGGGCGGGCAGCGTCACCGGAGCGCCCGCCGATACCGCCGGGCGCGGCGGGCACACCACGGAGAGTCGCCGGAGCAGAGGTGTGATGTCGTCCGACCTGCGGGCCGAGCCGAAGCTTTCGCGGCGGTCGCTGCGTACCCGGCTGATCGCCGAGCAGCTGGCGCTGCTGGCGCTCGTCTGCCTGGTGATCAGCGTGCTCACGGTGGTGGTGCTGCGCGCGTTCCTCGTGGGCCAGCTCGACGCGCAACTGGACGCGGCGAGTGACCGAACCGTGAGGTGGTGGTCCCTGCCCACCCGCGTCACGCGGTCCCCGGTCGACGCGCCGGGGCAGAGCGTCGGGACCATCAGCGCCCTGATCAGGGGCGGCAGGGTGATCGAGGCCGGCAGAGTGGCGCCTGAGACGGGGGAGCGGGAGCCGTTGAGCGGCCGGCAGCGCGCGGTCCTCGCGGCCGAACCGCCCGACGGCGGCGCGCGCACCCGTGATCTCGACGAGCTGGGGCGCTATCGGCTGACCGCGCGGCACGCCGGCGTCGGATACGTGATCGTCACCGGGCTGCCGCTGGGTTCCGTCGACGACACCGAGGTCCGCGTGAGCGTCGTGCTCGGCGCGGTGTCGCTGCTGGGGCTGGTCACGACCGGTATCGCCGGCGTGGTGATCATCCGGCGGACGCTGCGTCCCCTGAACCGGGTCGCGGCGACCGCGGGCCGGGTCGCCGAGCTGCCCCTCGACAAGGGCGAGGTCGCGCTGCCGGTGCGGGTGCCGCACGCCGACACCGATCCCGGCACCGAGGTCGGGCGGGTCGGGGCCGCGCTGAACCGGATGCTCGGGCACATCGGCGAGGCCCTGTCCGCGCGGCACGCCAGCGAGACGCGCGTCCGGCAGTTCGTCGCGGACGCCAGCCACGAGTTGCGCACTCCGCTCGCGGCCATCCGCGGGTACGCCGAGCTCGCCCAGCGGCACCCGGAGTTGCCGCCCGAGGTCGAGCACGCCATCGGCCGGGTGGACTCCGAGTCCCGCCGGATGACCGTGCTCGTTGAGGATCTGCTGCTGCTGGCCAGGCTGGACTCGGGACGGCCGCTCGAACGCGAGCCGGTGGACCTGTCCCGGCTGGTGCTGGACGCCGTCGGCGACGCGCGGGTGTCCGGCCCCGACCATCTGTGGCGGCTGGAGCTGCCCCCCGAACCGGTCTACGCCGTGGGCGACCAGGTCCGCCTGCACCAGGTGCTGGCGAACCTCCTCGCCAACGGGTGCAGGCACACCCCGGCGGGCACCACGGTCACGACCGGGCTGTCGCCCCAGGGGGGCGCGGTGGTTCTGACGGTCACCGACGACGGTCCGGGGATCTCGCCGGAGATGCGGCCGAAGGTCTTCGAGCGGTTCGTCAGGGGTGACGGCTCGCGTTCCCGTGCCGCCGGCAGCACGGGACTCGGCCTGTCGATCGTGGCCGCGGTGGTCAGCGCGCACCACGGCACCGTGGGGCTCACCAGCCGGTCCGGGGAGACCCGCTTCACCGTGAAGCTGCCCGCCGCGAACATCCCCGGCTGACCCACCCCCGGGCGGCGTTCCCCGGGCGGCGTTCCCCGGGCGGCGTCCCCGCACGGCGTCCCCGCACGGGGCACTCGCAGGCTCACCAGCACGAACGCACCCGCGCGGCCTGGCCGCCGCATCGCGTCGGCGGGCGGTCGATGGCGGTTCACCGCGTCCCGTTTCCGCCGTGAGCGGGCCGTTTCCCGTGCACAGGTTCCGCACAGCCACCGCTCAGCGACCTCCTAAACGCGCCCGTCAATCTTCTTCCTGGCCCACCCGGACGAGCGGTGGCGCATGGCACGGAGTAGTCCACGACCTGGCGACGGCCGATCCGTTCGACGGATCGCGCGTTCTTCTCCTGAAAGGGCACGCGGTGACCACTCGGGATCTCGCAGTACTTGAATCGGAACAACCCGCGTTTTCCCTGGAAGACGCGGCGATATACAAGCCCGCGCCGGGGGCCGGCCCGCGGATGCTGCTCCACATCCTGGAGCACACGGTGATGCAATGGCCGGACCAGCCCGCGATTGATGACGGGGAACGGGTGCTGTCCTATACGGAGCTGGCCCGCGCCGTCCAGGCACGGGCCGTCGAGCTGCGTTCCATGGGCATCGGCGTCGGTGACCGGGTCGGGGTGCGGGTTCCCTCTGGATCCGCCGAGTTGTACGTGGCGATCCTCTCGGTGCTGGCGGCGGGTGCGGCGTACGTGCCCGTGGACGCCGACGACCCCGACGAGCGCGCCGAGCTGGTCTGGCGAGAGTCCGGCGTCTGTGCCGTCATCGGCGCGGGTCGGCGGATCGCCACCGGGCCGATCGTCCCGCCGTCCCGGCGCGGGACGGCCCCCGGCCTCGCCGACGATGCGTGGATCATCTTCACCTCCGGTTCCGGCGGCACCCCGAAGGGCGTCGCGGTCAGCCACCGTGCGGCCGCGGCGTTCGTGGACGCGGAGGCGCGGCTGTTCCTGCGGGACGACCCGGTCCGGCCGGGTGACAGGGTCCTGGCCGGGCTGTCGGTCGCGTTCGACGCTTCCTGCGAGGAGATGTGGCTGGCCTGGCGCCACGGTGCCTGCCTGGTACCCGCGCCGAGGTCGGTGGTGCGGGCAGGTGCGGACCTCGGCCCGTGGCTGGCCGAGCGGCGCGTGACGGTGGTGTCCACCGTTCCGACGCTGGCCGCGCTGTGGTCGCCGAAGATGCTGGCCGGTGTCCGGCTGCTGATCGTCGGAGGTGAGGCATGCCCGCCGGACGTGGTCCGGCGTTTCGCCACACCGGACCGGGAATTGTGGAACACCTACGGCCCCACCGAGGCGACCGTGGTCTCCTGCGCGGCCCGCCTGTACGACGGCGAGCCGGTGCGGATCGGCCTGCCGCTGGACGGCTGGCGGCTCGCGGTCGTGGACCCCTCCGGGCGGCCCGTGCGCTGGGGCGAGATCGGCGAGCTGGTGATCGGCGGCGTCGGGCTCGGCCGCTATCTGGACCCCGGGCGGGACGCGGAGAAGTACGCCGCCATGCCGTCGCTGGGGTGGGGGCGCGCCTACCGCAGCGGTGACCTCGTCCGCGCCGTGCCCGAGGGGCTGGAGTTCGTCGGGCGCGCCGACGACCAGGTGAAGATCGGCGGTCGGCGGATCGAGCTCGGTGAGATCGAGGCCGAGATGCTGGCGCTGCCGTCAGTGGCGGCCGCGGCGGCCGTGGTCAAGCGTACGGCGGGTGGGCTGGACGTGCTGGTCGGCTACGTGGTCCCGGTGGACGGTGACCCCTGCCGCTTCGACAAGGCCGCGGCGGCGCGGCGGCTGCGGGAACGCTTGCCCGCGGCGCTCGTGCCGCGGCTCGCCGTGCTCGAGTCCTTCCCGGTTCGCGGCTCGGGAAAGGTCGATCGCACCGCGCTGCCCTGGCCGCTGCCCGCCGGACGAGATACCGGACCGGTCCGTGCCGACGAGACCACGGCGTGGCTCATGCGGCTCTGGACGGAACTGCTCGGCACCGAGGCGGGACCGGACGATGACTTCTTCGACCTCGGCGGCACCAGCCTGGCCGTGGCGCGGCTCGTGACGACGCTTCGCGAGCGGTACCCCTCGATCTCGATGATCGACGTCTACCGTCATCCGACCCCGGCGACCTTGCGCGGCCTCCTGGCCGGCGCCGGGTCCGCGGGCACCGAGCCATCCGAGGGCGCCGAGGCGGCACCCGCCGACACGGCGCGGCCTGCCGGGGGCGACACCAGGACGCCCAGGTGGACGGGTTGGGTCCAGGCGACGATCCAGACCGTGCTGCTGGGCGTGTCCGGGCTGCGGCTGGTGCTGGCCATCGGGCTGGTGGGCGCCTTGTGCTCCGCGGCGGGCGCCGACCCTGTGCTTCCGGCCCTGCCGTGGTGGGTGCTGCTCGTCGGGCTGCCGGCCTTGTTCACCCAACCCGGCCGGGTGGTCTTGGCTGCCGCCGGAGCGCGCCTGCTGCGTGGGCGGCTGAAGCCCGGCGACCACCGGCGCGGCGGTGGCGGGCACCTGCGGCTGTGGGCGGCGGAGCGGCTGGTGGCCACGCTCGGTGTCACATCGGTGCTCGGCACTCCCCTGGCCGTCCTCTACGGCCGCCTGCTGGGCTGCCGTGTCGGCAAGGACGTCGATCTGCACGCGCTCCCGCCGGTCACCGGGCTCGCCCGGATCGGCGATGGCGCGGCGATCGAACCCGGGGTCGACATGGCCGGCTGGTGGCTGGACGCCGACCGGCTGCGCATCGGCGAGGTGCGGGTCGGCGCGGGCGCCCGGGTCGGGGCGCGCAGCGTGCTGATGCCGGGCACGGCCATCGGTGACGGCGCCGAGGTGCTGCGGGGCGGCTGCGTCACCGGGACGGTCCCGGACGGCGAGTGCTGGGGTGGATCCCCGGCCGCGCGGCGGGCGAGTTCCTCGCAGTGGCCCGCCGCCAAGGCGAGCCGGTCGTGGGCATGGCAGTGCGCCTACCTGCTCGGCACGGGCCTGCGCTCGCTGATCTCCGGGCTCGCCGCGGTGCCTGCCGTGGCGCTGGCCGTCGCGGTCCTGCTCGATGGCACGTCCCTGACGAGCTGGATTCTGACGCTGGCGGCGTGGATGCCGGTGCTGGTCGTGGTGACCACGGTCTGCCACCTGCTGCTGCTCGCCGCGACGATCCGGACCGTCGGTCTGGCGCTGAGCCCTGGCACCTACCGGGTGCACGGCGCGGCCGCCTGGGCCGCCTGGATGACCCACACGCTGCTCGACGACGCGCGCAGGACGCTGTTCCCGGTCTACGCGAGCCTGATCACCCCGCTGTGGATGCGGCTCCTCGGCGCGCGCATCGGCCGCTCGGTCGAGGTCTCCACGGTGCTGGCCCTGCCGAAGCTGCTCGACGTCGGCGCTGCGGCGTTCCTCGCCGACGACGTGCTCGCCGCGCCGTATGAGCTTCGCGGCGGCCGCATGAGGCTGGGCCGCTCGCGGATCGGCTCACGGGCGTTCGTGGGCAACTCCGGGATGGTCGGCCCGCAGCGTGAGGTCGGCGACGACGCGCTGATCGGGGTGCTGTCCGACACGCCCGACTCCGTACCCCCGGGCACGTCGTGGCTCGGCCGCCCGGCGATGCGTCTGCGCCGCAAGACCGAGACCCACGACCCGGCCAGGACCTTCGCCCCGCCGAGGTCGCTCCTGGTGGCCCGTGGCGCGGTCGAGTCGTGCCGCGTCGTGCCGCCGATCCTGTCGGGGCTGCTCCTGCTGGCCGTGGCAGCCGTGCTGCTGTTCACCTGGTCCGTGGCGGGGGCCTGGGCGGCGGTAGTGGTCGCGGGCCCCGTGCTCTTCCTGGCCGGGATCATCGCCGGGGCGGTGACCACGGCGGCCAAGTGGGTGCTGATGGGCAAGTTCTCCACCGGACGTCACCCGCTGTGGAGCGCGTTCGTCTGGCGCAACGAACTCTGGGACGTCTTCATGGAAACCCTCGCCGTGCCCTGGTTGGTCCAGAACTCGCTGGGCACTCCCGTCCTGAACTGGTGGCTGCGCAGCCTGGGAGCCCGTATCGGCCGTGGCGTGTGGTGCGAGACCCACTGGCTGCCCGAACCCGACTTGATCGAGCTCGGTGAGGGCTCCAGCGTGAACCGCGGCTGCGTCCTTCAGACCCACCTGTTCCACGACAGGGTGATGCAACTGGACGCGGTGCGACTCGACCGCGGCGCCACCCTGGGGCCGGTCACGTTCGTGCTGCCCGGCGGCAAGGTGGGTGAGGCCACCACGGTCGGCGCGGGCTCACTGGTCATGGCGGGCGAATGCGTTCCTGGCAGAGACCGCTGGCACGGCACGCCGGTCATCAGGGCCGCATAGCGGCCCCGCCCCAGGCCCCCGGCCACCCCCGAAATCAGGGACATCGGTCTTCCGCCGACCATCACGCTCACACCCTTACCACGGCTGCGTCCACCAGGTCGGCGCGGTGTCGCCCACGCCACAGAGGCCACTGACAAAGGGACGTTCGCGGGACGCGGGGATGGACTGGGTAGGGGTGTGAGTCGGGGGGTGTTGTATGCCTGAGCGGATCCGGCTTCGGCGGGCCAAGGGGTGGCGGAAGCCTGAGGGGGTGGTGGTCGTCGCTCGGCCTTCGCGGTGGGGGAATCCCTGGAAGATCGGCAAGGGGATGACCCGCGAGGAGTCGCAGCGGCGGTTCGAGGAGTACATGCGGGTGCGGCGCGATCCGCCTGAGGGGTGGGTGGACGAGGTCGGCTATCCCGGCGACGAGGAGATCCGGCGGGAACTGGCGGGGAAGGACCTGGCCTGCTGGTGCCCGTTGCCGGAGAAGGGGCAGCCTGACCTGTGTCACGCGGCGGTGCTGCTGCGGATCGCCTCGGGTGTTTAGGCGGTCGTGGCCGGGACGGGGTCCTGGGCGAGGTGCTCGGCGATGACGGCCAGGTGGGTCCGGTGGGCCTGGGTGTGGCGTTCGCGGCCGGCCTCGGTGATTTTGACGAAGACGCCGCGGCGGTCGTCCTGGCACAGGGTCCGTTCGACCAGGTCGTGCTTCTCCAGGCGGGCGACCGTGCGGGAGAGGGCGCTCTGGCTGAGGTACATGTGGGAGAGCAGGTCCTGCATGCGGCACTTGTCGCAGCCCGCGTCGACCAGCCGGTCGAGGGTCTCGAACTCGCTCATGGTGAGCCCGTGCGCCTCCTGGAGCGCGCGGTCGAGGTGGCACGCGATCTGGTTGTAGCTGGTCAGCAGCCGCCGCCAGCGGCCGACCAGGACGCTTCCGGACTCCATGGCGCGCATCCTAGCATGCGCGCGCATCATATGCATCTGCATTAAATTCCTCGACATCAGATGCATGCGCATGTAATCTTCTGCGCCGTGACCATCACCGACACCTCGACCGTCTCCGCGCCGCCGGCGTCCGCGATCGCCGAGCAGAAGTGGACGCCCCGGCTCTGGGGCGTCCTGGCGGTGCTGTGCGCCGTGCTGTTCCTGGACGGGCTCGACGTCTCCATGGTGGGCGTGGCGCTGCCGTCGATCGGAACCGAGCTCGGCCTGTCGACCACCGCCCTGCAGTGGATCGTGAACGGCTACGTCCTCGGGTACGGCGGGCTGCTGCTCCTGGGCGGCCGCACCGCCGACCTGCTGGGACGGCGCCGCGTCTTCCTGATCGCGCTGGCCGTGTTCGCCGTCGCCTCGCTCGTCGGCGGCCTCGTGGACGACGGCGCGCTGCTCATCGCCACCCGTTTCGTGAAGGGCCTGGCCGCCGCGTTCACGGCCCCGACCGCCATGTCCATCCTGACCACCACCTTCCACGAGGGACCCGCCCGCAACCGGGCGCTGTCGGTCTTCTCGGTGTTCGGCGCCAGCGGCTACTCGTCCGGGCTGATCCTGGGCGGGCTGCTGACCAGCTTCGGCTGGCGCTGGACGTTCCTGACCCCCGTGCCGCTGGCGATCCTGGCGCTGGTCGCCGGCATCGCCCTGATCCCCAAGGACCGCCCGGCCGCCGGCGGCGGACACGACCTGGCCGGCGCGGTCACGCTGACCGGCGGGATGCTGCTGGCCGTCTACACCGTGGTCTCCGCGCCCGAACGCGGCTGGCTGGACCCGCTGACCGTGGGCTCGATCGTGCTCGCCGTGCTGCTGCTGGCCGCGTTCGTGGTCGTCGAGAACAGGGTGGCGCACCCGCTGATCCGGCTGGGCATCCTGCGGATCGGCACGATCGTCCGCGCGAACCTGAGCATCGTCGCGCTGTTCGGGTCGTACCTGAGCTTCCAGTTCATGATGACGCTCTACCTGCAGGACGTGCTGGGCTGGTCGCCGCTGCGGATGGCGCTGGCGCTGCTGCCCGCGGGGCTGCTGGTGGCGGTCGGCTCGCCGTTCGTCGGGCGGCTGATCGACCGGTACGGCACGCCCCGGCTGATCCTGGCCTCGATGACCTCGCTGACCCTCGGGTACGCGTGGTTCCTGGCCACGGCCGGGAACGCGCCGCACTACACGGTCACGATCCTGCCGACGATGCTGCTGCTGGGCGGCGGTTTCGCGTTCGGGTTCAGCTCGATCATGGCCCAGGCCACCGACGGCATCCACGACGACGAGCAGGGGCTGGCGTCCGGCCTGGTCCAGACGTCCGGGCAGGTCGGCGCCGCGCTGGTGCTGGCCGCTGTCACGGCGCTGGTGGCGGGCGGCTCCCACACCGGTACGGCCGCGGCTGACTTCGGCCAGTACCACCCGGGGGTGAACCTCGTCACGGGCGTCGCGGTGGTGGGACTCGCCCTCAATCTCATCCCGTTGGTGCGCCGCTGGACCGTGGGCGCCCTCCCCCGGGGAGGGCGCCCACTCTCCTAAGGTCAGCGCGAGCGCTTCCAGAACGCCCGGCGCTCCGGCTTGGCCTTGTCTTCGACGAATGCCTCCAGGGTCTGGATCGTCCGGTCCCACAGTTCGTCGAACCGGGGGTCGGCCTGGACGGCGAGCTCGATGCCCGGAGACGACGCCAACGCCCTGAGGTCGTTCACCAGGACGGACAGGGGCGTGGTGAGCGCGGCGTCCACACCACTGCTCTGCATCGCCCGGGTGAACGTGTCGAGCGTGGGCAGCACCGAGCCCACAAGGTGGGTCTGACGCAGCTCGCGCGAGTCGGCTGCCATCGCCCGGAGGTCCTGGAGCAGCCTGGCGAACTGCCTGCGCGCCTCAGCCAGGTCGCGTTCGGCAGGGCTCTGGGCGGGCGGGGCCGCGCCTGGACGTCCCCCCGGCCGCTTCCTGGCGGTGCCCCTGGACGGGCCGCCGCCTCCCCTCGCCTGCTCCTCCTGCATCCAGTCCATGGCGGGGGCCGGTGCCGGAGGCGGGCTGCCCTGGAAGGACGGGGCCGGGGGCGGGCCGCCGGGGGCCGCGCCGTAACCCGGCTGGGCCGGGGCGCCGGCCGCCGCCGGAGGCAGAGGTGCGGCTCCGTAGGCCTGGGGGGCGGCCATCCTGGGTGCTGCCGGCGGGCCCCCACCCAGGAAGTCCGGTAGGTCGAGGTCGTCCTCCCAGCCATCGGGCGTCTCCACCGGCTGGACGACCCGATGCGGGTCTCCGCCCTCGGTCACGACCCGGCTGTCCACGGCCACGAACGCGGTGAAGCGGCACAGCACGTTGAAGTGCAGCGAGGTCTCGACGATGCGCGCCTCGAGGGCGCCGGACCCGACGACCGCGTACTTGTCCTCCAGGTCGCGCAGGTGCGCGCGGGCCCAGATCGCGCCTGCCGCCGGGGCCTTGGTCTCCGTGCCGACGGCACGCCGTTCCCAGGCCGTCCCGTCGGGCGTGGTACCGCGCACGACGATGCTCCCGGACGGCGCCCCGCGGAACCGGCCCGAGACGACCAGCGGCACGCCGGGGAACAGCGCCCCGATCCGTTCGGGCGCGGTCGTGTCCGGGAGGATCTGCAGCCCGTCCGTCGCCTCCAGCCGCAGGTCCGTGACCAGCGGGGACCCGATGCGGTGGTGGATCTGCTCCATCGCCTCGTCCAGCCGGTCCTCCGACTCGACCAGCTCGAAGCGGCCCTGCCCGGCCTCGGCCAGCCGTCCCAGGAACCCCGCGTTCACGGCCCGGTCGATGCCGACCGTGTGGACGCGGACGCCGTTCAGCCGCGGGACGAGCCCGGCCAGGATCTGGTCCTCGTTCCCGATCTGCCCGTCGGTGATCAGCACCAGCACCCGGTCGCGCGACGGGTCGGCGAGCAGCCCGCACGCCTCCTCCAGCGGCCGCAGCATCTCGGTGCCGCCGCGGGCGCCCAGCCCGGCCAGGTGCTCCACGGCGCGGAACCGGTTGCGGTCGGTGCCGGGCACCAGCCCGGCGCCGAGGTCCCGGGGGCGCTCGATGGTGTGGTCGAACGACAGCACCGCGAACCGGTCGCCGGCCGTGAACGTGTCGACGATCCGGCCGGCCGCCCGCCGTGCCGCGACCATCTTCCAGCCGCCCATGCTGCCCGAACGGTCGAGCAGCAGCACGATGTCGCGGGGCCGCGGGCGGCTCTCCCCGGAGGGCAGCACCGTCAGCGTGAACGTCCCTTCCTGCTCCGTGGCGGTGTCGGGTGTCAGGGCGAGGACGGGTTCCGAGGAGGACTCCGCGGCGTAGTCCAGGCGCAGGATGAAGTCGCGGTTCAGGCGCTCGCCGGGACGCAGGCTGATCCTCGTACGGTCGCCGGACTCGCTCTCGGCCACCACGTGCAGCGCCGAACGCAGCCGCGTCAGCGCCAGCCCCGCCGGGTCGACGTCCACCGTGATCGACAGCCGTACCGGGAGGGGGAAACCGGGCAGCAGCACCGGCGGGCTGATGCGGGACGCGTCGGGCACCGCGTCGGTGTCGGCCGCGACCCCCGCCCCGGCCTGCTCGCCCTCCAGCGGCGCACCCGGGATGTAGCGGGGCGCCACGACCAGCGGGAAGCGGAACGTGGCCGACCCGCCGGTGTCCGTGCCGCCCCCGGTGCCCGCCCCCGTGGCGGCGCCGGGGGCGGGGGTGTCCACCTCGTACGGCAAGGGCTGGTTCAGCGTCAGCCGGATCGTGACCCGCTCGCCGGGCAGGATGTTGCCGACCCGCATGCTGAAGACGTCGGGACGGTCCTCCTCGGCGATCGCGGCCCGCCGGCCCGAGGCGATGGCGGCGTTGTACTCCTGCCGCGCCTGGCCGCGCTCTTTGAGCACGCCGTCCACCACCCGGTCGGCCGCCTCCATGCGCAGCGCGGTCACGGCGGCCCGGTCGGGCAGCGGGAAGATGTAGGTGGCTTCAAGCGGCACGTCGTAGGGGTTGTGGAAACCCTGGACGACCTCGATCCCGGCGGCCAGGCCGGTGATGGAGGCGTGCACGTCGACGGAGTCGAGGGGCAGGTTGCCGCGGCCGGTCGAGAGCGCGCCCAGCCCGCCGTCGGGGACGGGCGGCGCCGCGGTCTCGGGTAGTGGAGCGATGGGCAGTGTCACTGGGTTCTCCCGGAAGGGTCTGCGGGCCGGTGGTCGGGAAGCGGGGAGGGCCGGTCGATCAGGCCCCGCCGCCGCAGCTCCTCCAGGAGCGGGCGGGCGGCCGTCTCGATCGCGGCGAGATCGTCGTCGTTGAGCGCGGACGGGGCGGGGCCGTCCAGCAGGAGGGTGAGCCCGGTCGCGAGCCGTACGCCCTGGACGAGGGAGACGGTTCGCTCTGCCGCCGCCTCCGGGTCGCCGAGCGCCACGGCCGGTGCGGCGGGGGGCGCGGCGGGCTGGGCCGTCCAGAAGCGCGGCCTGCCGGTGTCCTCGCGACGCTGTGACGGGGCCGGGGCCTCCGTGGACGGGACGGGCCCGCCGCCGTCCGGGCCGGGCGACGGCAGCCGGGCGATCTCGCCGAGCCGGTGGTCGGTCGCCCCGGCGAGCTCGACCTGGATCTCGGCGATGGTGCGGCCCGCGGCCTGGCGGCGCTTGACGGCGACGATCTGGAGGAGATGGCGCGTTCCGTACAGGGCGGTGCGGCCCCGCCGGCCGAGCGGCGGGTCGACCAGCCCGATGGTGGTGTACCAGCGGATCAGCCGCTCGTTCGGCATGTCGCGCACCCGCCCGTTGACCCGCACGGACGCGCCGGCGGTGAGGGCCTCGACGGCCCGCTCCGCCAGTTCCGTGATGGTCCAGGTGCTCTCCATGGTTCCGATAGTGACACTGTCATGATGACAGTGTCAACGTCTCGATCCAGGCGAAGCCGCCCAGCGGCGTTCCGGCGCGGGTGCGTCCGCGTTACCGCGCGGCGGGCTGCGGTCGGGCGAGACGGGGCGGAAAAGCGATACGAGGGAGTATCCGTTCGGCGTAATGCTGATCGCGAGAAGGTGATTGGGCGCGCAAAGGAGGTCATGATTCCGTCAGGGTGCCTTGTGGTTTTCGGAATGACGCCCCGGGGTGGTGGTGGGGCGTGCGAGGGTGGGCGCGCCGGGCGTGCAACGCTGCCGCAACCCCCTGCGTGGTAGGCGCTCCGGGCTGCTGGTGCGACGAGTTGGACATTAGCCTCGTACTCCGACAACTCCGAATATATTGAGCAATCTACTCTGCGTTCGGGGAGCGTCCGGAAATGGCCGTGGCAAAGGGCGGGACCCGGCCAGTTCGATCTTTTGAAATGGCATGTCAAGAGAGCCTCGAGGCTTTATTTTTCTGTCCATGGATGACCGACGACTGGCCGAGGCACTGCGCGCCCGCGATCCGGGCGCGTCGGCCGCCGTCTACGACGCGTACGCCGACCGGCTCTACGCGTACTGCTGGTTCCAGCTGCGCGGGCGCGACGCGGCGCAGGTGGCCCTGCGCGACGCGTTCATCGTGGCCGAGGCGCACGTCGACAAGCTGCGCGACCCCGACCGCTTCGGCCCCTGGCTGTACGCCGTCGCCCGGCTGGAGTGCGGGCGCCGGCTGCCCGGCCGCTTCCACCCGCCGGACCTCCCGGTGGCCAGCCACGACCAGGACGACGTCGACCAGCGGGTGATGGCCTGGCAGGCGGTGCTGGCCCTCGATCCGCTCAGCCGTGAGCTGCTGGAGTTGCTGATCCGGCACCGGCTGTCGGTGCCCGACCTGGCCTTGGTCTTCGACCTGCCGGCGAAGGAGGCGCACGCCGCGCTCGACCGGGCGCACGCCGCGCTCAGGGTGTCGCTGGCCGCGGAGATCCTGGCGCACCAGGGCCCGTACGGCTGCGCCGCGCGCGGCCGGCTGCTGCGCGAGCGGCGCGGCGACCTCGACGCCGGGCTGCGCGAGCGGCTGGTGGAGCACGCCGACGGGTGCGAGGTCTGCGGGGCCTCCCTGCCCCGGACGATCTCGGCCGCCAAGGTCTTCGGCCTGCTGCCGCTGGCCGACCCGCCCGCGGAGCTGCGGCTGCGCGTGATGAGCGGCTTCCTCGACCCGGAGCTGATCGGCTACCGGCTGTTCGTGGCCACCCGGGTGACCGATCTCTCCTCCAGCGGCTTCCCGGTGCAGCCGCGCGGGACGCTGTCACCGTCGGGACGCCCCGCCGGCGGGCACCGCTCCGGCCGCTCCTTCCGCCTCCTCCGGAGGCCACGCCACCGGCCACCGAGAAGCGCCTGGACGCCAGGTCTCGATCCATCGCCGACCGGGATCGGCCCGACGCAAGGTATGCCGCCGTCGTTCGGGATGGGTTCGACGTCAGGCGCGGCCCCGGCATCCGGGATGGGGCCGTCGTCGGGCGGCAGGGCGCGAACGGGTGGTGCCGGGTCTCGGTCCGGGACGCGGGGGGTGCCGCGTGGAGTCCGGCCGGCGGTCCGCCTGCCCGATGACGGGGGGCGCCACCGCGCTGCCGGGAGGCTTGCGGCGGGTGCCGTCACGGCCGCCGTGCTGCTCGGCGGCGGCGCCGCGATCGTGCGGGCGCTGGCGCCGCACGCCGCGCGCCCGGGTGCGGTCAACGCCGGGTCCGGGCCGCAGCGCTCCGTGCCCACGGCCGTCCCGCAGCCTTCCCCGACGCTGCCCAGCAGGGGCGGCGACCACACCGGGGTTCCGGTGTCGGCGACCTTCCCGCTGGGGGCGCTGGCCTCGTCCGCCCCGCCCACGGCGCTGCCGTTCCCGCCCGGAGGCGATCCGGTGCCCGGTGGGGCGGACGGCGGCGCGGGGCAGCCGCCGGGCGGCGGCAACGGCACGCTCGCGGTCGCCCCGCTGTTCCTGGACCTGGCCGACGGCTCGGAGGGCACCGTCCTGCTGCGCGCCGAGGGCGGGCCGGTGAACTGGTCCGTCCAGGGGTGGGGTCCGGTGCGGCCCGCCGCCGCGTCCGGCCGTATAGAGGCGGGGCAGACGTTCAGGCTCGACGTGCACGTGTCGCGTTCGGCGCGCTCGCAGGGGGAGGGAGGGCTGACCTTCCAGCCCGGCGGCACGCAGGTGCGCGTGAGTTGGCGTCCCGGGCCGGACCCCTCGCCCACGCCTTCGCCCACGTCTCCGAGCCCCACTCCCACACGCCCGCCCTCTTCGCCCACGCCGGCGCCCAGTCCGACGGAGCCGTCGCCGGCCTCGCCCGCGGGGCCGCAGCCGTCCAGCCCGTCCTCGCCGCCTCCGCCCGAGCCGGACGACGGTTCGGCGCAGGATGACCCGCCGCCCTCCGGCGGGTGACGGCGGACACCAATGCGACAGAGGTTCACATTGTGTGGTGAGTGAACTACTCTCAGTGTCGATCATGCCCGTGTCGATCACTTGCGGTGGGCGTGAACGCGGTGAGGGGGGACCGTGTTTCTCAACGCGGCGATACTCAACAGGGGCGGGGCGGGCGCAGGAACCGGGATGCGCCTGGCCGTGCTCACGCTGGGCGCGGCGGGTTTCATCGGCCTCACGGCCGTCGCCGCGCCGGCGGCGGTGCGCTCCGATCCCGCGCCCAGCGCCGAGGACGTGGCGCGCGGCCGCGAGCAAGTGCGCGAGCGGGCCGCGAAGGTGGGCCGTACCAAGGCCAGGCTGGCGCAGGCGGGAGGCGAGCTGGAACGGCTCGCCTCGACCGCGGCGCTCGCGGTGGAGCGTTACAACGGCGAGCTGGTCAAGCTCGGACAGGCCCGGCGGGCGCACGCCGAGGCGCAGCACCGGGTGGCCGAGGCGGCCCGGCGCGTCGGCGCCGCCCAGACGGAGCTGGCCGGGTTCGCCGCCGACGCGTACCGGGCCAATACCGGGTTCAGCTCCTGGTCGGCGGTCGTGGCGGGCGAGGGCGGACCGCAGGGCTTCATGGACCGCGCCGGTATCGTCGAGATGCTCGCCAAGCGAAGGGCCGGGGCGTTCCAGCGGGTCGAGGTCGCGCGCAACGTCGCCACCCTCTTCCAGCGGCAGGCGCGGGCCGCCTACGACGAGCAGCACCGCGCCACCGAACGCTCCGACGGGGCCAGGCGCGCGGCCGAATCCGCGGTCGCCCTGCAGCAGACGACGGTCCAGGGGATCGAGGACGAGAAGCGCCGCCTGGAGAAGAGCCTCGGGCGGGCACAGGCGCGTGCGGCCGAGCTGGCCCGCGAACGGCAGGCCGCCCTCGAACGCGCCGAGGAACGCCGCCTACGCGAGGCCCTCAAGGCCAAGACGGAAGGGGACGTCCCCAGCAGCGCCCTCTCCGGTTCGAGCCGAGGGGCGGTCGCCGCACGGGCGGCACTCAGATGGCTGGGCACCCCGTACTCCTGGGGCGGGGGCAACGCGAGCGGCCCCAGCTATGGCATCGCCCACGGATCGCGCATCCACGGGTTCGACTGCTCGGGGCTCGCGCTTTACGCGTGGTCCAGGGCAGGCGTTGAGCTCGACCACTGGACGGGCACGCAATGGACGTCCGGCCCGCGCATTCCCCTCGACCGGCTGCGGAAAGGGGACCTGGTGTTCTTCGCCCACAACACCTCCGACCCCGACACCATCCACCACGTGGGCATCTTCATCGGGGAAGGGCGCATGGTGGAGGCCCCGTACACGGGTGCGAGGGTCCGCGTGTCCAGCATCCACCGCAACGGCCTCATCGGCGCGACCCGCCCGGCGGGCTGAACCTGAACCCGCCAGGGGACAGGCCGAGCCGCGCCGGGGGGACGGGGCCCGCGCGAAGCAAAACACTTCCGCACGGACCTGAGCCGTGCGGAAGTGTTCCTCGCGCCTCGACCGGACGGCAGGGAGCGGATCGAAGCCGTCGCGGGGGGATGGAGCGCTCCGGCTAGACGGTTGATTCCAAGGGATCGCCTGCGGAAATGGGGCGAGGGTGTCCATGGTCGGTTGTGACCCCAGACCTGAACACCCTCGCCACCGCACTGTATGTGAGGATCGACGACTGGTTGCG
>NZ_JBHSON010000055.1:0-73752 GCF_042656285.1 Actinomadura rugatobispora | reverse complement strand
CAGCGGCCACTCTGAGAGCACGTGCTTGCCCGCTTTCAGCGCGGCCCTGATCACTTTCGAGTGCTCGGGCGCCTTCACCGAGACGACGACCAGGTCCACGCTGGGGTGTGCCGCGAGGGCCGTCGTTGCCGGTGAGGGCGCAGTCGAGCAGGAGCAGTTCGGTGTCCGGGTCGGCGAGGACCCCGGCGCCGTTGCCGGTGACCCGGGTGCCGCGCAGTATCAGCTTGCCCCCGGTCGAGACCGCCGCGCCGTTGTCGCACGAGGTCAGCGCGCCGCGCTCGAACGTGCCGGTGCCGCCGCCCAGCACGATGAGCCCGTACCGCAGCGCCTCGACGACCTCGCAGTCGGTGAACTGGCCGCTGGCGCGCTGGTCGACGGCGACGCCGTTGTCGCGGGCGCCGCGGACCACGGCCCCGGTCGCGGTCAGCTTCGACGACCCGACGGTGGCGATGCCGACCAGCCCGGAGCGCTCCACCTCCAGCCGCTCGACCACGGCCTCCGAGCTGTCGCGGACGGTCACGCCGTTCTGCCCGGTGCGGCGGACCGCGCCGCCGCGGATCGCGGCGGACGAGCGGTGCTGCACCAGGATCCCGCCGGCCTTGGCGTCCTCGACCGTGCAGTCCTCGATCAGCGGGGCCGAGCCGGAGTTCACCCAGACGCCGTGCTCCCCGGCGTCCCGGACCCGCACCCGGCGCAGCGTCACCCGGCTGCCGCCGTGCAGCGCCACGCCGCACTGCGCGGGCCCGACCACCTCGGTGTCCTCGACCATCCCCTCCGAGTCGGAGTAGACGATCCCGCCGTCGCGGACGGTGCAGCCGCGCATGAACAGCTTCGCCCCGTTCCACGCGCTGATCGTCTTGTTCGAGGCGCTGATGAACTCCGACCGTTCCGCCCGGCAGGTGCCGCCCGCGACCCGCAGCGCCGAGCCGGACTCGTGCCAGTTGCGCAGCGTCAGGCCCTGCAGCGTCACGTCCCCCTCGACCTGCAGGTCGTGCTCGCCGGCGCCGTCGATGACGACCGTCCCGGGGCCCTGCGCGGCGGTGATGATGGCGGTGCCCCAGTACTTGCACGCCTCCATCCGGTACTGGCCGGGTTCTATGACGATGTGCCGTCCGAGGCCCTGCGGGAGGGGTGTCTCGAACGCCTCCAGGATCGTCCGGAAGGCTCTCGGGGCGGTCGGGGACACCACCAGGCGGCGCACAAGGGCCTCCTTCGGATCGGCTGCATCGCCCCTGTATTATCCGGCGCGATCAGACGACCCGTGACGGCGGCCGCGGGGAAGACCGCGACGGGGGCTCCGGTTCCGGCTCGAACGCGTAGTTCTCCGGGCACGCGGGCAGCGTCACCGTCACCGCCAGGCCGCCCTCCTCGCGGGGACGCGCGGTGACGTCGCCGCCGTGCGCGCGCGCCACCGACCGGACGATCGACAGCCCCAGCCCGGCCCCCTTCGCGGTGATCACCCGGTCCGGGCCGAGCCGCCGGAACGGCTCGAACAACGCGGGGACCTCGTACGGCGCCACCCGCGGCCCCGAGTTGGTCACCACCAGTTCGATGAGCTCCCCGCCCGGGCGGGTGCGGCTGGCGACACGGACCCAGCCGCCCTCCCCGGTGTTGTGCCGGATGCCGTTCTCCACCAGGTTCTGCACGAGCCGTTCCAGCAGCATCGCGTCACCGGAGGTGGGCGCCTCGCCGGGCTCGTCGTGGACGGTGATCCCGGCCCGGCCCGCCTCCATCGCGGTCTGCGCGGCGACATGGCCGACGATGTCGGCGAGGTCGACCGGCGCCGGGTCGGTGACCTCGCGTTCGGAGCCGGCGAGCAGCAGCAGCCCGGTGATGAGCCGCTCGTGCCGCAGGTTGATGTCCAGCAGGTTCTGCCCGAGCTGCCGGACGTCGGGGGACGCCGAGGGGCGGTGCATCGCCATCTCGACCAGGGCGCGGCCCACGGTGAGCGGGGTGCGCAGTTCGTGCGAGGCGTTGGCGACGAAGCGGCGCTGGCCGTCGAAGGAGCGGTCGAGCCGTTCGAGCATCGTGTCGAAGGTGTCGGCGAGCTCCTTGACCTCGTCGTGCGGGCCGTCCAGCGCGATCCGCTCGTGCAGGCCCTTGTCGGCGGCGGGCGCCCCGGCGATCCGGCGGGCGGTGTCGGTGACGCGGTGCAGCGGCGCCAGCATCTGCCCGGCGATCAGCCAGCCGAGCCCGGCGGCGACCCCGCCGACGACGGCGAGCGCGATGGCGCCCTGGGTGATCAGAGAGGTGGTGGCGGCCTCGCGCAGCTCCCGCTGCTGGCCGAGCATCCACCGCTCGGCCTCGGGGCCGGTGAGGACCTTGCCGTCCTGGGTGAGGGCGAAGGTGCGGTTCTGCAGCTCGGCTCCCGGCCCGGCCGTGGCGCTCGAACCGGCGGGGGCGGACGGGGACGCGGACGCGGCGGCGGGCGGCGGCCCGATGCGGGCGAGGACCTTCGTGTGCTGCCTGCCGATCTGCTGGCTGAACAGCGCGTAGGTGACGCCGAGCAGCACCACGCCCGCGAGCAGGAACAGGACGGCGTAGGTCAGGGTCAGCCGGGCGCGCAGCGGCATCCGGCGGGGGAGAAGCGTCCTGGTCTTCATGGGATGCGGTACCCCACTCCGGTCACGGTCTCGACGACCGGCGGGTCGCCGAGCTTGCGGCGCAGCTTCAGGATGGTGAGCCGGACGGCCCCGGTGAACGGGTCGGCGTGCTCGTCCCACGCCTTCTCCAGGAGGCGTTCCGCCGAGACCACGGCCCCCTCGGCGAGCAGCAGCTCGTTCAGGACGGCGAACTGCTGCTTGGGCAGCGGGACGTAGCGGCCGTCCCGGAACACCTCGCGCCGGGCCGGGTCCAGCGTGATGCCGGCGCGGCGCAGCACCGGCGGCGCGGCCGGGCGGCTGCGCCGGCCCAGCGCCAGCACGCGGGCGGCCAGCTCGGGGAACGCGAACGGCTTGGTGAGGTAGTCGTCGGCGCCCAGGCCGAGCCCGTCGACCCGGTCGGTGACCTCGGCGGCGGCGGTGAGCATCAGCACGCGCGCGTCCGGGCCGTCCGCGGTGATCCACCGGCAGACCTCGTCGCCGTGCACCACGGGCAGGTCCCGGTCGAGGACGACCACGTCGTAGTCGTTGACGGCCAGGCGCTCCAGCCCGGCGCCGCCGTCGTAGGCGACGTCGACCGCGTGCGCCTCGTTCCGCAGCCATTCGGCGATCGCGTCGGCGAGCAACGGCTCGTCCTCCACCACCAGCACTCGCATCGGCCCGGCCTCCCTTTCCGTCCCGGAACGGCTCCCGGCGGAATGATCCCTGATCGCGTGTTTCCTTTCCGTTAGTGATCGCGCGGGACGCGCCGGGATTCTGCGGCGGCTCGCGGACGGAAACACCGGGGAAACGGGCGCCCGAGTTGCATCGCTTCCCGTCGGCCGGAACAGGTCCGGTCCGTACGAGGAGAGAAGAGAACGCGATGCGACTGCGTACGCGGAGCGCGCTGGCGGCGTTGCCGCTGGTGCTGGCCCTTTCCCTGGCCGGCTGCGGCGGCGAGGAGAAGCAGAGCGGGATCCCCCAGGGCGGCAACGGCGGGGCGGGCGGCGGCAACACCGCCGGGGCGAAGCTGAGCCCCGACGAGATGGGCGTGAAGTTCGCCGAGTGCATGCGCAAGAACGGCGTGGACATGGAGGACCCCAAGCCCGGCCAGGGCATCCAGTTCAGGGTGAACCCGGAGAACAAGGACAAGATGGAGAAGGCGCAGGAGGCGTGCCGCCAGTTCAACCCGATGGCGCAGAGCGACGGCAAGCCCGATCCTGAGGCCGACGAGCGCGGGCGCAAGTTCGCCGAGTGCATGCGCAAGAACGGCGTGGAGTCGTTCCCCGACCCCAAACCGGGCCAGCGCGGCATCCGCATCACGGGTGAGACCGGCAAGGACCCGGACATGGACGCGGCGATGGAGAAGTGCCGCAAGGAGTTCGGCCCGATGGGCCCCGGCGGCGGCCCCGGCGGCGGAGCCCAGCAGTGACCGGTGAGGCCACGGTGGAGGACAGGATCGAGCAGCCGGCGCCGGAGGAGCGCCGCCCCCGCCGCAAGCGGCGCTCGCGCCGCCGGATGGCCCTCGCGGTCGCGGCGGTCGTCGCGGCGGGCGGCGTGGCCGCCGTCGCCACGCTGGGCCTCGGCGGCGGCTCGGGCGGCGGCGCGCCCACCACGAACCTGCCGCCGAACACCGCCCAGGTGACCAAGCAGACGCTCAAGGACACCCAGGACGCCGACGGCGAACTCGGCTACGGGCCGGCCAGCAACGCCACCAGCCGGCTCTCGGGCACCGTCACCGCCGTGCCCGACAGCGGCGCCACCGTCACCCGGGGCCACTCGCTCTACCAGGTGGACGACCGGCCGGTGACGCTGATGTACGGCTCCAAGCCCGCGTACCGCCCGATGCGGGAGGGCACCGAGGGCGAGGACGTCGAGCAGCTGGAGAAGAACCTCAGCGCCCTCGGCTACGACGGGTTCACGGTGGACGACGAGTACACCTCCGGCACCGCCGCCGCCGTCATGGAGTGGCAGGACGACCGCGGCCTGGAGGAGACCGGCACCGTCGAGCTGGGCCGGGTGGTGTTCGCACCGGGCGCGGTGCGGATCGACAGCGTCGAGGCGGGGGAGGGCGACCCGACCGCGCCCGGCAAGAAGATCCTCACCTACACCGGCACCGACAAGGCCGTGACGGTGCGGCTGGACACCTCTGACCAGCGGCTGGCGAAGAAGGGCGCCGAGGTCGAGATCACGCTGCCCGGCGACGACACCGTCAAGGGGAGGATCGACGAGGTCTCCACCGTGATCGAGCCGGGCTCGCAGGGCGAGGACCCCACCACCAAGGTCGAGGTGGTGGTGTGGCTGACCGACGGCGAGGCCCGGGAGGCCGCCAAGAACCTGTCGCTGGCCTCGGTGAGCGTGGCGTTCACCGCCGAGACCCGCCGGGACGTGCTGACCGTTCCGGTGACCGCGCTGCTGGCGATGCAGGAGGGCGGCTTCGGCGTGGAGGTGGTCAAGGGCGGCGCGACCTCCTACGTCCCGGTCACCACCGGCCTGTTCGCCGCGGGCAAGGTGGAGATCAAGGGGACCGGCATCGCCGAGGGGACGGTCGTGGGGGTGCCGAAGTGAGCCTGGGGACCGTGGCCGCGGAGGTGCCGTCGTGATCTCCCTCCGGAACGTGACGAAGGTGTACTCGGGCGGCGTCACCGCCCTCGGCGGGGTGTCGCTGGACATCGCCGCCGGGGAACTGGTGGCGATCGTGGGCCCGTCCGGGTCCGGGAAGTCGACGATGCTGAACGTGCTGGGCACGCTGGACCGTCCGACCGAGGGCGAGGTCCGCATCGACGGTCACGACGCCGGGACGCTGTCGGACGCCAAGCTGTCGGCGCTGCGCGCGAGCCGGATCGGGTTCGTCTTCCAGCACTTCCACCTGGCCGCCGGGACCGCGGCGGTGGAGAACGTCGCCGACGGGCTCCTCTACACCGGCCTGCGCTCGGGGGAGCGGGTCCGCCGCGCCGAGGCCGCGCTCAGGCGGGTGGGGCTCGGGCACCGGATGGACCACGAGCCGCACGAGCTGTCGGGCGGCGAGAAGCAGCGCGTGGCGATCGCGCGGGCGGTGGCCGGGGAGCCGCCGCTGCTGCTGGCCGACGAGCCGACCGGGGCGCTGGACTCGGCGTCCGGCGCCGGGGTGATGGAGTTGCTGCGCGAACTGCACGCGGCCGGCACCACCGTGGTGATCATCACCCATGACCGGGAGATCGCCGCGGCGCTGCCCCGGCAGGTGTCGATGCGCGACGGGATGATCGTCGACGACGTCCGCACCGCCATCGGAACCGCAGTGGCGGGGGTGGGCTGATGGCCGCCGTCGCACGGGCGCCGGGGGATGGCCTGCGGCCGGCCCGGATGTGGCCGCGGGACGTGCTCAAGGTCGGCGCGGTGGGCCTGCGGACGCGGCCGATGCGGGCGTTCCTGTCCGCGCTGGGCATCGCCATCGGGATCGCCGCGATGGTGGCCGTGGTCGGGATCTCCTCGTCCTCGCGCGCCGAGCTGGACCGGACGCTGGCCGCGCTGGGCACCAACCTGCTCACCGTGTCGCCCGGCAGCACGATGACGGGGGAGGAGGCGCAGCTTCCGCACGAGGCCGAGGCGATGGTGGGGCGGATCGCGCCGGTGCACACGGTGTCGGCGGTCGGCCTGGTCGACGACGCCAAGGTGTACCGCAGCGACAAGATCCCCGAGACCGAGACCGGCGGGCTGTCGGCCTACGCCGTCCGCACCGGCCTGCGCGAGGCCGTGGGCGCCGAGCTGGCGAGCGGGAGCTGGCTGAACGAGGCGACCGGGTCGTTCCCCGCCACGGTGCTGGGCTCCCGGGCCGCCGAGCGGCTCGGGATCGGCCACGCCGGGCCCGGCACGCAGGTCTACATCGGCGGCCGCTGGTTCACCGTGATCGGCATCCTGAAGCCGGCCGCGCTGGCGCCGGAGCTGGACAGCGGCGCGCTGGTCGGCTGGCCGGCGGCGGAGCAGGAGCTGTCGTTCGACGGGCATCCGACGACGATCTACACGCGGTCGGACGAGGCGAACGTCGAGGCGGTCCGGGATGTGCTGGGCGCCACCGCCAACCCGGAGTCGCCGAACGAGGTCGAGGTGTCGCGCCCGTCGGACGCGCTGGCCGCCAAGCAGGCGGCGGGCGAGGCGTTCACCGGGCTGCTGCTCGGGCTGGGCGCGGTCGCGCTGCTGGTCGGCGGGGTCGGGGTGGCCAACACGATGGTGATCTCGGTGCTGGAGCGGCGCTCGGAGATCGGCCTGCGCCGGTCGCTGGGCGCGACCCGCGGGCAGATCCGCACCCAGTTCCTGGCCGAGTCGCTGCTGCTGTCGGCGCTGGGCGGTGCGGGGGGCGCGTTCATCGGGACGGTCGTCACCTTCGTCTACGCCTTCTCGCAGGACTGGCCGACGGTCGTCCCGCTGTGGGCGGTGTTCGGCGGCATCGGGGCGACGCTGCTGATCGGCGCGCTGGCCGGGCTCTACCCGGCGATCCGCGCCTCCCGCCTGTCGCCCACGGAGGCGCTGGCCGCACAGTAAGGCCGCGCAGTAAGAGAAGGGCCACCGGCCGGGGACGCCCACGTCCCCCACAAGTGGGGCGTCCCCGGCCGGTCTCGTCCGTGCTCAGAGCAGTCCGGCGGCCACCACCTCGTCGGCCGTCACGCGCGGACGCTCCTGGCGGGCCAGCGGCCGGGCCGCGGACGGCTCGGGCGGGCGGCGCGTGTGCCAGGACGTCGAAGCCTGGTAGGTGGCCGCCAGCCCCAGCAGCCGCTGCTCGCCGTACGGCAGCCCGCCGACCAGCGCGCCGATCGGCACCTCCAGCCCGGCGGCGTTGCGGTCGAAGCCGATCGGGAAGCCGATCAGCGGGCAGCCGACCAGGTCGAACGGGGTGACCGAGGTCTGCACCACCAGGTCGACGCCCTTGAACAGCTCGAACAGGATCTTCTCCAGCAGCAGCATCCGCAGCCGCAGCCAGGACACGTAGTCGTGGCCGGGCACGAACAGCGACCGCAGCCAGCTGTTCAGCGACACCCCGAACTGCCGGACGTCGCCGCGCAGGTACTCCATGAACGTCTCGCAGCGCTCGGCGGCGCTGGCGGTGGTGATGGCGGAGCCGGTGAGGAAGTCCCACTCGGCGGGCAGCTTCACCTGGACGATCCGGACCCCGGCGTCGGCGAGGGTGTCGAGCATCGCGGCGCGGGCCTTGGCGGTCGCGGACGTCCCGTCGGCGTAGCCGGGCAGCACGCCCAGCCTGATCGGGAACGGCGGCCGCACCCGGCCGCCGCCCGAGCGCGGCACCCGCGTCGCCGCCACGTAGTCGGGGACCTTGGGCAGCCCGCCGGTCCGCGGGTCGTGCGGGTCGCCGCCGGCCAGCGCCTGGAGCATGATCGCGGCGTCCACGGCGTCCCGGGCGATCGGGCCGGTGTGGTCGCGGGTGTAGGTCAGCGGGATGACCCCGTACACGCTGCACCGGCCGAGCGTGGGCTTGAGGCCGGTCATGTTCTGCGCGTTGGCCGGGTTGGTGATGGAGCCGCCGGTCTGGGTGCCGATCGAGGAGGTGACGAGCCGTCCCGCGACGGCGGTGGCCGAGCCGGTGGACGACCCGCCCGGGTTGGTGCGCGGGTCGCCGGGCGTCCAGGCGTTGACGGAGGTGACGACGCCGTACGGGTCGGTGGCGCGGGTGGTGGCCAGCGGCCCCATCTGCGTCTTGCCGAGCACGATGCCGCCGCTCGCCTTCAGCCGCGCGACGCAGGTGGCGTCGTAGTCGGGCACGAAGTCCTTGAAGATGAGCGAGTTCGCGGTCGTCTTGACGCCGTCGGTGTAGTAGTTGTCCTTGATGCCCAGCGGGATGCCGTGCAGGGCGTTCCGCGAGGACTTCCGTGCCAGCTCCCGCGCGCGCTTGCGGGCGGCGTCGGCGAGCACCGTGTTGAAGGCCTGGTAGGTCGGTTCGTGCTTCTCGATGCGTTCCAGGTAGGCGTCCACCAGGTCGACCGGGCTGAGCTTGCGGGCCCGGATCAGCGCGGCGGCCTGCGCGACGGTGAGTTCGGTGAGGTCGCCGCCGACCTTGGCGTCCTCGGTGCCGGGCAGCGGGCCGGTGAGCGGGCCCGGGTGCGGTTCGGCGGCCGTGGCGGGGGTCGCGGTGGCGAGAACGGCGCCGCCGGTCGCGGCGGCGGCGGTGATCGAGCCCATGTACGCCAGGAAGCGCCGCCGCGCGGGGCCCTCGTCGGCCAGTTCGACCGGGCGCTGCGCGGCCTCCAGGGGCTCACTCACCGCTGAACCCCGTCCACTCCGAGTGCGGCGCCGGGTAGAGGATCGGCGCGTACCGCTGCGCGTCCAGCCGGTACGCGGTGACCGGCGCGACGTCGGCGAGCGCGGAGCGGCACGCGGCCAGCGCCCGCGCCCGGTCGGCGGGGGCCGACGGGTCGTTCTCCGGCAGCACCGACAGATCGATTCCGATCATCCGCAGCCGGGTGGTGATGAAGGTGTCGATCTCTGCTTCCGTCGGCGGTGTGGGCGCCACGGGACCTCCCGGGTTCACAGGTCGGATCACCGCGGATCAGGAGGATCCCGGTGCCGGATCAAGGTCGCCCCGGCCCGTGAAGGGCGCGTTTCGCCGCGAACAAATCTGTGTTTCGGCCGTTCCGCATGTACGCGTCGTCGCTGGTCGGAGCCGCAGCGTGAGCCGCGGACACCCGTTGCGAGGCCCGGCCCGGCGGCGCGACGAGCACCACCGGGCCGGGCGGTGTTCAGGCGGGGACGGGAGCCGGCTCGTCCGGGCGGCCGCACTTGTCGATCGGGACCCGCGCCGTCTCCTTCAGCAGCAGGATCGGCCCCAGCGCGATCACGCCCGCCAGGATCAGGTAGTAGGCGGGGATGTAGTTGGTGCCGGTGGTCTTGATCAGCTTCTCGATCACCAGCGCGGCCGTGCCGCCGAAGATCGAGGTGGAGATGTTGTAGCCGATCGCGAACGCGCCGTACCGCACCTGGGTGGGGAACATCGCCGGGAACGTCGAGCCGATGACCGCCAGCATCAGCACCAGCAGCCCGCCCATCAGCGCGAACCCGCCGGCCACCGCGAACGCCCCCTTGGTCTGCATCAGCGCGATCGCCGGCCAGCTCACCACGATGAACCCGATCGCCGACGTCAGCAGCAGCGGCTTGCGGCCGACCCGGTCCGACAGGGCGCCCAGCGGGACGATCACGGCGATCATCGCCAGCTCCACGCCGATGGTGATGAGCGACGCCTCGGTGTCGCCGATGTCGAGGTTCTGCGACAGGTACGACGGCATGAACGTCAGCAGCGTGTAGTGGCCGACGTTCAGGAGGACGACGATCCCGATCAGGTTGAGGATCATCCGCCAGTTGTGCAGGAGGGTGTCCTTCAGCGGGGAGCGGGACGTCTCGCCCGCCTGCTCCATCCGCTGGAACTCGGGGGTGTCCTCCAGGCGGGAGCGGATGTAGAGCCCGATCAGGCCGAGCGGCAGCGCGATCAGGAACGGGATCCGCCAGCCCCAGGAGTGCAGGGCCTCGTCGCTGAGCATCAGGTCGACGCCCAGCACCAGGGCGGCGCCGAGGACGTAGCCCGACAGGGTGCCCAGTTCGAGGAAGCTGCCGAAGAAGCCGCGCCGCTTGGTGGGCGCGTACTCGGCGATGACGGTGGCGGCGCCGCCGTACTCGCCGCCGGTGGAGAAGCCCTGCACGAGCCGTACCGCCAGCAGCAGCAGCGGCGCGGCGATGCCGATGGTGTCGTAGCTGGGGAGCACGCCGATGAGGAAGGTCGAGCCCGACATCAGCATGATGGTGATGGCCAGCACGGTCTTGCGGCCCAGCCGGTCGCCGAGCGGGCCGAAGAACATGCCGCCGAACGGGCGGGCCACGAACGCGGCGGCGATGAGCGCGAACGAGCGCAGCGCCGCCGAGCCGCCGTCGTCGGGCGGGAAGAACACCGTCCCGACGATGGCGGTCATCACACCGGCGCTGAACACGCCGAAGTCGAACCACTCGATGCAGTTGCCGATGGCCGAGGCGGTGACGGCCTTGCGCACCGTCGCCTTGTCGGGTCCTTCCCCTACTTCTTCGTCCAGGTCCGGCACGGTCTGCTCGGAAGTCATATGCCGTCGATGCCTCCATATAGACGTCAGCAGGCGGGCGACCTTACCGAAGGAAGGGGTCAGAAGAAAACAAAGTCTCCGTCCTCCGGTAAACCGATCGCCCGCCTCAGGCGTCTACCCCTTTTTTGGTGAAGCGTGCCTAAAAGGCTGTGACCTCGGGCGACTCCCATCCCGCGCATGTCAGGTTTCATCCGGTTTTGTGGCGGTACGGGAAGCGCATGATGGTCCTGAGGCCACCGGGGGTGTATCCGCCTCAAGGGGACACCGCGCTGCTGTGCGAGGTGGCGCGCCGTACCGACGCGCTGCTCGGGGCCCGCGTACTGGACGTGGGCACCGGAACGGGCACGGTGGCGCTGGCCGCCGCCCGGTGCGGTGCGGCCCGGGTGACCGCGGTGGACGTGTCCGCGCGCGCCGTCCTGGCGGCACGGGCCAACGCGCTGGTGCGCGGGCTGCGGCTGAGGGTGCTGCGCGGCGATCTGTTCAGGCCCGTGGCCGGGGAGGTCTTCGACGTCATCCTGGCCAACCCGCCGTACGTCGCCGGGGGCAGGGGAGAGCTCGTTCCGCGTCACGGCACGGCGCGGGCCTGGGACGGGGGCCCGGACGGGCGGCTGCTCCTGGACCGCATCTTCGCCCAGGCACCCGCCCATCTGGCGCCGGGCGGGACGCTGCTGGTCGTCCACTCGGCGCTCAGCGGGGTCGAGGCCAGCCTGCGCGCGCTGCGCCGGTCCGGGCTGCGTGCCGCGGTGGTGGCGCGGCGCTCCGAGGCGTTCGGCCCGGTGATGCTGTCCAGGGCCGAGGCCCTGGAGGCGCGCGGGGTGATCGGCGCCGGTCAGCGATCCGAGGAACTGGTGGTCATCCGTGCCGTCTGAACCCACCCGCGTCACGATGGTCCGGGGCGGGCCGGTCCTGGTGGAGGGGCCGGTCGAGATCGTCCTGGAGGACGGGTCCGTGGTGACCTCAGACCGCTTCCTCGTGGCCCTGTGCGCGTGCGGGCGCAGCGGACGCTACCCCTTCTGCGACACCAGCCACCGCGCCGCCCCCTGCGCCCAGGAAAGCCAGGACAAGGACTAGACGGCGGAAAGGGGACGCCGCAGCGAGGTGCGCGGGACGTCCGCCTGCCAGCAGTCCAGCAGGTGGTCCTCAAGGTGCTGCTCCAGGAGCCCCGTGGCCTGCACGCCCAGCACGACGTCGGCGGCCAGATGCGGATCGGTGGCGAGCAGATTTCCCACCACGTCCCGGCGGAGCACCTGCTCGTGGACGGCGTCGGCCTCGATGTGCTCGGTGAAGAACCGGGTCCCGCGCTCGCCGACCCCGAAGTGCCGCAGCACCCGGGCGAACCGCCGGGCGCTGGGCGCGGTGGTGATCTCCGCGGCGGCGAAGTGGCCGACCAGCGCGCCGCGCAGCGAACGGTGCAGCCCGAACAGCGACATCATGTTGGTGATCGCGAGCATGGGCGCGGTGACCACGTCCGCATAGGCGCCGTAGGCGGGGTCGAGCCCGGCCTCCTCCATCAGGTCGGCGAACAGCCGCGAGTGCATGCGCTCGGCCCGTCCGCCGCCGAACTCGTCGAACTCCACCGCGACCAGCGCCGCCTTGGCCCGCCCGCGCAGCCGCGGCAGCACCCAGGCGTGCGGATCGGCCTCCTTGAGGTGGTAGATCGAGCGGTGGACGAGGTACTCGCGCAGCTGCCACCACTCGCCCGACCGCCGCAGCTGGCGGGGCACCGCACCGGCGTCGGCCGGTTCGGTCAGCAGATCGTCGAGAACGGCGTCCACATCACCGCCGCCGGGCGTCCCGTCGCGGAGCGCGGTGACGAACGTGCGTTCCAGCCCCCCGCGGAGTTCGAGGAGCGAGGGGTCCCACTCCCACGCCGGGTCCACGTCCTCGAAACCCTGGTAGTGCAGTTCGTAGCAGACGTGCAGGGCGAGGTGCAGATCGTCGCCGAACGGGTCGGCGCCGCGGGCGGCGGCCAGCGGTCCGGTGAACGTCCAGCTCGGCGACGGGCTCCGCGCCAGCATGGTGACGATGGCCTCGGACACCTGGCCGCGCGGCTCCGGCAGTGCGGGCCCGGCCGCGGGTGGCGCGGCCGGATGCGGCGCGGTCTCCGAGACGGCGCTGTCGGTCATGAGCTCCGGCTTCCTTTCGTTTTCAATACTCGGTGAGCGCTCGCCGGCTCGGACGGCGCGGTGGTCTGCCGGGCGAGCAGGCCGACCGCCGCCCGGAGCCCTCCCGTCGCGGCCGCCTCACGCTGCCGCCGCGCGCCCGATCCCGTGCGCCGCAGCCGGGCCAGCAGCGCCTCCGCCGCCGCCAGGTCCCCGGCCTCTTCGAGGGACGGGGCGGCGCGGCGCATCAGCCCGCCGATCAGGACGTCCACCGGCACCCGCCGTTCCTCGAACGGATGCACCGCGGGCCCCTCCAGGCCGTACCGCGCCGCGCTCCACACCGCCGCCGCCGACACGCCGGGGTCGACCGGGGGAGCCTCGCGTCCGGCGTCCAGGTCGGCGAGCGCGGCGGCGACCAGCGCCCGCGTGAGCGCCGCCTGCAGCACGGCCTCCCCGGCGGTCACGACGGCGTCCGCCGCCCTGACCTCGACCGTCGGGTAGCGCGGCGAGAGGCGGGCGAGCCAGAACGACATCGCCGGATCGGCGATCACGCCGCAGTCCACCAGCCGGTCCACGCCGCGGTCGTAGTCGGCGGCGGAGGCGAAGAACGGCGGCACGCCCGACCCCGGGAACCGGGACTGCTCGACCATGCGCCAGCTCGCGTGGCCCGAGTCGCGGCCGTGGTCGTACGGCGAGTTGGCCGACAGCGCCAGCAGCGCGGGGAGCCAGGGCCGCAGGTGGGCCAGGACGGCCACCGCGGTGTCGCGGTCGGCCACGCCGGTGTGCACGTGGCATCCGCAGACCTGGTAGCCGGTTACGACGCCCGCGTACAGGGCGGCGATGGCGCGGTAGCGGTCGTCGCCCTCGGAGACGGGCGCCCGGCCCGCCAGGACCGGCGTCCCGGACGACAGCAGCAGCAGTCCCTCCCGGGTCGCCGCCGCGCTCAGCGCCGCGCGCGCTTCCTGGATCTGGCGGTGCAGGCCGTCGAGCGTCCGGCACACCCCCGTGGCGGCCTCGACCTGGGAGGCCAGGAGCTCGCGGTGGTACCGGCCGCCGGACGCGGGGAAGGGGTGGTCACCCGCCCTGAGCAGCAGCTTTTCCGCCCCCGCCACGGTCGCGCCCGACACGGGGTCGGCCAGCAGGAACTCCTCCTCGACGCCCACGCTGAGACATCCGGCCGCTTCTCCGGTCACCGCGCCCCTCTCGTTCACCCGGTCGAAGGGGCCTTACCCGCCCCGCACAGGTCATGCGTCAAAGCCGGACCAATCCGATCTATCGGGCCGATTCGGTGCCCTCCCCTCGGGTACAGCCGGGGCAAAGTTTCACAGAGCGCAACGAGGTGATGACCGGTGATCGAGGGAACCGCGCAGTCGTACTGGATGGCGTCGTCGGACCCGACCTCCTACCCCGCCCTGACCGGGTCCGCCGAGGTGGACGTCGCGGTCGTCGGCGGCGGCATCGCCGGGCTCAGCACCGCCTGGGAGCTGGCCCGCGCGGGCAGATCACCCGTGGTGCTGGAGGCGGACCGGATCGCGGCGGGCGTCACCGGCTTCACCACCGGACGGCTCTCGGCCGCCCATCCGTGGATCTACAAGCCGCTGCGCGACTCGCTCGGCCCGGACACCGCGTGCCTGTACGCCCGCTCGCAGCAGGAGGCCGTCGAACACGTCGAGCGCACCGCCCGCGACCTGGGCGTCGACTGCGACCTGGAGCGGCGGCCCTCCCACATCTACGTCGAGTCCCCCGACCGGGTCGACGAGCTCAAGGAGGAGGCCGAGGCGGTACGGGAGGCGGGCCTGCCCGCCTCGTTCGTCACCGACACCGACCTCCCTTACCCGGTCGCGGGGGCGCTGCGCGTCGAGCACCAGGTGCAGTTCCACCCGCGCCGCTACCTGCTCGCCCTCGCGGAGGACCTGGTCCGGCGCGGCGGGCGCGTCCACGAGCGGACCCGCGTCGTCGACCTCACCGAGGGAGCCGGGGACCGCCCGCACCGGCTCACCACCGCCGGGGGCGCCGTCGTCACCGCCCGCGAGGTCGTCATCGCCACCCTCTTCCCGATCGTCGAGCACGCGCTGATGTCCTTCCGCCTCACCCCGCTCCGCGAACTGGTCGTGGCCGCGCCCATCGACGAGGACGCCGACCCCGGCGCCATGTACATCACCCGCCAGGAGAACACCCGCTCGGTCCGGACCGCCCCGTACGGGGACGGGCGGCGGCTGCTCCTCATCACCGGCGAGTCGTTCGCCCCCGGCGACGGCGACCTCGCCCGGCACCACCGCGACCTGGTCGCCTGGGCCCGCGAGCACTTCAAGATCGGCGAGATCGCGTACTGGTGGTCGGCGCAGGACCTCGACACCGCCGACACCGTCCCCTACGTCGGCCGGATCTCCGACCGCGTGCACGTCGCGACCGGCTTCGCCCGCTCCGGCATGAGCCACGGCGTCATGTCGGGACGGCTGCTGGCCGGGCTCATCACCGGTAACGAGCCCGAGTGGGCGCACCTGTACGACCCGCGCCGCGCCCGCCCCCACCGCGAGGCCGGGTCCGTCCTGGGCACGGGCATGACGAACATGCGGCGCTTCGTCGAGGACCGGGTCCGCTCCCGCGCCGGGACCCTGGACGACATCCGGCCCGGAACGGGCGCCGTCATCCGGCACCGCGGGCGGCACTGCGCCGCGTACCGGGACGAGGAAGGCGAACCGCACGTCGTCTCGGCGCGCTGCACGCACCTGGCCTGCCTGGTCGCCTTCAACGACGTCGAGCGCGTGTGGGAGTGCCCGTGCCACGGCTCCCGCTTCGGGGTGGACGGCACCGTCCTGCAGGGCCCCGCAACCACGAGCCTGGAACCGGTCGACCCCTGAAAGCAGTGGGCAGGCGGTGAACGTCGCGGACGGTGGGACTCGTGGAGGCACGCGCCTCCACGAGACCTCGCCGGCTCCCCGAAGGATTGCGCGACGTGGAAGAAACGAGAACCGCCGAGGAGACGGGCGGCGAACCCGACCGGCTCCCCAGGGTCGAAGCCGCCACCCTCGACGCGATGATCAAGCTGATCGCGCGGCTGCTCCGCGGGAACCCGATCACGCTCGCGCCGGCTACTTTGATCACGGCCGCGCTCACCGTGCCGGGCTTCATGATCATCCTGCTGAACCTGGACGGCCAGGCGATCATCGTCAACGGGGAGTTGCGCCCCGCCGACCCGAAACGGGCCACGCTCATCACGGGCTTCGTGGTCTCGGCCGTCCTCCTGGCGGCCCACCTGGTCACGGTGGCGACGGTCGCGGTCATGGCGGCGGGCGCCCTTCTGGAGCGTCGCGTGCGCCCTGGACAGGCCCTGCGGTACGCGCTGCGCCGATCCGGCCCGTTCCTGGTGCTCCTGCCCGTGACCGGCGGCGCCGTGCTCGCCGTGGGCGCGGTCATGGCCTGCACACCCATCGCCACGCGAACGTGGCTGTTCGTCTCGCTGGTGCTCGCGCTCCTCGCGCTGGCCACAAGCTGGCTCCTGCTCACCGTGCCCGTCGTGGTGCTGGAGCACGCGGGGCCGTTCCGGGCACTGTCCCGCCTGTGGAAGCTCACGAAGGCCCGCCGGACCTCCGCCATCTGGAGCACACTGCTCATCGGCATCCTGTTCCCGGTACTGCTGGGAATGGCCGTGCGCTGGCTGGTCGCGCAACCGTTCTCCGGCGTCGCGCAGACCGCGGCGGAGGCAGTGGTGACGACCGTCATGGGCGTGTTCACGGTGCTCGTCCAAGGAGCGACCGTCGCCGCGGTGACACTGAACCAGCTGGTACCGCGCCAGCACGAGAACCTTCACTCAATGGGCTTGTGGGATCGGCCTCCCCATCCCATGAAGCCGGCCGAGGTGGCCGCCCGGCTTCCGTCACCCGTGTCAGCAAGGGGGCGGGCAAGGTGGGCGATCGCCCTCGCCGTGGTCACGTCACTGGTGGCGCCGGGACTGCTGTACGGCGGATACCTCCAGGCCAACCCCCTGAGCCTGCCGTCCATCACCGACCGGCCCGTGAGGGCCGGAGAGTCCCACAACGAGCTCCTGCTCCTGGACGGGCGAAGCCCGGCGATAATCACCGAGGCGCGCGACGATTCGGATGAACCCGAGTGGTACAACGTCCAGGCGTGCGCCGACACGGAATGCCGCAGAAGCTCCTCTTACAGATTTCCCTATCGGGGAAGGGAGGATGTACTGCGTTCAGTGCCGCTCCCGGACGGATCCATGGCCATTGCATGGTCCCACGGGCGCGAAATCCGGCTCATGCAGTGCACGGCCGAGGGCTGTCCAAACGGCCGAAACGTCGAGTCGTACCCGGTCATCGCGGAAACCGACTTCCCGTGGATCGGCTACTCTGGGGACAACTCCTGGGACATCGCCCCCTCCGGCCGGGGAATCGTGGCCGCCGCCCTGTCCGCGGCCCCGAGGGGCGGCAAGGACGATGCCGATGAGGAACGCGACCTCCGGCGTCTCACCATGCAGATCGTCCAATGCGCCGACATGCGGTGCGCGAGACCCCGCACGCTGGCGACCGTCCCCTTCGAGGCATCGGAATGGACGGACCAGCCTCGGGTCACGATCGCGACGGGCGCCGGAGACCGTCCGGTCGTGGTGTTCGAGAACTCCTTCGGCAACGATGTCGCCATCATCACCTGCGATGACGCGGCATGCCGCAATCCGACGACACGAAGGTACAAGCCGGTCCGGAGCTTCGGCTTCGCCAGGGCAGGTGTCCACCGGCTCGCCGTCCCTGTGGACGATCGTCCGGTGCTCGCCTATCGGGACCGGGAGTACGGAGAGCTTCGCCTGCTGCGGTGCCGCACCCCCGACTGCGCGGGGATCGACCAGGTCACCCTCGCCGAGCCCGACGGCTGGAGCTCGTACTTGTCTCCGGATCTGGCCGTGGGACCGGGCGGGCTGCCCTGGATCGCCACCTTCGACACCACCCGGCGCAAAATCGCTCTGCACGCCTGCGAGGTGGCCGACTGCACTCGCCGGACCACCGTCCCCCTCCTCGCCGACGTCGACCCCGTAGGAACACTCCAGTTGGCGATGACCCGGGACGGGCGACCGCAGGTGCTCTGGTCGTACGAGGACCAGGGCGAAGAGCAGGGCTCCGCCGACGATGTTTCCGTGAACCGCCTGCTCACCTGCCGCGACCCCCGCTGTGGTACGTGAAGCGTCAGGCGAGGTGCCGCCCCAGGAAGGCGAGCTGGGCCGGGAGCCGGGACTTCCAGAACGCGCCGTCGTGGCAGCCCCGGCCCATCCCGCCCTCAGGACGCAGCCGCGCCCTGAGCTTGCGCACCATCGGCGCGAACGCGTCGCCGTCCCCGCAGTCGATCCGCACCGGGACGCCCCGGAGCCGGTCCAGCCGCCGGAACACGTCGTGCCGCGCGAAGTCGTCGGCGTCGTCGAACGCGAGCCGGTTGGTGGACCGGGCGTCCTCGTACGACGCGAAGACCGCGGGCGACGAACCGACCACCGCCGCCACGCGCGGCAGCCCCACCGTCTGCCCGAGCACCAGCGCCCCGTACCCGCCCATCGACCACCCGATAGCCCCGAACCGGTCGATCCGCGCGCCCTGCCGTCCGAGCCAGGGGAGCAGCTCTTCCACGACCATCGCCAGGGGATCCTCGCCCCTGCGCGGATGCCAGTAGGAGTCGGCGCCGCCGTCCACCGCCACCAGCGCGAACGGCCGCACACCCCGCGCCACCGCGCCGGTCAGGTACCGGTCGAGCGCCAGCCCCGACACCGCTGAGGGCCCGGTGCCGCCGTTCCCGTGCAGCGCGACCGCCACCCGCAGCCCCCGCACCGACCGCACGCCCGCAGGAAGGACGACCGCCACCGCGACGTCCCGTCCCCGATGCCGCGACCGCAACGTGTGAGAGCGCACCACCCCCGGCACTGGCGGCGCCACGGGCATGTCGCCGCACCGCCCCGTCATCCGATAGAGCCGGACCCGGCCCGGCAGGACGTCCCGCTCGACCAGCGCGGCCCCGCCCCCGGCCACCGCCAGGCCGCCCAGCGCGACCACCCCACCCCCGATGAAGGCCCGCCGCGACACCACAGCATTCCCTCCCCACCAACGGTGACGAGGCTTTGGACGCCCGGCGGCCGAAGGGAGTTCACAGCGGCACGCACTCGATTTCCGCCCAGACGACCTTTCCGCCTTCGCTGAGCGGCCGCACTCCCCACCGGACGACGAGCTGGTCCATGAGCAGAAGCCCCCGCCCGGATTCGGCGGTGTGATTCTCCGGCTGGAGCTCGGGCGATTCCACCCCGCGATCCCACACCTCGATCACCGCGTGCGTCTCGTCCCGCCGGAACACCCGCACCACGACGACGTCGCCTTCCCGCGCCCCGTGGCGGATCGCGTTCGTGGCGAGTTCGGAGACCACGACCCGCGCCACGAAATCCTCGACCCCCCACCCCCCGAACACCAGCGCGACAAAATCCCGCGCCTCCTTCACCGCCTCCGGACACGCCTTGATGACGAGTGTCGGCGGTTCGCATGACGAGCGATTCGGCATCGAGATCACCTTCCGGCGGTCGTGTGCGGCGATGTGAAGTTCCGCACACAATCGTGAGGGTCGAGCACTACGCTCTGTAGCAACCTGACAACTGCGAGGAATCTGGTGCGGACGACGGTCAACATGCTTGGGGGCCGCTTTCGCGCCGGTTGAGGGGAGCCCGGCATGACCCGGCAGAAGCGCGCGAACGTGTCCCCCATGCTGCTGGCCTTCGGGAAGCAGCTGCGCAGGTACCGGGAGGCGAAGGGCCTCTCGCAGGAGGCCGCGGGTCAGCGGGTGCCCGTGACCGGCCAGTACGTGGGGCTCGTAGAGAAGGGCAAGAGCCGCTGCACGCGCGAGTTCGCCGCCACCATGGACCACGAACTGGAGGCGGGCGGCACCCTCCTCGCCCTGTGGGACGACCTCGTCAAGAGTCCGGCCTGGCCGACCTGGTTCGACTGGCACGCGATCGAGGGCGAGGCCCTCATGCTCGTCTCGTACAGCCTGTCTCTGGTGCACGGCCTGTTGCAGACCCCCGAATACGCCGCCGCGATGCTGAAGGGCGACCGGGACGCGGTGGAGGCACGCATGTCCCGGCAACAGATCCTGATGCGTGAGGACCCACCACCTCCGGACTGCGTGTTCCTGATCGACTCGTGCGCCCTCCACCGAGAGGTCGGCTCTCCCGAGATCATGCGAGGCCAGCTCCAGCACCTCATCGCCTTGATCGAAAAGGGCGTCCCCATCCAGGTCGTCCCGTCAGAGGGCACGCACATGGGGAATATGGGTTCGTTCACGCTCGCCACCTTGGAAGACCTGCAAGAGGTCGTGTACGTAGAGACGGCCGCGCGGGGCTTCACTATGGCTGATCCGGAGGATCTTGTAGCCTTTCGAAAGGCTCTCCAGGAGATCCAGGCATGCGCATTGCCTGTGAGGCAATCGATCGACGAGCTTGCGAGGACGGTCGAGAAATGGAAGTAATCAACTGGCGTAAGTCGAGTCACAGCGGCCCCACCGGTGGTGAGTGCGTTGAACTGGCGTCAATGCCCCGCGCCATCGCCATCCGAGACAGCAAGGACCCCGACGGCCCCGTGCTCGCGCTAGACCGGAGCGACTTCGGCGCGTTCCTTGCGCGGGTCAAGCAGCACTAGCCCTCCGTCCAGCACCAGGCCCCGGTCCATTGGTCCGGGGCTTTGTGTATGTCGCGTGTGGCAGTAAGGACCAGCGTGCGGGGGCATTGCCGTATGAGGGCGGTGCGGAGATCGTTGGGGGCATGGAGTTGAGCGCGGTCACGTGGCGGAAGTCGAGCCAGAGCACCTCAACTGGCGGTGAGTGCGTTGAGGTCGGAGACCTTCACGGAGCGATCGCCGTGCGGGACAGCAAGGATCCTGACGGTCCCGTGCTCGCGGTAGATCGGGATGTCTTCGGCGGGTTCCTTGCGCGGGTCAAGCAGCGCTAGCCCCGTCCAGCGCCAGGCCGCTTAGCGCGACTACCTCGCCCCCGATACGCCGCGACACCACAACAATCCCTTCCCGCTGAACGGCGCTGGGCCTTTGGCGTCCAGAAGCCTCAGGGAAGTTCACACCGGTACACACCCGATGTTCACGGGACGATCTAGGCTGTGGCCCGTGATCGATCTCATCGAGCCGTATCGGGACGCGGCCTCCCGCCCGGTCGAAGTCCGCGTCCGGGTCGGTTACGAGCACTACGCCAAACAGCTCGTCCGGTTCGTTCTGGAGCGGGAACTGGCCGACGACGTCACGATGTGGCTCGCGGCGACCCCCTTCCTGAAGGGGGAGCGGGTCAAGACCGGGGACGCCGGCTACGCGGTGGTCCTGCGGACGACCGAGGACCGGATGGGAGCGATCGTCGAAGGCGTCCGTTCCCTGCACGCGGACGCGCGGCCCGAGATCGTGGCCGTCCCCGTGCTGGCGGTGTGGAGCACCAGGGCGAACGGGTGATGGACGAACAGCTCAAGCAGCCGGGCGCCTCGCCCGCGGTGGTCGTCCGGCGGCTCGGGTGGAGGCCCGTGCGCGGGCTCGTGATCGCGCTCGGGCTGCTGGGCGGGGTGATGGTGGCGCTCAGCGGGGTCTCGCCAGGTTTCCCGGTGGTTGCGCTGGTGGCGCTGGTCGCCGTCGGTTTCCTGGTCGCGGTGACGGTGCGGGCGCGTACCGAGATCGGGCCGGACGGCATCCGCAACCGCCCCTTCCGTAAGGAGGTCTTCATCCCCTGGGACGACATCACCGATGTCGTGGGGACGGAGAGCACGCCCAGGATCATTACGGTCGTGCGGGCCGGGAAGGAGCCGGTGACGCTGGCCGCGGTCCGTGATGACGGGTCCGCGCCGGACGGTATCGGCTTCGACGACCTGGTCGCGCTGATACGCGAGCGGGCGCGGGGTGGCGAGCCGGAGGATGCGCGCGAGCCCGCGCCGCCCGCGCGGCCGCTGTCGCTTCGCCCGTCGCGGAAGCCGCTGATCTGGCTGCTGCCGGTGTTCGCGGTGCTCGCCTGGCAGTTCACGAGGTCCTTCGGCGGCTCGACCTTCTCGTTCGCCTTCGGGTACCTCATCGCGGTGCCGTTCGTGCAGGCGCTGCTGATCCTCAAACTCCTGCGCGGGTCCACCAAGGCCGACGAGTCCGGGCTTCGCAACCGCCTGATCCTCAGGACCAGGACGGTGGCGTGGGGTGATGTCGTCCGGTTCTCGGTGATGCCCACGCTGTTCGGCCGGATCGTCCAGGTGGAGGTCAGGGAAGGGAAGGGGTTCTTCCTGGCGGCGCCCCGTGAGGGGCTGCTCGGCCGCGACCGCGGGATGGACGCCGCCCTTGAGACGATGCGGGCGCTGGCGGGGCATGGGCGGCTGACGGTCGTCCCGAATCCGGTGCGGGCGGTCCGCACCGCGCTGTGGGTGGCGGTCGTGTTCGCGCTGTGCGTCGCCGCGGCCATCGGCAGGCCGTGGCTGGAGCCCTGGTTCCCGGGACGGGACGAGGCCGACACGATCCCGCGCGCCTGCTCCGTCATCGACCCCGCGACCCGGCAGCGCATGCTGCCCGGCCCCGCCGTCCAGAACAGCTCGGCCACGAACGACACCTTCTCGGACTACTCCTACTCGGCGGTCTCCCGCTGCCTCCGCGCCGACGATGACGGCAACACGCTGCTGCTGGACCTCGACCTGTCGGGCAGGGGCGCCTTCGAGAGCGCGACGGGCAGGGCCCGCGAGGATATGGCCATGGAGCGGGGGTTCCTGGAGCGGGTTCCGGCCGGGCAGCCCCGTCCGGCGGCCGTGCCCGGGCTCGGCGACGAGGCGTGGCGGACGGTGTCGACCGAGGACGGGGAGACCGAGGTCGATCTCCTCGTCCGGCACGCCAATGTGGTGATCAAGGTGGACTACGAGGCCGCACGCCCCGCCGCGCAGGTGGAGGCCGACGCGATCGCGCTGGTCCGCGCGACGATCGCGCGGATCGGCACCTGACTCACCGGCCCTCGGAGGTGTGGGCGGTGGCCTCGGGGTTGACCGCGTCGCGGAGTACGCGGAGACCTGCGAGGAAGGTTTCGAGTTGCTCGGGGGAGAACGGGCCGGCGAACCAGCGGTCGATGACGGCGAGGTAGTCGGGCAGGGTCTGCTCCAGCCGTTGCGCGCCTTCGGGGGTGAGGGCCGCGTAGGTGGTGCGCCGGTCGTCGGGTGAGGCCTCGCGTCGGACGAGGCCAGCGCGCTCCAGGCGGTCCACCAGCCGGGTCACACCGCTGGTGGACAGCGAGGTCTGGGCGGCCAGGTCGCTCATGCGCATCCGCCGCCCGTGCGAGCGGCTCAGCCGCGTCAGGGCGTTGAGGTCGAGCCCGGACACGCCGTGGGCCTTCAGGACGGGCTGCAGCTTGGCCAGCAGCCCCTCATGCGCCTCGAAGAGCAGGCCCGACATCGTGAGGCGGGGGTCGGCGAACAGGTCGGTCACCCCCTCACCCTACCCGCATTATTTGCGAGGCGGATAGTTGACATGAGGAATATTGTGTGAGCAGTATCAGGGTACCAGATATTCCTCGCGTCAACTAATGGGAGTGAGACGATGACGGAGCGATGGGCGGCGGGCTTCCGCAGCGCGGTGATCAGCCCGTACGAAAAGATCAAGCTCAGCGAGCCGCGGGGGTTCGCCGGTCAGACGGTCCGGCAGGTGCTGCGACCGGCCGGCGGCGGCGAGCGGCTGCGCGTCCGGCTGACCAACCTGTACGGGCGGGAGCCGCTGACGATCGGCGCGGCCCGGATCGCGGTGGGCAAGGCAGGCGATGAGATCGTCCCGGAGACCGACACCGCGCTGCGGTTCGCGGGCTCCGAGCAGGTGACGATCCCGGCGGGCGGCGAGCTGGACAGCGACCCGGTCGACCTGGCCGTGGCGGCGGGCACCGACCTGGCGCTGAGCCTTTACCTGCCGCATGAGACCGGCCTGGCGACCTACTCACACATGCCGATGCGGACCGCCTACGTGGCGGACGGGAACCTCGCGTCCGCCACCGGGCTGCCCGGGGCCGAGCGCGTCGAGGCGAGGTTCTACGTGACGGGGATCGACGTGCTCGCGCCGGAGGGGTCCGCGGTCGCCGTCGCGTTCGGGGACTCGTGGTTCGAGGGCGTCGGCAGCACCATGGACGCCGACCGCCGCTCGGTCGACGCGCTCAACGAACGGCTCGACCGCGGCTGGGTCGTCAACCAGGGGATCGCCGGGAACCGGCTGCTGACCGACGAGATCGGCCGGCACGCCCTGGCGCGCTTCGACCGGGACGTCCTGGCGGTGCCCGGCGCGACGCACGTACTGGTCCACTTCGGCATCAACGACCTCGGGCTGCCCGGCATGGCGGGCCTGCCGCCCGCGACGGCCGAGCAGCTCATCGACGGCTTCACCGAGCTGGCCCGGCGCGCGCACGAGGCGGGCCTGACGATCCTCGCCGGCACCATCGGCCCGTACGGCGGCGCCGTCTACCCCGGGGTCAGCACCCCCGAAGGGCTCGCCGTCCGGCGCCGCGTGAACGAGTGGATCCGCACCGGCGGCCCCTTCGACGCGGTCTTCGACGTCGCGCGGGCGGTGGAGAACCCCGACGACCCCGACTTCATCCGGCCCGAGTTCGACAGCGGCGACGGCATGCACCTCAACGACGCCGGCGCCCGCGCCATGGCCGAATCCGTCGACCTCCGGGCGCTCGCCCTATAGCCGCGCCCGCCACTCGTCTTCGAGCATCGCGTAGACGACCTCGTCCGCCCATTCGCCCTTGACGATCTGGTTCTGCCTCAGGTGCGCCTCACGGCGCATGCCGAGCCGCTCCAGAACTCGGGCGGACGCGGCGTTGCGCCCATTGAGGCGGCCGACGATGCGGTGCAGCCCGAGTTCCTCGAATCCCAGCCGCATCATCACCCGGGCCGCCTCGGTGGCGTATCCCTGACCGCCGTGGTCCGGATGGAAGATGTAGCCGATCTCGCCCTGCCGGTGCTCGCGGCTCGTCCACGTGAGCATGAGGTCCCCGATCACCCTGCGGGAATCCCGCAGGGTCACCGCCAGGGTGAGGGTGTCGCCTTCGGCCTCCAGCCCCGTCGACCGGATCCGCTCCTCCAGCGACCCCCGCACCTGATCGCGGTCGCGGACGTCGAACAGGAGGTAGCGCGTCACCTCGGGCCGGGACTGGATGTCGTACAGATCATCGAGGTCGCTCTCGTCGTAGGGCCGGAGCGTGAGGCGGGCGGACTCGATCGGGTAGCCGGGTCTCAGCATCGGGCGATCATAAAGGTCGCGGGCTCGGCCAGGACTGCGTGGACAACGAGCAGTGGCGGGACGCATAGGGAATCAATCACCGCAAACCGGGTACCACGCCGTCGCACACGGTGGAGGTGGCAGCATGCGACTGTTCAGGCGGAAGGCGACGACGGGTCGGCGGCCCACGCGGCGTGAGCGCAGGGCGGCGGCTCGCACGGCCAGGGCGGAACGGGAGTTGCGGCAGACCGAGCAGAAGATCCACGACCTCGCCGCGGAGGTCCGCGGCCGCCGCTGAGCGGCGGTCAGGCAGCGGTCGGCTCGGGCTGGAGGGCGGGGCCGAGCAGCAGCCCGCCGTCCAGGACGTACTCCGAGCCGGTGGCGAACGACGCGTCGGCGGAGGTGAGGAACAGCAGCAGGCGGGTGACGTCCTCCGGCTCGGCCAGCCGCGGGACGGCGAACGGCTCGGGCGAGTAGAAGTCGCCGATGGCGGGTGCGCCCGGCGCGGCCGGCTCGTTGATCAGCGGGGTGGAGACGACCCCGGGGTGGATCGCGTTGACCCGGATGCCGTCGCGGCCCAGTTCCAGTGCGGCGCTCCGGGTGAGACCGCGCACCGCCCACTTGCTGGCGACGTAGGGGGCGTACAGCGCGGTTCCGCCGTGGGCCATGGTGGAGCCGATGTTGACGATCACCCCGCCGCCGCCCGCGCGCATGGACGGCGCCACGGCCCTGATGCCGAGGAACTGGCCGGTGACGTTCACGGCGAACGTGCGGTCCCAGGTGTCGCGGCCGGTGTCCTCGGCGAGGGCGGCGGCGTTCTGGATCCCGGCGTTGTTGACCAGGATCGAGACCGGTCCGAAGCGGTTCTCGGTCTCCTGGACGGCGGCGGCCCACTGGTCCTCGTCGGTGACGTCCAGGTGGACGTGCAGCGCGCGGTCGCCCAGTTCGGCCGCGAGGGCGCGGCCGCGGTCGTCCGCGAGGGCGGCGATGACGACGCCGGCGCCCTCCCGGTGGTAGGCGCGGACGTGGGCGGCGCCCATGCCGCCGGTGCCGCCGGTGACGATCACGGTCTGGCCGTCGAAGCGTCCCATGAGGTGGTCCCTTCCCCGAGGTGAGTGGTGAGTCGAGTGGCTCACCTCGGGGAAGGGTAGGCGGCGTCGCGGTGGCGAGTCAAGTGACTCACCTCGCCATCGGGCATAATGGGCCGCGTGACGACCGAGCCCTCGGCCTACCACCGCCGCATGGCGGAGCAGAAGCGGAGCGCCATCATCGACGCCGCGACCGGCCTGTTCCTGGATTCGGGCTACGACGGGACGTCGCTGGCGCGGATCGCCGAGGCCGCCGGAGTGTCCAGGGCCACCCTGTTCAAGCAGTTCCCCACCAAGGCGGCCCTGTTCGACGCGATCGTCACCGAGTACTGGAAGGTCGAGGGCGAAGGCGGCCTCGACCTGCGGCCGGGCGACCTGCGCGCCGGGCTGACCGCGGTCGGGCGCCGGTACGTGGCCCTGCTGACCCGTCCCCGGATGGTGGCCCTGTTCCGCATCGTCATCGCCGAGGCGCCGCGCTTCCCCGAGCTCGGGCAGACCCAGTTCAAGCGGGGGAAGATGCCGTACTTCACTTCGGTCCGGCGCTACCTGGAGGCCGAGCACGAGGCCGGGACCGTTCGGCTCGACGACCCCGAGCTCGCGACCACCCAGTTCCTCGGCATGATCGCCGACTATGTCTTCTGGCCGCGGATGCTCCTGGTGGACTGGTCGCCGGACGAGGCGTCCATGGCGCGCGCCGTGGACGAGGCCGTCCTCACCATCGAGGCCAGGTACGCGACGTCCTCGGCCCGTCCCGCGTAGTCACGGCGGTGGGGCGGCCCGCTTCGGCGTGAAGCGGGCCGCCCCACCGGTCAGCGGGTGGGGTCGCCCGGGCCGAGGGCGGGGCCGTGGTCGAAGGTGTGGCGCGGCCCGGGGTACGGCGCCGGCGCCGGGGTGGTGGTGCGGCGGGTCTGGGCCGTGCCGAGCAGGCCGGCGACCTGGTTGCGGAGGTCGGGGAGCCTGGCGTACAGGCGGTCGCCGGGGCAGGCCGTGGCGTTGTAGTCGCGGTGGCCGACGATCGCGCCGTGGGGGTCGAGGCCGTAGACGTCGCACAGCCACGCGCATGTCTCGACCAGCTTGGCCCAGAGCGCGGCCGTGGGCCCCACCGTCATGTAGAGGCCCTCGTTCTCGATGCCGATCGTGTGGTCGTTGTGGCTCGCGGTGTGCGCGCCGACGACGTGGTCGCCCGCCTGGATCGCCTGGAGGCTGCGGTTGCGGCCCTCCATCAGGTGGCCGCCGCGGCTGATGGTGAGCTGCTGCCCGGTGTCGGCCCAGCCGTTGGAGTCCATGTGGAAGTTCTGGATCGAGCGGGACAGCGCGTACGCGGCGGCCAGCGAGTAGTCGGTCTGGTTCGCCGACGCGGTGTGGTGGACGACGATGTGGTCGGGGGCGCGGTCGAGCACGCTCGCCGCGGACTTGGGCGGGCGCGCGTTCCATTGGGAGCGGGTGTGGACGGTCGGCGCCGCGAGCGCGGAGGCGGGGAGCGCGGTGGCGGTGACGCCGAGCATCGTGCCGCCGGCGACGGTCGCGGCGCCGCGCAGCAGGGTCCGGCGGTCGAGGGGGCTGTCTCCGAACATGAGCGGGAGCTCCTTGCAGGGGTAGCGATCGGTCGACAGGGATCTCGCGCCGGACCGTATTAGAGAAGCTCCGTGAGAAATAGCCACCCATGGGGTTTTTGGGGTATCTGATGCATGAACGGTCTGGGATTTGTCGGTGTCTGCCCGTATCGATCCCGGTGCCGTGCCGTTCGCCCGGTCAGACCAGGCCGGTCTCGCGGCCGATCCGCGCGAACTGCTTCCCCATCTCCTCGGCGAGCGCGTTGGCGGCCGACAGCGGGCGCACCATGACGCAGAACTCGTCGATCAGCCCGTCGTCGTCGTGGTGGACGAAGTCGCAGCCGTGGATCTCGCGGTCGCCGACCCGGGCCCGGAAGACCAGCGCGTGGTCGCGGCCCCCGGGCTCGCCGATCTCGTTGACGTAGCGGAAGTCCTCGAAGACGTGGAAGGCGCCGCGCAGGATCTCGGCGACCAGCGACCGCCCGCTGTAGGGCGCGAACGCCACCGGGCTGACGAAGGTGACGTTCTCGGCCAGCAGTCCGGGCACGGACTCCAGGTCCTCGTTCTCGACGGCCTGGCGGAACGGATGCATCCGGCTTACCTTCCTACTCAACTTGTTGAATAGGTGTGTACGTTAATAGGGCGCTGGTACGTTGTCCAGGTGGCCCTGAGGTACGCGGTGCTCGCGGCGCTCCTGGAAGGGGAGGCGTCCGGCTACGAGCTGGCCAAGCGGTTCGACGCCTCGGTGGCCAACTTCTGGACGGCGACGCCGCAGCAGCTCTACCGCGAGCTCGACCGCCTGGCGGGCGAGGGGCTGCTGGCCGCGCGGGTCGTGGAGCAGCGGCGCCGTCCCAACAAGCGGATGTTCCAGGTCACCGAGGCCGGGCGCCGGGCGCTGCACGAGTTCACGGCCGCGCCGGTGCGGCCGGTGGCCGTCCGCGACGACCTGCTGGTGAAGGTGCAGTCGGCGGACGCGGGGGACGTCGCCGCGGTGATGGCGGCCGTCCAGGAGCGGATGGCCTGGTCGCGGGCGAAGCTCGCCCGGTACGACCGGCTGCGCGCGCGCATCCTCGGCGGCCGTGACGAGGAGGAGTACCTGCGCACGGCCGAGAGGGTCGGCCCGTACCTCACTCTCATGCGCGGCCGTGCGCTGGAACGGGAGAACCTGCGCTGGGGCGAGGCGGTGCTCGCCACCCTCGCCGAACGCGCGGCGGTCAGGGACACCGGCGGCCGTTAGATCCGGATGCCCTGATCCACGACCGACCGGAACTCGGTGGTCACGGCGGAGGGGGACCGAAGGCGTCCGTCGTGCGCTGAAGATCGTTGCGTGGTCGGAGGGTTCGGCCCTGCCCGTGCGGGGGTGGTTTCTGGCATTGTTGATTCGTGGACCCGACAACAGAGAACCGGCACGAACTCGGCGTCCGCGTGCGGCAGAGGCGGCTGCGCTTGGGCCTCAGCATCGGCAAGGCCGCCAAGGAGGCGCCGATGAGCCCCACGACCTGGAGCAGGGTGGAGCACGGCGGCACGGTGCGCGAACTGGCCTACAGCTCTATCGACGCGGTGCTCAAGTGGCGCGAGGGCGCGTGCGAGAGGTACCTGCGCGATGGCGAGGAGCCGGAGGCCGCGGAGGCCGCCGAGACCGGGGCCGCCGGGGGTGAGGTGTCCCCGCGGCAGAAGCCGGGCGGGGCGCCGCCGGCCCGCGCGACCGCTGCCAAGGGCGGTCCGCACAAGCTCCCGGGGCGGCGGGCCGGGGCCTCGCTGTCCGTGAGCGAGATCCGCGAATGGCGCACCGTGCCGACGTCCGTTCCCGACTCCGAAGAGACGACGATCGTGTTCTGGAGCGGTCCGGCGAACGTGGACATGGACGAGGTCGGCCGTGCGTTCGACGAGCTGCGCCACCGCCGGACGCCCGCCAGGGAGGCCGCGGCGATCGCCGAGCAGGACCGGTGGGAGGCGATCATCGCACGCGAGAAGGCCGACGCGGCCCGTGCCGCGAACGGTGATAGGGAAGAATAGAAGCGGATGGCCCGGGCGCTGAATACGTGCCACCCGTTGCCGACCATCCGGTGTTCACCGACAATATGGGGTCAGTCCTGAACAGGTGCAACCTGGCGAAGTAACCTCTGATCCACGGGAATCCCGTGTCGAGGTGCCGGCTCCCAGGGGAACAGCACGCGAGGAGACAGTCGATGACGAAGGGGTCGTACGATTCCACGCCCGCGCGGTTCCGCATGGTGCCGATCCGCGAGCGGCTGCCGATGGGGCAGCTCATGGCCCAGACCTTCCGGTCGGACGGGGTGATCTTCGTTCACGTCAGTCCCGAGGTCCGCACCATCGAGGATCTGTGCAAGGTCTTCACCGAGATCGGCACCAAGGCGATGAACAGCCCCTTCTGGTCGCACGCGAGTGCCCGCGGTTGGCTGTCCAACGAATTCATCGCCAATCGGAACCTGCCCGAGCCGGTGGTCTACCACGAGCTGAGCGGCCCCGCCATCGTCGAGATCCGTTCCGACCTCAGCGTGGACGAAGCGCTCGCGCGGCTGATGCCGCTGTTCAACGACGAGATCAACAAGCGCTGGAAGCTGTCCCTGTCCGACGGGCAGGTCGCATAACGCGCGTAACGGCCGACGCATCCCTTACCCCGCCGCCAACCCTTCGTATTTGATCGCTTGCGCTGGGTCGGCAGGGGGAGGGATAGCCGCATGACCGACGCTCCCGCTCCGCCCTCCACGAAAGTCACCCCCGACGACAAGCGCTATCCCGCGCTCAGCCGCGGCTTCAACCAGCGGTGGATCGCGCGGCCCGAGTACGTGCGGCTGGTCCGCACCGGCCAGGAGGTCTGCGCGGCGCTCGCCGAGGCGCTGGCGGGCCGTCCCGAGGACGACCCGAAGCGGATCACGGTCCGCTCCGGCGGCCACTGCTACGAGGACTTCGTCTGCGGCGACGACGTGCGCGTGATCCTGGACATCAGCCCGATGTGCGGGATCTCCTACGACGCCGCCATGGGCGCCTACTGCGTCGAGGCGGGCGCGACGAACTGGCATGTCTACAGCCATCTCTACCCGCTCAGCGGCCGGGCCCTGCCGGGCGGCTCCTGCTACTCGGTGGGTCTGGGCGGCCACATCACCGGCGGCGGTTTCGGGCTGCTCTCCCGGCAGCACGGGCTGACGGTCGACTACCTCTACGCCGTGGAGGTGGCGGTGGTCGACGGGAACCGCCAGGTCAAGCTGGTCACCGCCAAACGCGACGACGACGACGAGGACCTCCGCGACCTGCTCTGGGCCCACACGGGAGGCGGCGGGGGCAACTTCGGCGTCGTCACGCGGTTCTGGTTCCGCGACCTTCCCGAGCCGCCGAAACAGGTGCTGCTGGCCGGTCTCGCCTGGGACTGGGACGACTTCACCAAGCAGGACTTCGCCGACCTGGTCACCGCGTACGGCGACTACTTCCGCGAGCACCAGGACCCGGGGACGGCCGCCGGCAAGCTCTTCGCGATGCTGAAGCTCAACCACGTCAGCAACGGCCAGATCGGGCTGCTGGCGCAGGTCGACGTCGACGACCTGGAGGGCGCGGAGGCCATGAAGGACTTCCTGGACGCGGTCGACGGCCGGATCGGCCCGAAGTCCAGGGCGATGACGGCCCCGATGGGCGAGCATCCGGCCATCGCCCACCTGGACATCCCGCGGGTCATGCCCTGGCTGACCGCCACCCAGGCGCTGAACGCCAGCGGCGAGAACCGCTGCGGCAAGTACAAGTCGGCGTACCTGCGCAAGCCGTTCACCGAGAAGCAGATCGACGCGATGTGGGCCTATCTGGGGAAGGAGAAGTACCGGGACTACGTGAACAAGCAGGCCCTCATCCAGGTGGACTCCTACGGCGGTGCCGTCAACAGGGCGCCGCGCCCGACCGCCGTGCCGCAGCGCGACTCCATCCTCAAGCTCCAGTTCCAGGTCTACTGGACCCAGCACGACGCCTACGAGGACGAGCACATCGCCTGGATCCGCGACATCTACAAGGGGACGTTCGCCGAGACCAAGGGTGTCCCGACGATCGACGGGCAGACCGACGGCTGCTACATCTGCTACCCCGACGCCGACCTGAACGACCCCGAGTGGAACGGGTCGGGCCAGAAGTACTGGACGCTGTACTACAAGGGGGCGTACGGCAGGCTCCAGGCCGTCAAGCGGCGCTGGGACCCGCACGACGTCTTCCGGCACCGCCAGTCCGTCAGGCCGTTCTGACCTGGGCCCGGTCCGGGCCGTCCGCCCATTCCACGGGGGCGCCGTCCAGCCACTCCACGGCGGCGGGGGCGCGGCCGGCCCGTCCGGCGATCCGCAGCAGCGCCTCGGCCTGGGCGGACGGCGCGCAGCTGCGCCGCCACACCGCGCGCAGCCGCCGGTCGAGGTCGACGCCGGTCACCGGGACGCGGGCGAGCCGTCCGGTGGCCAGTTCCCGCCGGACGGCCAGGGCGCTGAGCACGGCGACGCCCGCGCCGGCGGCCACCGCGTCCTTGATCGCCGCGGTGGAGGACAGCTCCAGGTGGCCGCCGCCGTCCCGCAGCTCGCGGACGCCCCGGTGCAGGGCCTCGCGGGGGCCCGAGCCGCGCTCGCGCAGGACGAGCCGTCCGGACGCGAGCTGGGCGCCGGTCACCGGGGCGCCGGCGCGGGCCCACGGATGGCCGGGGGAGGCCACCACGACCAGTTCGTCGTCGGCGATCACCCGGTCGCGCAGGTCGGGGTGCGCCGACGGGTCCTCGACGAAGCCCAGGTCGACCTCTTCGTCCCGGAGCAGCCGTTCGACGTCGTGCGAGGTCTCCGTGCGCAGCGCGACGGTCAGGTCGGGCAGCTCGCGGCGCAGCTCGACCAGCCAGCGGGGCATGAGGAACTCGGCCACCGTCGTGCTGGCGGCGATCCGGAGCCGGCCGTCGCCGGCGGCGCACAGCACGGCGGCGCCGGTCAGCAGGCGCCCGGTCGCGGCGACGACGTCGCGGGCCCATTCGGCCACGCCGGCGCCCGCGGGGGTCAGCCGGCAGCCCGTTGGGGAACGTTCCAAAAGCACCAGTCCGAGACGGCTCTCGAGCGTCCGCATGCGGTCGTTCGCCGAGGGCTGGGAGATTCCGTGCTCGCGGGCGGCACGGCCCAGGCTGCCCAGCCGCTCGACCGAGAGCAGCAGGTCGAGGTCGGCGAGTTCGGGGGTGGTGGGGGGGAGAGGCACCCGTCCACAGTGCCATGCCCGCAGGTAGAACGTCTATGGCCGTTCGGGCAGCGCCGTGTGGCGGCAGGGTGATCCGGGTGACGGTCAGTCCTCGTCGGCGGGGAGGGTGAAGAGGCGCAGGTGGACGGGACGGGCGTCCGGCGGCGCGTCCTCGGGGCCGAAGCCGTGCTCGCGCAGGAGCCGGAGGTAGCCCTCGAAGAACTCCGCCAGGCCCTCCCGGGTCATGTGGGTGAAGCCGCGGGAGAGGCGCGCCCACTCCCGGTCCCGCTCGTACTCCTCGGGCAGCCGGCTGAGCAGGGCCATGTCCTCGGCGTGCCCCAGCCGCAGGACCTCGGCGAGGACGGGACGGTCCGCGGCGGCCAGCGACCCGGCCGCGGGCATCCGGACGTCGCGCGGCCCGCGGGTGGGCCGCCACCAGCGCTCGCGCCCGGCCGAGCGCTCCGGGATCTCCTCGACGAACCCGTACTTCTCCAGCTGCCGCAGGTGGTAGCTGGTCGTGCCGGTGTTCTCGCCCAGGGCCTCGCCGATGGTGGTGGACGTGGCGGGGCCGTGCGCGGCCAGGCGCCGCAGGATCTTCCGGCGCAGCGGATGGCTCAGCGCCTTGAGCCGCTCCGGATCGGCCGTCTCGGCGGCGCCGGCGGCGGCGTCGGCGCCCTCACCCTCGCGTTCCCCGGGCTCCATGGGGGGAGTCTAGCCCTGTGCAGAGAACTCTCTGCAATAGGCGCGGCGCGATGGGCGAGATCGGGGCGGATTCGGGTGGGTTGCCCAGTACGGCGGGAACCTTGGTGATCTCGTTGCCTTAGGCGAGCGATCTGCGGGGATCGTGATCAATGTCGATGACCTTGGGAAAGGTCCGAACCACGCAGAAAGGAACCTGGGATGGCCAAGTCGAGCGGGGGCAAGAAGTCGGCACGCCGCAACGGGGCGCCGTCACCCGGCGAGAAGATGCGTATGCAGGGCCACGGCGCCGACGCGGCGGCCATGGACGCCGACCTCGCGGAGGGGGCGGAGGCCGCCGCGCCCCGGGAGGGCATGCGGGACGCGGACGACCGCGCCGCCGGCAAGGCCGCCGCGTACCGTCCGGCATCTCCGGAGAACCTGAAGAAGCGCCGGTGACGTCCTAGGGCCGGTCTCGACGTGGCCCTAGGTACCGCGCGAGCGTGTTACCTGGCCGGTGAGGCGACGCCGGAGGCGAGCCTTACCGGCCAGATCGCGGAGCGATGCCGCGCTCGCCAAGGCCCGGTTAGGGGCGAGCCGCCAGGCGAGCGCCGTAGGCCGGGACTTTGAGACACAGCCCAGCCCCGGTGGAGAGGGTTCGGGCCCCTTCCGACAATGGCGTCGGAGGGGGCCCGAGCCGCGCGCCCCAGGTCAGCGGCGTTCGGCGATCAGGAGCATGAACAGGGCGATCGGGAAGCCGCGGCGCCACCACGGGTCGTCGCGCAACTGCTCCTCGGTCGGATGCGGCTCCCGCAGGTCCGCGATCACGAACCCGGCGTCTCGGAGCGTTCCAGAGTAGTACTCCAGCGGACGCAGCCAGGAGGTGATCTCCGAGGGCGACTCCAGCCCGTCCACCAGGAAGCGCTGGTCGATCCCGCGCGGGCTGAAGTAGCGCGCGGCGGGCACGGCCGTCCGCGCGCCCTGCTCGGCGTCGGCGATGTAGAAGCACGGGTGCAGGGTCAGCACGACCAGCCGGCCGCCGCTCCTGAGCACCCGCGCGAACTCCCCGACCGCGTCCGCCGGATCCTGCAGGTGGCTGAACAGGTGGTTGCAGACCACCAGGTCGAAGCTCGCGTCCTCCACCGGCATCGCGTCGACGCTGGCCCGGTGGTACGACACCGCGCGGCCGTCCGGATGGGCGCTGGCCGCGTCGATCAGCCCCTGGGCGGCGTCGATCCCGACGACCTCGGCGCCGCGCGCCGACAGCGTCCGCGACAGGTAGCCCTCGCCGCAGCCCGCGTCCAGGACCCGCAGCCCCGCGCACGGGCCGATCGCGTCCAGCACGGCCTGGTCGGTGAGCTCGGTGCGGTACCGGTCACGGCCCTCCCGGATGATCTTCACCCAGTACTCGGCATTGGCCTCCCAACGTTCCCGCGTGAGCTGCGCGACCGTCCGCGTCGTCTCGTCCACCGGCCCCCCATTCCTTTCGCACGCCGCATTCAGGGCGCGTCGTACCGCGTGTTCCGCCAAGGGCCCGCATGGCTCAGGCCATGCCCTTGATCTGTCTCACCAGGGCGCCGCAGGCGTCCCTGACCGTCCTGTCCCGGCATCCGGAGCCGCGCCGTTCCAGCGTCCGCACCAGATCGCCGATCCGCCCGCCGAACGTCGGATCGCGTTGCAGCGCGAGCGGGATGTACGTCGACACCAGGTAGTAGAGGTAGGCGTCGTTGTAGCTGCCGATCTCCCGCAGCACCTCGCGCGCCGTGTTGCGCAGCAGCAGGGAGCTGGGCAGCGTGAAATCGGAGCTGATCCGGCCGTCCCTCATGTAGGTGGGGAACGACCACTCCTCCAGCGCCGCGTAGACGGGCGTCCGCTGGAGCTCGCGGTGGTAGCGCTCGGCCAGTTCCAGGTCGTCGGAGCCGATGAGCGAGCCCATCACCACCCCGCGCATCATGAACGCGCTCTGCCGCCCCGGGACCGGCGGCTCCAGCTCCGCGCTCAGCGACCCGGTCACCTTGCTGACCTGGTGCGTCAGGATGTTCAGCGCGAGGATCGAGTGGAAGGAGTAGGACTTGCGGTTCAGCCGGGGGGCCAGGTCGATGGACGCGTCGAACAGCTTGTGCGGGTCGTCCAGCAGCCCCTCGCCGGGGGTCGGCGAGTAGAGGACCTCCATCGCGCGGTCCTGCTCGCGCCCCCAGAAGCGCGCGATGTAGGACGACACCCGCTGGGTGGCGTGCCCGCGCATGATGTGCAGGGCCGCCTCCAGCGCGTTCAGGAGGTGCTGCTGGGGGACGGTCGACTCCTTCAGGACCTGGAGGTCGACCGTGAGCCCCTGGTCGGCCAGGTCGTCGACCAGCGCGTCGCGCCGCCGCCGCAGAGAGTGCGCCATGGAGTACTCGGCGATCCCCGGAATGGAGGAGATGAGGCTCTGCAGCGAGCGCCCGCTGATCCGGTCGAGCCAGGCGGTGTTGTCCCACAGCCGGGAGACGGTGCTCTCGTCGAGTCCGGAGAACATCGCCACGTCGGACATGTTCAGGCCGAGGGCCCTGGTGAGCTCGGAGAGGGACTTCGGCTCATCGTCGGCGGTCATCGCTCGCCCTAGGAGTGGCACGTGCTGGCGAGTCGATCGTATCGGGGCAATTGGGGGCGACACGGACTCTTGGCGCGATCCGGCGGCGGTGCATCCGCGCCGGGCGGTGCCGTCCCGGCCCCTCCGGCCCCCGGCCGGCTTCGTGCGGAACCGCCCCGACCTGGGCGTCCTCTCGGGCAGTGGGGGCACCGTCCGGAAGGTGCTGATCGTCTCGGGCGCCGTCATCGATGTCCTCGGGGGGTGGATAGGGGCGGTGCTCTATCGGGGTTTGCGGCCGACGAAGCAGGCGAGGGGCATCGGGTCGGACTCAAGGCCGGCGGACCGCGGGAACCGGTCCGGGACGGGCGCGGGCACGGACACGGGGAGCGGGGGCCCGGCGGGGAACGCCTCGACCGGTTCCAGCCCCCGGCACAGCTCGGCGATCGCCTCCCGGGTCCTGGGCGTGAACGGGACGTCCGCCTCGTCCCGGTAGAGGGCGGCCACCGCGTCCAGTTCCGGGGTCCGCGCCGCGTGGGAGATCGCGACGTGGCTGCCCGGCGGCAGGCCCGCCAGCAGACCGTCCATGATCGCGCGGGGATCCTCGGCGTCGGTGACGAAGTGCAGCACGCTCAGCAGCAGCACCGCCACCGGCTCGTCGAAGTCGATCAGCCGCCGCGGCGCGGGATGGCCCAGCAGCGCCTCCGGATCGCGCAGGTCGCCGCCGAACGCGTCGGTGAGGTCGTCCACCGCCAGCAGCGCGCGGGCGTGGCTGAGCACCATCGGGTCGTTGTCGGCGTAGGCGACCCGGCAGGACGGGTCCACCGCGCGGGCCAGGCCGTTCACGTTCTCGAGCGCGGGCAGGCCGCAGCCGATGTCGAGGAACTGCCGCATCCCCGCGCTCTCGGCGAGGAATCGGACCGACCGGCGCAGGAACGCCCGGTTCGCGCGGGCCACCAGCGGCACGACCGGTGCCGCGTCCACGACCCGGCCGGCCAGCTCGCGGTCGACGGCGTAGTTGTCCTTGCCGCCGAGGTAGTAGTCGTACATCCGGGCCGCGTTGGGCTCCGGGGCGGTCTCGGGCACGGGGCGTCCGCGGCGGCCGCCGGCGCGCCGGCCGGGCAGGGCGGCGGGGTCCCGCGCGTCCATGCTCAGCACCGGCCCGGAGGTCACGGCATCACCCAGCCGCCGAGCCACCGTTCCGGCTCCTCCAGGGGCGAGGCGTCCGGCGCGTCGCCCGGAAGCTCCTCGCCCGGGTGGGCGTCGACCGCGACCTCGAACCAGAACGTGGCCGTGCCGTCGGTGTTGTGATGCCTGCCGTGCTCCACGGCGAGCGCCTGGACCAGCCGCAGCCCGCGCCCGCGCGCGGCGAGCGGGTCGTCCGCGGGCCCGGGACCGCCCGGCATCGGGCCGCCGTCGGTGATCTCGACCCGGACGTGCCGGTCGACGTGCAGGACGGCCAGCATGATCATGCCGTCGATCAGCGGCGCCGCGTGCACCACGGCGTTGGTCACGGTCTCGCTGGTGAGCAGTTCGAGGTCCTCGAGGACGGCCGCGCCCGCCCCGAAGAACTCGCCCGCGAGCTCGCGCACGTAGGAGCGGGCGAGCCGTACGGCGGCCGGGGTGGCGGCGAGGTCGATCTCGCCGAGCAGGCCCTCGGCGGCCAGGGCGCCGGGCGCCCAGCCCGCGGGCGTGCCGAGCTCCAGCGAGGGCTCGGAGAAGGGGTCTGAGATGAACGCCGGCGATCCGGCCCAAGCGTCGAGTGCGTCCATGGCGTCGGCGGTTCCACGTATCCGTGTAGGGCTGTAACCGAACATGCGCGTGCCAGGGGAAGTCGGGGGACGGTGGATGTCGGGTTCCCGTGGGAAGTCGGATGGCGGGTTCGGGCGAGCCGGCGGGCCGCCCGCACAACAGACACTCTGACGCGACGGGGCGGGCGGAGTCACCGGGGCTTGCACGCATGCAAAGCCCTTGCGCCACGCTGGGAAAAGTCGGCCGCGACCTCGAGTGGAACGCTCTAGCCGCCCGAGGGTGTAGGGATAGGGGACATGAAGGGGTTCGCGCGGCGGGAGTTCCAGCTCGTCCTGCTCCGGCGGATGGCCGACTACCAGCCCGACCTGGTGGCGCAGGCCGCCAGGTCGCTGGACGCCTCGCGCACCGAGATGCGCGAGGTGAACGCCCGCTGGCAGCGCATGGTGCGGTCACGGTCGTTCCCGGACGGGCGGCGCCGGCTCGCCGCCGTCCTCGGCCCGCCGTCCGAGACCGGGGAGCGGCGGCTCGGCGACGTCGGGTGCACCGTCGAGCGGTGGCCGCTGTGGCTGTGGCCGGAGCTGCGGTACGAGACGCTGACCGGCCCTGAGGGGACGATCCTCCAGGAGTGGCTGGTCAGGGCCGCGGACTCGCCCGTCCCCGAGCTCGCGTCGGTCGACGACCTGGTCCCGTGGTCGTGCGTGGTGGGCGACCTCGACCTGCGCTTCGGCGGCGCGGGGACGCTCCGGCACCAGGCGGGAGAAGTGCCGAGCCGCTGGCACGTGACGTTCACCCGCGAGGAGAACGGCGGCGGCACGTACGTGGCGCACTTCGTCTGGGGACTGCTCCAGACCGTCGTGGCGGTCTAGAGCCCGCTGCCGGTAGGGGCAGTTTGTTCTTACCTTCCTTGACCCGTGCCGGGCACGCGCAGATTTTGAACTCATGTTCAGAACAGACGTTCAGGAGAGACGGCGCGTGGCGGCGCCGCGGTTTCCGGTGTCGTGCCGGGTGGCGGTGCTCGGCGGCGGGCTCGCCGGGATGGCGACCGCGGCGCGGCTCCAGGCGGCCGGCCTGTCCACCGCGGTGATCGAGGCGCACGGCCACGTGGGCGGCTGCGCGGGCTACTACCGGCGGCGCGGTTTCTCGTTCGACGTGGGCGCCACGACGATGGTCGACTTCGAGCCCGGAGGGGTCGGCGCCGAACTCCTCGACGGCATCGGCATGGCCCCCGTCCCCGGCGAGGCGCTGCCGGGGTACGCGGCGTGGCTGCCCGACCGCACCGTCACCCTCCACCGCGACACGGCGGCATGGCACAGGGAGCGGCTGCGGGCCCTCGGCGGCACCCCGCGGCACAGGGCGTTCTGGGCGGGGCTCGACCGCATCGCGCAGGTGTTCTGGGACGCGAGCCGCGCCGGTGTACGGCTGCCCCTGCGACGGCCCTCTGACGCCGTGCACAACCTCCGGGCGCTGGGCCCGCGCAACCTTCCGCTGGTCCGGCACATGAACGCCACGCTCGGGGACGCCCTCGTCCGGCACGGTCTGCGCGGCGACGACCCGCTGGTGGGCTTGCTGTCGATGCTGGTGGAGGACACGGTGCACAGCACGGTCGACAGGGCCCCGCTCATCAACGCGGCCCTGGGCGTGACCATCCGCGGGGCCGGGCTCACCCGGGCCGACGGCGGCATGCGCGGCTTCTGGCGCCGCTTCACCGCCCACTACAGGGGGATGGGCGGGCAGCTGCGCGTGGGTTGCGAGGTGGAACGGGTGCGCGGCCAGGCCGGTGCCTTCGAGGTCCACACCAAGAGGGGGGTCGTCCACGCGGAGCAGGTCGTGAGCGCGCTACCCGTGGAGACGACCGCCCGCGTTGTCCCCGCCCTGGCGGCACGGCTTCGGCCCTACCTCGAACGGGACGCGGACGACCTCGGTGGCGCGATCGTCGTCTTCTTGGGCGTTCCAGAGGACGAGGTCGTGGGCCAGGACTTCACCCACCACCAGTTGCTGCAGGACTACGGCCGTCCCCTGGGCGACGGCAACAACATGTTCGTCTCGGTCTCCGCACCCGGCGACACCGAGAGCGCCCCGCCCGGACATCGCGCCGTGATGGTCTCCACCCACACCGAGCTCGCGGCCTGGGAAGGGCTGACGGACGCCGCGTACGAGGCGCGCAAGCATGAGATGGGGGAGCGGCTCCTGGGGCTGGCGCGCCGCGTCCACCCGAACCTGGGCGAACGGGCCGTCGTGTTGGACGTGGGCACACCCCGCTCGTACGAGCGCTTCGCGTTCCGGCCGCGCGGTGCCGTCGGGGGTGCGCGCCAGACTCCCGGCAACGCCAACCAGAACGCCGTCCCGCACTCCCTGGGCGTCCCGGGCCTCTGGCTGGCGGGCGACTCGACCTGGCCTGGGCTGGGCACGGTCGCCTGCGCGCTCGGCAGCCGCATCGTCGCCGACGCCGTGCTGAGAACGGCCGGACGGGTGGCCGCGCGATGAGAACGCACCCGATCCCCCGGCTGTCCGAACTCGGCCACGACCTCCTGGTGACCACCCGCCGCCGCAGGACGCTCACGCTCTCCCTGCCCTACCTGGGCGTCGCGCTGTTCGCCGGGGCCGCCGCGGCGGGCTGGTGGTGGACGACGCCGCTCATCGCGTTCGGGATCTTCGTGGCGGTGGTGACGGCCACGCACGACGTCGTCCACCGCTCGCTGGGCCTCGGCCGCACCGCGACCGAGGCCGCGCTGTTCTGGCGGGGACTGCTCGTCTACGCCACGATGATGATCGCGGGCAGCTGGGTCTACCCGCTGCTGACCGTCCACCTGCCGCACCGCCACTACGGGGAGGATCCGCTGACCCAGACGCACACGCTGCGCGGGCGCGTGGTCCCGGCGCTGTTCCTGGAGCTGACCTACCACCTGGAGCACCACCTCTATCCCCAGGTGCCGAGCCACCACCTGGCCAGGCTGGCCCGGCGGCTCGACCCCTTCCTGGACGCGGCGGGCGTCCGTCCGCGGAGAGTGATCTGACCCCGATGCCCCTATCCCGGCCCCGGACGTCCCGGCCGCGCGCCCGGCGTGAGGAGGCCCGGGAGCGGCTCCTCCAGGCGGCCGTCCGCACCCTCGCGACCGAGGGGTACGGCGGTACGACCGCGCGCTCGATCGCCCGCACCGGCGGGTTCGCGCCGGGCGTCATCTACTACCACTTCGAGGATCTGGAGGATCTGCTCCTGGCCGCTTTGCGCCACACCGGCCGGAAGCGGATGGAGACGTACCAGGAGGCGCTGGGGTCGTGCGACAGCGCGGTGGAGCTGCTGGACCGGCTGCGCGGCCTGTACGCCGAGGACATGGCGGAGGAGGGCCACATCGCGGCGGTGCAGGAGCTGTTCACCGCCGCGGCGACGTCCCCGCGGCTGCGCGAGGAGCTGCTGGCCCATGTGGGCCCGTGGTCGGAGTTCGCCGCCGCGGCCGTCCGCCGGCTGGTCGCGGGCACCGCGCTGGAGGACGTGGTCCCGTCGCGGGAGCTGGGCTCGATCGCGATCGCGGCGTTCCTGGGCGTGCAGACGCTGACCCATCTGGACGGCGACCGCTCCCGGGTGGAGGAGCTGTTCCGGGTGGCGGGCCCGGCCGCGTTCCTCTGGGACGGTTTCGCGGGCCGAACGCCAGAACCGGATGACTCGGATGGTTCGGATATCTCAGGCAACTCGGGCGTCTCACGCGCAGATGGAACGGACAACCCGGACTTTCCGAGCGGTGCGCCTCACGCCGGGTGACGGCCGGCGTCATCGGCGGTGACGGAGTGTCGCTGTGGACCGATACACAGCGCACCGACCGTCGTCGCGACGCTCACGGGGCCGCCGACGTGTGCGTGAGGCACGGGCGGGAACCGTCGATGCTCGGGTGGTCATTTTCGCGTTCGGCGCTGTCCCAAAATCCCCGGGTGGCACGGTGTGCCCGGTCGTCGCGCCTCGTCCCGCGTGTCGGATCCGGTGCAACTCTCACGTTCTGTCCGGATCCCACCCGGTATGCGGGCAGGTGAACCGGGGGGAGGGAAGAAAAGGATCTTTCTGCGCGCCCGGATGATCTCTTTCTCCGGCCCGGCCCGGACCCGTCCATTGATCACGGTCCGCCAGGACTTAGGTCCGCCCCATTTACCGGCTCGCTGACTCAATTTACAGCGCAGAAAATAGATTGTTTCCAATAGTTCACAGGTCACTGTGCCGTCTGATACGGTCACGGCGGTAATCTTCGTTGCGCCCCGATAGGAGAAGCCCGATAGCGGGGGAAATCGCGTTGAACTCGGGGGGACTCGGTAAAAAATCACCTCTACAGAAGGGGAACGCGGTGAACGAAACGGAGACCATATCTCGCGGTGGGCTGCAAACCTGGCTCCTCGACCGGATCGCGTTCTATCTCGACAAGCCGGCCGACAGCATCGACCCCACGGTCGAGCTGGCCCGCTACGGCGTCGACTCGGTCTACGCCATCAGCATCATCAGCGACATCGAGGACCACCTGCAGGTCGAGGTCGACGTGGCGGAGGCGCGCCGCCGCGGGACGGTCGACACCCTGACCGACTACCTGCTCGAGCTGGTCCGCTGATGCGGGAACGGGCAATGCCGCCCGCTCCCGCTCCCGTAAGGCTGGTCGTGCTCGGGGACAGCCTGGCCGAAGGCCGCGACGACCCCGATCCGGCCGGCGGCTGGCTCGGCTGGGCCGGCCGGCTGGCCGGCAACCTCGACCTGACCCGCGACCGCGTCGCCAACCTCGGCGGGGCGGGCGCGACCGTGGCGGAGGTGACCCGGGCCCAGCTGCCCGAGGTCCGCCGCCTGACCCCGGGGCTGGTGGTGCTGAACTGCGGAATGAACGACGTCGTCAACGGATTCGAGAGGACGGAGGCGGCCGGGCATCTGGGAGAGATATTCGGCTGGACCCGGTCGGTCGGCGCGGTGGGCGTCGCGGCACCGGTCCCCCGTCCGCCACTGCTGGAACGATCTATCATCTCCGACTTCCGAAGAAAACGCATACTCGAACGTATTCAAGGGTTCAACGCGGAACTGCGGCACAGTGCACGTGCACATGCAATGGAATTCATCGAGCCGGACGCCGTGCCGCGCGTGGCCGACCCGTCGCTGTGGGCCTTCGACGGGATCCACCTCAACTCCGCGGGACACGCCTACGTGGCGGAGATCATCACCGGAATCGTAAGAAACCTACTGGGGGAACACGTCCTCTCGTCATCGGGATAGCCACACTCTGGGGTAGAGATGCAGAGACCAGCCTCTTTCACCCGTGCCGACAGCTACACCGACACCGACATCCGCCCGGACGCCACCGCCGACCCCGGCACCCCACGCGTCCCCGACTCTCGCGACGCCACCGGCACCGGCGGCGTCCCTGACACGCGCGCGGCCTCCGACGCCGCGCCCCCGCCTCCCCGCCGTACGGGGAAAGCCTCCCGCGCCGCCCGGATACCGCGCGTGCTGGCGGGTGTTCCGCACGCGGCCATGGCGCTGGTCCTCGCGCCCGTTCTGCTCGTCCAGGGTCGGCGGACCGTTCGCCGGACCCCGCGGCTCGACCCCGCCTCCGGCGCCGACCGGGGCACGGTCGCCGGCGCGGTCCCGCTCCTGCGGCTCGTCGTCATCGGTGAGTCCACCGCGGCGGGAGTGGGCGCCGCCGAGCACGAGCGGGCCCTGCCCGGCTTCCTCGCGGGGGCGCTCCAGCGGCGCCTGCGCCGCGGGGTGGCCTGGGTCGTGTCCGGCAAGAACGGCGCCACCGCCCGGCGGATCGGCACCGATCTCGTCCCGGCCCTGGACGCGGATCAGGACGGAGCCCCGCCCGACATCGTGGTGGTGACCGTCGGCATCAACGATCTGATGAGACGGCGCCCGCTGAAGACCTGGACCGCCGACCTGACCGACCTGCTCGGGGCGCTGCGCGGCCGGTACCGCGACGCCGAGGTGATCGTCGCCGGGATGCCCCCGGTGCACCGGTTCCCGGCGCTGCCCCAGCCGCTGCGCCTGGTCATGGGCGGCCGGGCGCGGGCGATGGACCGGATCATGCGGGAGGTGGCGCGGGCCAACGGCGCCGTGCACGTCCCGATGGATCCGGACATGGCCGCCGACCGCACGCTGTTCGCCTCCGACGGCTTCCACCCGTCGCCGGACGGCTACCGGGCCTGGGCGAACGACCTGGCCGAGGCCGTGGGAACGGAACGGGCGGCGTGAGCGCCCCGCCCGGATCGTTCCGCGCGGCGGTGGAGTCCAAGGACCTCGCCGCGATCACCCGGACCCTCGCGCCGGACATCGAGTTCCACAGCCCGGTGATGGTGAAGCCGTACCGGGGCGCCGACTCCGTCACCGGTCTGCTCAGCGTGCTGCTGGAGGTCTTCGAGGACTTCTCGTACACGCACGATCTGGCCGGCCGGGACCCCGCCGGGAACGGCGGCGCCCCGCCGGTGCAGGCGCTGGTCTTCACCGCCAAGGTCATGGGCACGCGGGTCCAGGGACTGGACCTGATCACCTTCGACGGGAAGGGGCTGGTCCGCGACCTGACGGTCATGGTCCGGCCGCTGCCCGCCGCGATGACCCTGGCCCGGGCGGTCGGACGGCGCATGCAGGAGATCGAGGAGTCCGCCTGAAACCGTCGCGCGTCCCCGGCTCCCCGGAGCGCCCGGCCACCTTGCCGACTGACGACCGTTTGACCGCCTGACGGCCGGCCCCCGCCGCCGTATCCCCCTGGCCACCGCACGCGCGGCCGCCCGGCCCGCCCGGTGCCGTCCACCCAGGACGGCACCGGGCGGGGGTGCGACCGTGCCCCCGCCCCGCCGTGCCCTGCGAACGACGTCTCGCCACGCGAGAAGAGGGAACCCAACGATGACCAGTAGCCAAGTCTCCCCGCGCGCAGAGTTGTCCCCGGCGCACCGGATCGCCGCCGATCTGGACGCCCTTCTCGGCGACCCCCTGGACGACGCCGCCGGGCCCTTCTCCTACAAGTCGATCGTCGAGGCCGAGGAGCGCGACGAGCTGCCCGAGGGCGCCGTGGAGACGGTCCGCGCCTGGGGCTTCCCCGGATATCTGGTGCCGCGCCACCTCGGCGGGCGGCTGACCACCTTGGAAGAGCTGTTCTTCGTCACGCGCGGCATCTCGCGGCGCAGCCTCACCGTCGCCGTGATGTACGGGTCGGGCCTGCTGGCGGTGAACCCGGTGTGGCTGTGGGGCGACCCGCGCCAGCAGAAGGCCGTGGCCGAGGGCGTCCTGGACGGCGACCTGGCCTGCTTCGGCGTCTCGGAGGCCGACCACGGCAGCGATGTGATGGCCTGCGAGGCGCAGGCGGTCCCCAAGGCCCACGATGGCGATCTGGTGCTGACCGGCACCAAGTGGCCGGTGGGCAACGCCACCCGCGGCCGGTTCGTCACCGCCTACGCCAAGACGGGCCCGCGCGACTTCTCCCTGATCCTGGTGGACAAGCAGGACCTGGACCCGGGCGAGTGGTCGGTGCTGCCGCCGGTCAGGACGGTGGGGCTGCGCGGCCACGACCTGTCGGGGGTCGTGTTCGAGGGGGCGCGGGTGCCCGCCGACGCCATCATCGGGCGGCCGGGCTCCGGGCTCGTCCAGACGCTCAAGACCCTGCAGATCACCCGGACCGCGATCGCGGCGCTGTCGATCGGGACGATGGACGCGGTGGTGCGCATCGGGATGGAGTACGCGCGGGCCCGCAAGCTGTACGGCGCGGACATCTACCAGATCCCGGTGATCCGCGACCATCTCGTCAAGGCGCATCTGGACCTGCTGATCGCCGAGTGCGTGGCGATCCCGGTGGCGCGGACGCTGACGGTGGCGCCGGGGCGGCTGAGCCTGTGGTCGTCCATCGTGAAGTACTTCGTGCCCGTGCAGGGCGAGGAGGTGGTGGCCAGCATCGGGGCGGTGCTCGCGGCGCGCGGCTACCTGCGCGAGGGCGTGGCGCACGGGGTGTTCCAGAAGCTGCAGCGCGACCACGCCATCGCGAGCATCTTCGAGGGCACCACGCACGTGAACCTGGCCAACGTCGCCGGGCAACTCCCGTTCCTGGTCGGCGACCAGCCCGAGGCGGAGGCGTCCGGGGAGTTGCTGGCCGACCTGTTCAGCTGGACGCGGACGCCGCCGGAGTGGCGCCCGGACGGCCGGCTGCTGCAGCTGACGAACGAGGGGCACGACGAGATCGGCCGCCAGTACGAGGCGACGGTGGAGACGCTGCTGGCGACCGCCCGGGTGTTCGCCGCGCCGGACGTGGCCAACGACCTGGCGGCGCTGGTGGCGCGGATCGGCGATCTGCGGTCGGAGCTGCACGCGCAGGTGCGGGCGGACCCGTCCGACACCACCTCGGCGGAGGCGCTGCGGCGGGCGCGGCGGCACTGCGAGATCCACGCGATGGTCTCGTGCATGCTCACCTGGATCCACAACCACGCGGAGTTCGGCGGCTCGTTCGCCGACGGCGCGTGGCTGGTGCTCGTGCTGGAGCGGCTGCTGCAGCGCGCGCGGCCCGACACGGCGCTGTCGGAGCAGTACCTGCCGTCGCTGGAGGAGACGATGTTCCGCTGCTTCGGGGAGGGCCGCTGGTTCACGCTGCTGGGCCTGGCCGACGGCGGGCGCTCGGTCTCGGTGCCGCTCCCGGCGGCGGGGTGATCGCGGTGGAATCGGCGCGGGAGTTCAAGGACGCCAAGGACTTCGTCGCGGTCGTCCGGGAGAACGTCCGGCGGCACGGCGACGGCCGCTCCTTCACCTTCGTGAGCGAGGAGCGCGGGCCGGGGCGCCGCTACCGGGAGGACGAGCTGGGGTTCGCCGAGCTGGACCGGCGGGCCCGCGCGGTGGCGGCGCGGCTGAACGCCCTCGGGCTGCGCGACCGGGCCGTGCTGCTCCTCTACCCGGAGGGCCTGGAGTTCCTGGTGGCCTTCCTCGGCTGCCTGTACGCGCGGGCGATCGCGGTTCCGGCGCCGCTGCCCGCGCTGGACGCGGGACGCGCGGACCGCACCTACGGGATCATCGGCGACGCCGACATCACCTGGATCCTCACCGACGAGGCGCGCCGCGGCATGATCGGCGAATGGCTGGACGGCGCCGGCCTGGCGGAACACGTCGGCCGCCTGGCCACCGACACCGATGTGAGGGACGACCCGGACGGCTGGACGGCCCCCGAGTTCACCCCCGACACCCCCGCCTTCCTCCAGTACACCTCCGGCTCGACCAGCGATCCCAAGGGCGTCATCGTCACGCACGGGAACCTCCTCTACAACGCCGAGGAGATCAAGCGGCGGATCGACGGGTCCGCGGACACCGTCGGGGTCGGCTGGGTGCCGCACTACCACGACATGGGGCTGGTCGGGCAGTTCCTGGAGCCGCTGTACCTGGGCTGCCGGTACGTGTTCACCTCGCCGATCACGTTCATCAAGCGCCCGGTGCTGTGGCTGGAGCTGATCAGCCGGCATCGCGGCACCATCACCGTGGCGCCCGACTTCGGGTACCAGCTGGTGCTGCGCCGCGTCACCGACGCCCAGCTCGAGGGGCTGGACCTGTCCAGCCTGCGGACGGCCAAGAACGGCGCCGAGCCGGTGCGGGCCGACACGCTGGAGCGGATGGTGGAGCGGTTCGGGAAGGCCGGGTTCCGGGCCGGGGCGTGGATGCCGTGTTACGGGATGGCCGAGACGACGCTGCTGGTCACGGGCGCCCCGCTGGGAACGGGCGCGGTCGTCCGCGAATTCGACGCCGAGGCGCTGAGCCGTCACGAGGCCGTCGTCCGTACACCGGGGAAACGGCTGGTGAGCAGCGGCCGTCCGGTCAGGCTGGACGTCCGCGTCGTCGATCCGGACACCCGGGCCGTGCTGCCGGACGGGCGGGTCGGCGAGATCTGGGTCGCGGGCGGCAGCGTCGCCCGGGGCTACTGGCGGCGGCCCGACCGCACCCGCGCGGACTTCCAGGCCCGGACCGCCGACGGGCGGGGGCCCTACCTGCGCACCGGCGACCTGGGGTTCCGGGTCGACGGGGAGCTGTACATCACCGGAAGGATCAAGGACCTGATCATCGTCAACGGGCACAACATCTACGCCCACGACCTGGAGGAGGCCGCGATGGCGGCCCATCCGGCGGCCCGGACCACCGCCGCGTTCGCCCTCGACCCGGCCGGTTCCGCGCCGGGGGCCGAGCACGTGGTGATCGTGCAGGAGTTCGCCGCCGCGGCGGCGGGGGAGCGGTCGCCGGACGAGCTGGCCGCGCTGACCCGGGACACGGTCGCCCGCGCGTTCGGGCTGACCGCGGTGAGCGTGGTGCTGGCCGGCCGGGGCGCGGTCCGCCGCACCACCAGCGGCAAGATCCAGCGCCCGCTGACCCGCGAGGACTTCCTGGAGGGGAGGATCAGGCGGCTGGGCGGCGATCTCGATCCGGCCGCCGCCGCGCCGCGCCGCGCGGGCACCTGACGTTCTCGGCGTCGGACGAGTCAGGAAGGGAGGTACCGAGGGTCCCGGCGGGCGGCCGTCTCCGTTGCGAGGGAGGCCGCCCGTTCGTCCGATGCTGCGAAGAATCTGCCCTTTTTAGTTGAAGTCCTTACTAGTCATGTTTTTGACTAGTAAGCTCTGACACTACCCTGAACCAACCGGGGAGAGGGCGATCCATGGCGCTACGCCACGCGGTGCTCGCGGCACTGCTCGACGGTGAGTACAGCGGTTACCAGCTGGCCAAGATCTTCGACGTGGCGGTCTCCAACTTCTGGCACGCGGTCCCTCAGCAGCTCTACACCGAGCTGAGCAGGCTGGAGTCGGAAGGGCTCATCTCCGGACGCCAGGTCATCCAGCACGACCGGCCCAACAAGCGGGTCTACACCGTCACACCGGCCGGGATCGAGGAGCTGGAGCGGTTCGCCACCGTGCCCGCCAAGCCCGGGCTCATCCGCGAGGACCTGCTGGTCATGGTGCAGGCCGTGGACCACATCCAGGTCCCCGCGGTGATCGCCCAGCTGGAGGAGCGCGCGCTGGCCGCCGCGGCCAAGGTCGCGCTGTTCGACCGCACCCTGGAACGGCTGCGCGGGGATCTCGACGAGGAGACCTTCCTGCGGCAGGGCGAACCGATCGGACCGTACCTCACCTGCCTCCGGGGGCGGCGGTTCGAGCAGGAGAACCACGACTGGTTCAGGAGCACCGCACAGCTGCTGCGCGAGCGCGCGGCCGCGCACGCCGAGGGGTCCGACCCGTCATGAGGGCCGTCGTCACGACACCCGCCATGACCCGTCCCGGCCGCCCGGCTCCCCCCTCACCGATCATCTTCCCGCCGCGCGTCCACGCGGCATCGGTGCCCACATCCGGTGATCCGCGGATTCCGGCGTGCCCTCCGCGCCGGACGCCCCGGTCACTGCGCCCCTTCCGAGGAGGCGTCCCCCATGTCGGCCGAACCCCCCACCATCGCCAGGACTGACCAGGCGAAACAGACCCCCGACCCCCTCATCCCCGACCCCCGGGACCCGGCGGCGTCCCCGGCCCCGAGCCCGGCTCCGGCGCCCGGCCCGTCCAGGCTCAGACCCCTGGACGAGCTCGAACTGCCGGCCGTGCACGCCTCCGTCCCCCGGGCCCGCGCGTTCATGCGGGCGCTGGTGACGGCGCGCGCCGTCCAGCACGTCCGCGAGGACGCCGAGGTGCTGGTCTCCGAGCTGGTCACCAACGCGGTGCGGCACGCCGCCACGCCCAGGTCCACGCTCCGCCTCACGGTGCTCCGCGCCGGGCCCCGGCTGCGCATCGAGGTGCACGACCCGAGCCCGTTCCCGCCCAGGGTCAGGCGCGTCGACCTGATGGACGAGACCGGCCGCGGCTGGTTCCTCGTGGCGGCCATCGCCGACCGCCACGGCACCGACCAGACCGTGTCGGGCAAGTGCGTGTGGTGCGAGCTGACCGCGTGGCCCGCACCCGGGCCGCCCGTTCCCTGAAAGCCCTTCTCCCTTCTTCCTGGGGATGGTCATGGCCGTGGACTGGTACCGCGCGGACGGTGGGCGCGCCACCTCGGACGAGGCTCAGCGGCTGCTGCTCGACATAGGGGCGCGCCTCCTGGCGCAGGACGTCATCCATGTCGGGACCGAGGTGGTCGTGGTCTCCACCTGGTTCACCGTCGTCGATCAGGGATTCGCCTCGAACGGAAGGCCCTTGCTATGGCAGACCATCGTCTCCGATCTGACGACGCACGCCGACATCGGGCAGTACACGACGCGCGAGCAGGCCGGGCGGGGGCACGCCGAGGCGGTCGTGCTGATCTCCAAGCGGCTGCGTCACCTGGCCTCCCGTCCGCGCGGCGAGGAGGACCCGCCATGACCCCGTCCCCACCGACCCCGTCCCCATCGACCCCATCCCCGAGGACGTGATGAGATGGCCAGCCGACATCACCAGGAAAGGCCGCCGGGCAAGCGCCCGCGCAGGCGCCCGATACGGCTGCGGATCACCGCGCTGCTGCTGGTCCCGCTGCTGTCGCTGATCGGGCTGTGGGGGTTCGCGGCGAGCATCACGCTCGGCGACGCGCTCGACAAGTACGACTTCTCCGACACCTACGAGAAGATCAGCCTGCCCGGCATCTACCTGGTGAACCAGCTCCAGCAGGAACGGCAGCTGAGCGTGGTCGCGCTCAGCACCGGCGGCCGCGCCGGCGGCGACGGGCAGGAGCGGCAGCGGCTGGAGGCGCAGCGCAAGCGGGCGGACGGCGTCCAGGCGTCGTTCCGCCGCACCGCGCTGTCGGCCGAGGCCCGCGACGCCGCCGACGCCCGCAGCGAGCAGCGGCTGGCCGCGGCGCTCAAGCGGCTGGACACGCTGCCCGCGCTGCGCGCCCAGGTCGACTCGGGCGGTGCCGAGACGCTCCAGATCATCGACGCCTACAGCCTGATGCTGGACAGCATCATCCAGGTCTTCAGCGGCCTGGTGATCGTCAACGATCTGGCCATCTTCGAGCAGGGCCGCGCGCTGATCAGCCTGGGCAACGCCCGCGCGTTCATGCTGCGCGAGGACGCGCTGGTGACCGCGGCGCTGGCCAGGGACGGCCGGTTCACTCCGGCCGAGCACCTGGCGTTCGTGCAGTCGGTCGCCCTCGGGCGCCGCGAGTGGCAGGCCGGGATGAACGACCTGGACGACGAGCTGCGCGCGCCCCTGGAACGGCTCGCCGCGTCCCAGGGCTTCAAGGACGTCCGGGCGATGGAGGGCGCGATCGCCGCCGCCCCGGGCAACCGGCTGCCGGGCGAGGCGGCGAACTGGCCGGCGACCACGCCGCGGCTGTCGCAGGCGTGGGAGCAGGCCGTCACCCAGACCAGCCTGTCGCTGAACGAGATGGCGCAGCCGATCGGTGAGCGGATCGTGCTGCGGCTGGCGCTGGCCGGCGGGTTCGGGCTGCTGGCCGTGGTGGCGTCGGTGATCCTGTCGCTGCTGGCCGCCCGCAGCCTGTCCCGCGAGCTGCGCGGGCTGCAGCGGGCCGCGCTGAACCTGGCCGAGGACCGGCTGCCGGGGGTGGTCGCCCGGCTGCGGCGCGGTGAGGAGGTGGACGTGGCGGCCGAGGCCCCGCCGCTGGAGGTCGGGAAGACGACCGAGGTGGCGCGGGTCGGCGAGGCGTTCAACCGGGTGCAGCGCACCGCGATCGAGACCGCCGTCAGCGAGTCGCATCTGCGCAAGGGCATCAGCCGGGTGTTCCTCAACGTCGCCTGGCGCAGCCAGTCGCTGCTGCACCGCCAGCTCAGCATGCTGGACGAGATGGAGCGCGGCGCCTCCGACCCCAAGGCGCTGGAGGACCTGTTCCGGCTGGACCACCTCACCACCCGCATGCGCCGGCACGCGGAGGGCCTGGTCATCCTGTCCGGGGCGTCGCCCGGCCGCGGCTGGAGCCGTCCGGTGCACGTGGACGACGTGCTGCGCGCCGCCGTCGCCGAGGTGGAGGACTACACCCGGGTCGAGGTCGTGGTGGTGTCCGCGCAGGCCGCGGTGATCGGCGAGGTGGTGGCCGACATCATCCACCTGCTGGCCGAGCTGATCGAGAACGCCACGGTGTTCTCGCCGCCGCCGACGGAGGTGCTGGTGCGCGGGGAGATGGGCGCCAACGGCTTCGCGATCGACATCGTGGACCGCGGCATCGGCCTGGAGCCGGCCGAGATGGACGCGCTGAACATGCGGCTGGCCCGCCCGCCGGAGTTCGACCTGGCCGACAGCGACCGGCTCGGCCTGTTCGTGGTGTCCCGGCTCGCCGCCCGGCACGGCGTCAAGGTCGCGCTCCAGCCGTCGTTGTACGGCGGCATCAGCGCGGTCGTGCTGGTGCCGCGCGAGCTGATCGTGGACGTGGAGGGCCCCGAGGACGACGCGCCGCGGCGTCCCGAGCGCGCCCCGATCGCCCGGCCGCAGGACCCCGGCCGCCCGCCGGCGATCCAGGCGCCGGGCGGGCGGAACGGCGTGCCGAACCCGGCGCAGACGATCGAGGCCGAGGTCTGGCGGAACCCCTCGCCGGGCCCCGGCAACAACGCCGAGCTGTCGGCGCCCGTCCCCGACCGCCCGGTGCTGCCGGGGCCGCGCCCGTCCCCCGAGGCCTCGCCGGGCCCGGTGGCCGGGATCACCGACATCCCGGTCGCCGGCGCCACCGGCGCCCCGGCCCACGACTTCCCGGCCCCCGACGTCCCGGTCGCCGGGATCTCCGACGGCTCGGGCTCGTGGACGCCCGAGTCGTGGACCAGGCCGCTGCCCGAGCCGGAGGACCGGCACCCGTACGTGCCGCCGCCGATGTCGCCGCCGCAGGTGACCGGCACCGGCAGCGGCCGCACCCCGCTGCCGCGCCGCGTCCGGCAGGCGAGCCTGGCACCGGAGCTGCGCAACGTCGCGCCGCCGCAGCCGCCCGGCGCGACCCCGCCGGAGGGGACCCGCATCCCCTTCGCCGAGGACCGCTCGGCGGAGGCGTCCCGCGACCTGTTCGCCTCGCTGCAGGCGGGCTGGCTCCGCGGCCGCGAGGAGGACGAGGGCCCGGCCGGACGCGCCGGGTTCACAGGGGAGGGCTTCCCCGGAGACGGTTTCACTGGAAACGGGTTCACTGCAGATGGGAGACCGTCATGAGCGCTCCATCGGACGGAACGGCAGGGCTCGCCTGGCTCTTGGACGATCTGGTCGGCCGGGTGCCCCAGGTGCGCAAGGTCGTCGTCCTGTCCCGGGACGGCCTGGTGATGGGGGCCTCCAGCGAGGTCGCCCGCGAGGACGCCGAGTATCTGGCCGCGCTGGCCGCCGGGTTCCACAGCCTGGCGATCGGGGCGCAGCCGCACCTGGACTCGGGTGAGATCCGGCAGACGATCGTGGAGATGGAGAAGGGCCTGTTCTTCGTGGTCGCGGCCGGGAGCAACAGCTGCCTGGCGCTGCTGAGCGATATCGGCGCCAACGCGGGCCTGGTCGCCTACGAGATGACGATGCTGGTGAAGCGGGTGCATCGGCAACTGTCGACCGGGCTGAGACCGAGCGGATCGGGTTCCGGGTGACCCCGCATGGAAGGAAGCACCACCGGGGGTCCTCCCCAGGGGCCGGGACGGGAGCGGTGGCTGGACGAGGCCGCCGGTCCCATCGTCCGCCCGTACGCGATGACGCGCGGCCGGACCGTCCCGGCCGGAGAACCGCTGGACATCGTGGCCATCATCGTGGCGACCGGCCACGCGCCCGCCGACCTGACCCGGCTGTCGCGCGAGCAGCGGCGGATGCTGGCGGCGTGCCGGCGGCCGTACACGCTCGCGGACCTGGCCTCCGAACTGGACCTGCCGCTCGGCGTGATCCGGGTGCTGGCCGGGGACCTGCTCGCCCAGGGCCTGCTCGCGGTGCAGCAGTGGGAGCCGCCGACCGCGCAGGTCGACCAGAACCTGCTCAGAAGGGTGCTCGATGAGCTACGCGCGCTCTGATCCCGCCCCCGCCGCGGCTCCCGATCCGGGTGCCGCGGACGGGCCGCGGGTGGCGCTGAAGATATTGGTGGCCGGCGGCTTCGGGGTCGGCAAGACCACGCTGGTCGGCGCGGTCAGCGAGATCCGGCCGCTGCGCACCGAGGAGAAGCTGACCAACGCCGGTGTCGGCGTGGACGACATCGAGGGCGTGGCCGCCAAGCGCACCACGACCGTGGCGATGGACTTCGGCCGCATCACGCTGCGGGACGGCGTGGCGATCTACCTGTTCGGGACGCCGGGCCAGGAGCGGTTCTGGTTCATGTGGAACGAGCTGTCGCGCGGCGCGCTGGGCGCGGTGGTGCTGGCCGACACGCGGCGGCTGCCGGCCAGCTTCGCCTCCATCGACTACTTCGAGCGGCGCGGGACGCCGTTCGTCATCGCCGTGAACTGCTTCGACGACGCCGAACGCTACGACGGACCGGAGATCCGGGCCGCGCTGGACGTGGACCCGCAGGTCCCGATCATCCTGTGCGACGCGCGCCGTCCCGGGTCGGCCAAGGAGGTGCTGGTGGGGCTGATCGAGCACGCGCTGCGCTCGGCGTCCCACACCGGGAACGGGGGCGCGGTCCCGGCCCGCTAACCGGTCTTGCGGGCGAGGACGCGGTAGGCGTTGGCGCCGCCGGTCCTGGCGATGACGGCGCTGGCGAGCTGGTCGGCGGCGAAGGCGGCGGCGAGCGGCGGCAGCGCGGCCAGGTAGGCGGCGGTGCGGACGGCGACGCGGAGGCGGCGCCGTCCGGCGGGCCGCCAGGGCCGGTCCGGGTCGGGGACGAGCCGGTTGAGCATCACCATCAGGGCGGGGAGCGCGTCGGCGCGCTGGTGGGCGGTGCCCCGGTCGACGGCCACGACCTCCAGGCCGCGCTCGTGCAGGGCCTGGACGAGGTTGCCGAACGGGATGAGGTGCAGGTGCTGGGGCTGGAGCCAGTTGTGCCACCAGCGTCCGGCCAGCCGCCCGAACGGCGACTGCGGGTCGGGCACCTCGACGAGCAGGTGGCCGCCCGCCGGGAGGACCTTAGCGGCGGCGTCCAGTTCGGCGGCCGGGTCGAGGGTGTGCTCCAGGTAGTGGTGCATGCTGACGACGTCGTACCGCCCGGCGAGTTCGGCTGCCTTGTCGATGAAGAAGCCCCGGTGCGCGCGGTCGACCCAGCCCTGCTTCTCCGCCTGGACGATGCCCGCGCCCATGTCGAGGGCGTCGAATCGGGTGTCCGGCCAGATGTCGCGGGCGTAGGAGCAGAAATGGCCGAGGCCGCCGCCGACGTCCAGCCACGCCTTGGGAACGGCGTGGCCTCTCACCATCGTGGCGCGTCCCTTGTAGGAGTGGCCGCTGACGCGGAACGCGTCCTCGACCTCTTCCGCGCCCAGGCCGTCGTAGTAGTCGCGGTAATAGAAGTCGAGGCCCTCGGTGCTGAGCCGGGGGTTCTGGAAGACGTGGCCGCAGGATCGGCACGTGTCGAGGCGGAAGGTGCCCGGCTTGTTCCGCTGGTACTCGCCGCTGGTCAGGAGCTTGCGGAGGTCGGTGCCGGCGCACCAGGGGCAGGCGGTCGCGGCGGGCAGGAGGAAGCGTTCGACGCCTTCGGCGATGTCGGCGGCGTATCCGTCCCGGGCCCGTTCGATCCGCGGGTCGGGGTGTTCCGGGGCGATGGCGACGCGGGCCCAGCGGTAGGGCGCGGCGACCGGCCGGGTCAGGGAGAACCGGGCGCGGTCGTGCGGGCGCAGCGGCGTGCACAGGGTGGCCAGGTACGGCTGGGCGCAGGCGGCGGCGAGCACGGCGGCGCCCCAGCGGGGACGGCGCGCCGCGAGCGCGCCCAGCCCGCCGAGCGCGAGGAGGTTGCCGGTCAGGTACGTCGGCAGGTGCGACAGCCAGCGCCGCCGCAGCACGGCCCGCCGCTCGGCGGGCGTGCACGGCACGGGCGCCAGGCCGGGGACGATCACCGCGTCGGTGGTGACCGGGGCGTACCTGCGGAGCCTGATCGCGAGCTCGTCCATCTCGTTGTAGGTGAGCGCGTCGCCGGTCACCTCGGCGCGGCGGTGGACGTCGGCGGAGACCAGCAGCGCGTGCCCGGCGGTCGCGCCGCGCGCCATCCGGTTCGCCCGCCGGGGCGCCAGGAGCAGCAGTTCGAGCGCGCGGGCGGTGTCGAGGCGGGCGGGGACCAGGTCGAGGACGTCCAGTCCCTGGTCGGCGGCGTGGGCGCGGGCGGCGCGCAGGTCGGGCTCGGGAACCCGCACCCCGGCCGCGCGGACCAGCCGGTACGCGCCCTCGGGGGTGTCGGGCGCGGCCGACGGCGCGGTCGCCAGGGACCTGGCCCGGGTGCGGCGCCACAGCGCGTCCGCGACGAATCCCACCGCGGCGGCCCCGAGCAGCAGGCCGCTTGTCCTCGCTCCGCGCATCCCCGCCCCCAGCACGCTCTCCTGTCAGCCTGCTGACAAGAGTAAAGATCCTTAGCGACCGATTTCGGGAAAGCTCTGAGATCCAGGGATAATTCGGTGGTGCAGGTGACCGGTGGTCACGGAACGGAGGGGCCGATGGACGAGAAGGACATCCTCGAACGCATCCGCGCGTTCGTCGACGAGGAGCGCGAGCTGCGGGCCCGCCACGAGCACGAGAGCCCGTCCGACGCCGAGGAGCACCGGCGCCTCAAGGAGCTGGAGGTGGCCCTCGACCAGTGCTGGGACCTCCTCCGCCAGCGCCGCGCCCGCGTCCAGGCGGGCCAGAATCCCGATGACGCCCAGGTCAGGCCCGCCTCGCAGGTGGAGAACTACCGCCAATAGCGAGCTTCTCGGGGATCTCGCGATCGCTACTGGGTCTGCTCGGTGAGCCCGAGCGAGCCGTCATAGACGCTGATCTTGACGGCGACCGTGCGGGCGGCGTTCCCGGAGTCGCGGCCGAAGGCCCGATCGCTCAGCGTCGGCTTGACGTAGCAGCGGCCCGGCAGCACCGCCCGCGGCGCCGCGCGCTGGCGCTCGGGGAAGGCGTCGCACCTGATCGCGGTGGCGCGGGGCGAGTACGTGCGCCACACCGCGGCCTGGATCCCGGTGCGCGTGACGACCATCGCGTCCGCCTGGGCCTTCCAGGTGAAGGAGTTCGTCCCCCGGGCCTCGGTGGTCACGCGGTAGGTGACGACCTCGTCCATGAAGGTGACGCGGCAGGTGAACGACGGCGTGGCCACGGTGGTGTCGCAGTCGGACTTGAGCGGACGGACCAGCCCCGCCGTCGCCGCCACGCGCCCCTCCAGCGCGACCCGCAGCCCGTCCACCCCGACGACCGACGCGTCGGGGGAGCGGGTCGGCTGCGGCTCGTTCGGAACGGGCACCGCCGCCCCGCGCGTCGCCCAGGCGTCTGCGTCGCCGCCCCCGCACCCCGCGACACAAAGGACGAAGGCGAGCCCCGCGCCGCGCCATCCGACGGCCACCGGATCAGATCCTTTCCAGGACGCCGCGCAGCAGCACGACGAGCTTGTCCTTGGGATCGCCCGGGAAGCGGCAGCTGAACGTGATCGTCCGCATCTGGGGGCCTTCCGCCCGGGTGACCACCATGGTCTGGCCGCCGGGCCCGTTCTGGTAGTACGCGGCGTCCCCCACCCCGGAGACCTTCACCAGCGACCCGCTGTAGCGCCGGATGACGCGGGAGGCCATCTCGTCGGCCGTGCCGTTGGCGGGCTCGGTCCCGACGATCAGGAACATCCCGCCGCTGGTGGACACGTACCGGCAGGTGCGCGCCAGGGGACCGCCCGGGTCCTCGTGCGGCTTCGGATCGCGGGCACCCAGCACCGAGACCAGCCGCCCCGGCGGCAGCAGCGGGCACGCCGCCTTCAGTTCGGGACCGGGCGTCCGGGTGCTGGACGGGGGCGGGGCCATCGGACTGACCTCCGACAGCGGCGGCGCCTCGGACTCGGCGGCGCCCGGCGACCCGCCGCCCCCGCACGCGGCGAGCGGGAGCAGGGACGCGGCCGAGAGGGCGACAAGGAACCGGCGCACGCTGCGAGCCTCCGTCTTGGAGCAGGGAGGCACGAGGGCGCTCCACCCGATCCCCCGATCGCGACGCCAACATAACAGCACACCCGGGCGAGGACATATCCAGGGCATTCACCCCGGCAGGTGAACTGCAGGCAGGGGGACGGCCTTCAAAGGACGGCACCAGCGGCCTGCGGACATGCCCGAACGTCCCCGCGGACTGCCTCTACTCGATCAATTCGGCTCCCAACTGGGTCACCGTCAGCGTCCGGGACCGCAACCGGACCGTCACGGGCACGCTCCAGGCCGCGGCCGGGGGCGGGCCGGTGTCGCAGATGTCGGACACCCAGGTGACGGTGTTGGGCAAGGCTCTCGCCGCGGTGCCCTGACTCGTCGGTCATGGGAGGCCGTATCCGGTGTGCGGGGCCAGCGGCAGCGGCCCGCCGGTGAGGAACGCGGTGATCGCGTCGCGGTGGAGCGCAGGCTGCTCGGCCTCGATCACATGGCCCGCACCCCGCACGTACAGGAGCTTCGCGCCCGGCAGGGTGTCCCGGTACTCGCGGGCGATCTCCCACCGCTTGTAGTCGCACTGGCCGCGCAGGACGAGCGCGGGCGTCCGGTCGCGCCTCAGGACGGGCCGCGGATCCGGCACGGTGAGCGCGTCGGCCGAGGTCATCTGGTTGGCGTAGAAGCCCGACCGGGACGACGGCTCGGCGAAGGGCCGTCCGGGACGGCAGGTCGCGGCCGATCCGACCGTGGCCAGCAGCCGGTCGAACAGCGGGTCGATCTCCTCGTCCGGCATCAGGTCGTGCGCCGCCCGCGGGTTGGCCTCCGTGAGCAGCGACCAGGCGATCAGCTTGGGGCGGGCCTCCAGCGCGTCCATGGCCGCGCGCTGGGCGGGGGTGAGCCGGTCCCAGATCTCGCCCTCGCCGGACCTCTCCCATTCCGGCGCCCACAGCGCGCCGGGGGAGACGAACACGGCACGGGCGGTGCGGCCGGGGTGCGCGGCCATGTAGCGGGCGGCGAGCGTGGCGCCCCACGAGCCGCCCACCAGGATCAGCCGCGGCACGCCGATCCGCTGCCGGATCGCCTCCAGGTCTGCGACCTGCCGGGCCACGGTGTAGCCGGTCGGGTCGTCCAGCCGCTGGGACCGTCCGGAGCCCAGCTGGTCGTAGGTGTAGACGTCGAAGCCTTCGGCGGCCAGGTGCCGGTCGAGGTCGTCCGGACCGGTGCCCGGCGTTCCGGGGCCGCCGTGCAGCCGGACGACCGGTTCCGGCCGCCGCGTCCCGGTGCCGAGCGTCAGCGTGTAGGCGATCCGCGAACCCGTGGACAGCCCCCAATACCGGGTGTCCTGGGAGGGAAGTGGACCGGCCGCGACGCCGAGCGGCCGGAAGACGGTCAGCGCGGAGCCGAGGACCACGACGGCCACGATGCCGCCGGTCACGAGCGCGGCAGCGAGCCGCCGTCGCCGCCGCAGCGCCAGCCGGGCGCCGAGGCGGGCGGCCGGCCCGCACACCAGGACGGTGGCGGCCAGCGCGAGCACGGCGCTCGGCACCAGCCCGGCCCGGACCGCCGCGGCCAGCAGGAACGCGGCGGCCGCCAGCGGCAGGCCGAGCACGACGGTCAGGAGGAGAAGCGACCAGCCGGCGACGCGGCGGCCCGTGGAAGGGGAGTTCGTCATGCCGCGACGCTAGGAACGGGACGGCTCGCGGATCGTCCCCCGGCCGGGATCGGATCCGTCCCCCCGCAGGGGGACGAAGCGCCCGCCTCCGGTGTGATTCCGCAGATCACCGACCTTCCGTACGCTGACCGTCATGGACCTCACCCGGTGGCGGCCGGACCGTCGGGCCGATCGCCGGTGGCGCTGGGTGGCGATCGACGTCCTGGTGGCCTACACGTCGGCGACCATCCCGATCGGCGAGTCCGACGCCACCGCGTCGGTGCTGCACGGGCCGCCCGTGGCGCGGGCCGCCGCGGTCGTCTGGTTCGCGGCGATCGCGGGCCGCCGGTTCGCCCCGGCCGCCGCCCTGTGGGGCGCCGCCGGTGCGACCGCCGCCGTGGCGCTGGCGGACCTCCCGCTGACCAACCTGTCGGCGGCGTCCGCGCTGGCCCTGACGATGGTCGCGCAGACCCGCCCCCATGCGGTCGCGCTGTCGGTGCCGCCCGTCCTGGTCGCCCTCGCCGCACTCGCTTTCCAGAACATGGAGGCGCTCGTCCTGGGCGCGGTGCTGCACGGCGTCGCGTGGACGGTGGGGGCCTCCAACCGTTCCCGCTGGGAGACGGCACGCGTGCTGCGCGCACACGAGGAGGAACGGGCGGCGGCCTCGCGCGAGCGCGCGCTCGCCGACGAGCGTGCACGCCTGGCACGCGAACTCCACGACGCGGTCGGCCACGCCGTCACCGTCATGGTGACGCACGCGGGCGCCGCCCGTCTCGCGCTGGGCGGCGAGCACCCCGACGTCCGGTCGTCGCTGCGCCGCATCGAGGACACCGGGCGCGCCGCCATGGCCGACCTCGACCAGGTCTTGGGCCTGCTCGCCGCCGACGGCCCGCCCCCCGACCTGGCGGACGCGCTGCGAACCCTCGTGGACGGCCTGCCCACCGGCCTCACGGCCGAACTGTCCGTCGACGGCACACCCCTTGACGAACCCGTCCGCCGCGCCCTGTACCGCGCCGCGCAGGAGGCGCTGACCAACGTCGTCCGGCACGCGTCCGCCACGAAAGTCCGGATCACCCTGTCGTACCACCAGGAGGAGATCACCCTGCGCGTCACCGACAACGGAACCCCCGCGCCGCACGTCCCCGGACGCGGCCTGACCGGCATGCGCGAGCGCGTCGAACGGCTCGGCGGGACCTGCGACGCGGGCCCGGCGCCCGCCGGCGGCTGGCGCGTGGAAGTCCGAGTCCCGGGACGGTCCACGTGATCAAGGTGCTGCTCGCCGACGACGAGGAGCTGATGCGCGGCGGGCTGCGCATGATGCTCCAGACCCAGCCCGACATCACCGTCACGGGCGAGGCGTCCGACGGCGCCCTGGCCGTGCGGCTGGCGCGCGACCTGGCCCCCGACGTCGTCCTCATGGACGTGCGCATGCCCGTCATGGACGGCGTGACCGCCACCCGCGAGATCACCGCGCGCGGCCCGGAACCCCGCGTCCTGGTGCTCACCACCTTCGAGCTCGACGAGTACGTCTTCGCCGCCGTCCGCGCCGGGGCCAGCGGCTTCCTCCTCAAACGGTCCCCGCCGGAGACGCTGATCGAAGGCGTGCGGACGGTCGCCGCGGGCGAGGGACTGCTCGGCCCGTCGGTCACCCGCCGCCTGCTGGACGAGTTCGCCCGCACCTCGCCCGCCCCGCCGGACGAACCGACCCGCCGCCGCCTGGACCGCCTCACCGACCGCGAACGCGAAGTACTCCTGCTACTCGCGCGCGGCCTGTCCAACGGCGAGATCTCCCGCGCCCTGCACGTCGGCGAGGCCACCACCAAAACGCACGTGAAGCGCATCCTCGCCAAGCTGGACCTGCGCGACCGCATCCAGGCCGTCGTCTTCGCCTACGACCACGGCCTCGTCCGCCCGAACCCGTGACCCGGTAGCGCCGCGGCGGCGTCCGGCGAGGGCGCGTGAAGGAAGCGCAGCTTCTCAGCTGAGCAGGACCGGCAGCTCCGTGTGCCCGTTGGACAGGAACGTGGGCGTCGTCCTGAGCTCGGACGCCGGGATCGCCAGCCGCAGGTCCGGGAACCGCTCGAACAGCGCCGGCAGCGCGATCTGCGCCTCCAACCGCGCCAGCGGCGCCCCGATGCAGTAATGGGCGCCGTTCCCGAACGTCAGGTGCTGCTTCGTCTCCCGGCCGCTGTCGAACTCGTCCGCCCGGTCGCCGTACTTCTCCGCATCGCGGCCGGCGGCGCTGTACGCCGCCAGGATCGGCTCGCCCTTCCGGATCGTCACCCCGTCCACGTCGATGTCCTCGACCGCGTACCGCAACGGCAGGTAGGGCACCGGTGCCTGCCACCGCAACGTCTCCTCGGTGACATCACTCCACGACAGCTCTCCCGACCGCACCTGCTCGAGCTGGTCCGGATGGGTGAGCAGCGCCGCGATCGCGTGATCGATGAGATTGACCGTCGTCTCCTGCCCCGCCGACAGCATCCCGATCAGCGTGTCGATCAGTTCGGTCTCGCTCATCGCTCCCGGCTGATCCTCCATCGCCGCGATCAACGCGCTGGTCAGGTCGTCCGCCGGTGCCGCTCGCTTCAGCTCCACCAGGTTCGCGAACCACTCGTGACTCGCGACGGTGTTCGCCTCCCTCTCCTCGGCGGTGATGGCGCTGTCGAACAGCGCGTCCACCTTCGAGCGCAGCTCCCCGCGCTGCTCCTCGGGCACCCCGAACAGGTGACAGATCACCTGGATCGGCACCGGGAACGCGTACCTGTCCCGCAGGTCCACCGACTCCCCGGCCGGTGTCCGCGCGATGTCGTCCAGCAGCCGTCCCGTGATCGCCTCCACCACCGGCCTCAGCTCGGCCGTCCGCCGCGCCGTGAACGCCGACGACAGCAGCGACCTCAGCCGTTTGTGGTCGTCCCCGTGGGCCGTGGACATGTTCCGTTCCGACACCCAGTTGCTCAACGGCCAGTCGTGCGTCACCTCCCCCGAGATCCAGGCACCCCAGTGCTTGTACGCGTCCTTCGACACGTGCGGATCCGCCAGCACCCGCCGGAGGGTTTCGTAACGGCTGACCGCCCACGCGCGCACCCCGCCTGGCAACTCCACCAGCACGGCCGGCCCGCGCCGCCGCAGTTCCGCCCCCTCCCCGTCGATATCCGTGCCTGCGTCGTCCAGCCGAACGATCTCAGACATCCTCACGCCTCCTCCATCTCTCTCGAAGAACAGGGGTTACTTCGTCACGCATAGGCCTCCACCAGGTGAATGGAGGGAATGGCGAGGAAGCGTTCCCAGTGCGCGGCGCCGTGCTTCTCGATGCCTTCCGGGGACACCTGCCAGTCATGCCAGCGGAGCGTGGTGAACCCGGCCGCATGCAGAGCGGCCGCATAGGTCTCGGGCCGCCACAGATAGAAGTTGAGCGCGATGTGCTCGCCGCCCATCGTCGTCTCGACCAGCGCCTTGGTCCCCTCCTCGCGGTCGGCCGGCACGGTGCAGGTGAGCCCATAGGGCCGGTAGTACTCGGTGTCGTCGGGCATGTCCCAGTTCGCGCAGGTCGCTACGAAACGGCCGCCGGGCCGCAGCGCGCTCCGGGCCGTGCCGCACATGCCGGCGACCTCGTCCCGGCTGGAGCTGTAGTGAAGGACGTTGATGGCGGTGACCAGGTCGAAGCCGCCCGCCAGGCCGCCCGCCAAGCCCTGCGAGACATCGGCCACGTGGTAGGTGATGCCGAGCGGTTCCTCGCGCTCCTTGTCCCGGGCGGTGTCGACCATGGGAGCGGAGACCTCCACGCCCTCGACACGGCCGGCTCCGGCCTGCTTGATCCGGCGGGTCCAGATGCCGGTACCCGACCCGAGATCCAGGACGTCGCGTCCTCGCACGTCCCCGATGACCGCCGTGTACGTCGGCTCCTCGACATAGGCGGGGTAGGTGAGGACGTTGAGGCTGTCCTCGTAGACACCGGCGGTCTTGTCGTACTGCGTCCCTGTCACGAGTCCTCCATTCTTCGCGTCACTCGTTGACGGGGACACATAACCGACAAATGGGCAACTAACCCGATGTGAGAGAATTGTCAGATCTGGCGGGGTTTGGTGCTGTCCCAAATGGTTAACCGCTGCGCAACCGGATCCGGGATCCGTCCCCGCAACCGTGACCCGGACAGCGCCTCCGGCTCGGACGAACCCGACAAGGCCCCGCGCGGAAGCGGCCGGCGCGTCCTTCGTTTTCCGGCTCGTCACGGCGGTAGATGTACTCGGGTGTCGACAGTCCGCGGACCGGCTCCAGCGTGTCGGGCGCGGGCGTCGTCCAACGTCCTCCTCGCGCCCAGCGTCACTATCGTCTTAGTCTTGATGGTGACGGCCTAGGGCGCACACCGATCGTCACGCTTTCGATGGCACGAGAGAGGAAGCTTCTCGATGACCCAGGCAAGCGACACCGTCGACGGCACGGAGGCCGGCCCGGCCGCGTTGCCCATGCTGGGCCTGCTGGTGATCTGTGCCGCGCAGTTCCTGGTGGCACTGGACCTGTCCATCGTCAACGTCGCCGTGCCGGCCATGACCGGGGAACTGGGCTTCGACCCCGGCTCGGTGGGCTGGGTGTTGTCGGCGTACGCGCTGGCCTTCGCCGCGATGCTCCTGCTGGCCGGGCGCATCGCGGACCTCTACGGGCGCAGGCGGGTGTTCGTCGTCAGCCTGCTGGTGCTGGGCGCGGCGTCGATGCTGGCCGGCGCCGCGTGGAACCCGGCCGTCCTGGTCGCCGGCCGTGTCCTGCAGGGACTGGCCGCCGGATTCATCGCGCCGTCGGCCCTCGGCCTGCTGACCGCCACCATTCCCGAGGGGCCGCAACGCGAGCGGGCCCTGGGGATCTACGGCGCGATCCTGTCCACCGGGTTCGTCAGCGGCATGATCGGCGGGGGCCTGCTCACCGAGTTCCTGGGCTGGCGCTGGACGATCTTCATCAACGTGCCCATCGTGATCGGCGCGGCGGCGCTGGCCGTGCGCCGCCTCCCCGAGAGCCGGGTCCACGACGGCAGCAGGAAGCTGGACATCCCCGGCGGCCTGCTGTCAGCCGGGGCGATGGCGTGCATCGTCTACACCCTCGAGGAGGCCGGGCCCGAGAGGTCCTGGGGGTACACGGCGTCGCTGCTGGTGGTCGGCGCCGGCCTCGCGCTGCTGTTCGTACTGCGTGAACGCCGCAGCTCCTCACCTCTGCTGCCGCTGTCGCTGTTCCGGACCGGAGCCGTGGGCGGGGCGAACCTCACCGCCATGGCGATGGGCGCCGCCCACGGCGGCATGCTCATCGTCCTGACGCTGTACCTGCAGGAGGTCCTGGGCCTCGGGGCGCTGGCCACCGGCCTGGCGTTCTCCCTCTCGGGCGCCGTCGCCGTCCTGACCGGCACGCTCACCGACAGGTTCCTGAAGCGCTGGTCCCCGGACCGCGTGCTGCTGTTCGGCATCGCCGCCACGGCGCTCGGCATGCTGGCCCTGGCCGTCCTGCCCGAGCGCGGAGGGCTGTGGCTCGTGCTCGGGGCCACCTCGCTCAACTCGTTCGGGCACATCATCGTGGTGGTGGTCGCCAGCATCGCCGCCAACAACGGCGTGCCCGCCGATCACAAGGCCGTCGCGGGGGCCGTGCTGAACACCGCGCAGCAACTGGGCATCGCCCTGGGGGTGGCGATGCTGACCTCCCTGGCCGTCGCTGTCACCGCCGCCCAAGGGGGTCCCGACACCCCGGGAGCGATGGTCGACGGCTGGAGGTGGGCCCTGGTGCTGAGCACGGTCATCATCCTGTCGACCGCCCCCTTGGCCGTAGCGATGCGAAGGAGGCTGCAGACGGCGTGAGCGACCAGGGGCCCCGCCCGGCGACGGCGTGATCTGGACATGATCACGTGGGGCGACGACGTGGCAGGCCCGCTGGCAGGCGCCCATCGACCAGCCGATGTTCTTCACGCGGCGGCGTTGTGCATGGCCGAGGAGTTCCGGCCTGACGGGTTTCGATGGATCAAGTCCCGGCGCTGCTTCGAGAGACGAGGCCATGGTGGCCGCGTCGAACGGATGACGCTGGAGCCGAGCCGTCACAACAGGGCCGGCTCGTCGGTCGGGTTCGCGGTGGCGCACCTGAATGTCGACGAGCCCGACCTGGGAGACTGGCGCACGGCCAACCACCTCCTGACGGTGATCCGCCCAGATGGCGCGCTGGACGTCCTGTGCGCCACCAGCTGCTATGACCTGGCGCGAGTCGGATTCCGCAACACCGTTGCGCTGAGCCGGGGGCCCGGCGGACTGCGCGTCGGTTCAAGCCGGAACGAGCGTTGCCGGGGTAGCTACTCCTCGGCGGGGTGTGCGGGGCGGCGCAGGCCTTTGCCGCACAGGTCGGTCTGTTTGAGCACGTGCAGCGGCAGGTAGGGAGCCGACCAGATCTGGAAGAGATAGACCTCTTGTGATCGCGACTCGCATCCGTCGTAGGCGATGTCGCGGCCGCGAGCGTGTGCGCGGACCCGGTAGGGGCCTGGCCCGGCCGGAGTGAGCACCGGCAGGTCCGGCGGATCTTCCATCAGACAGCGCACCATGAGTGAGCCTTCTTCCACCTGCATGCTGGCCTCGGCGACCTCTTCCCAGTCCGCATCGTCCAAGGGCGGCTCGTGGTCGTGGATCTCGATGTGCACCGCGACGTTGCCGCCAGCGATTCCGGTGTGCACGATGACCGCCTCGCCTGTGGGGGAGATGAGCCGTCCGGCCTCCTCGGGCACGAAATCCTGATGCTCCGGTTCCATGAGGAAGAACTGGTGGTAGTCGATACGGGTCCACGCGGGACCGTGCTGGGCGATCAAGCTCATCGAGCTGTTCCTTTGCGGGTGGGGGTAACGGTTCCAGGTGCCGCCGGCGGCGGTGCGGGGCTGGGTGGTCTGGTCCAGGCGGCGGCTGCGGTCGCCGAGCCGGGGGCGGACGGTCGCCGCGGGCGAGGGACTGCTCGGCCCGTCCGTCGCCCGCCGCCGCCTGGACCGGCTCACCGACCGCGAACGCGAAGTACTCCTCCTACTCGCGCGGCCTGTCCAACGGCGAGGCCACCACCAAAACTCAAGCTGGACCTGCGCGACCGCATCCAGGCCGTCGTCTTCGCCTGTGACCACTGACCAGGTAGGGACGCGGCGGCGGCGTCCGTGGCAGGCGCGGGGCGGGGTCAGGGGGTGGTCAGCTCGACGAGATCGGCGAGGACTTCGGAAGCGGTGAGCGCGTCCAGTTCGGAGAACGGCAGGGGGCGGGACTCGGTCCGCCAGCTGAGGTGGGCGCCCTGGTTGAGCCAGACGCGGTCGATGCGCTGCTCGGGCCAGTAACCGATGTCACCGACGGCGATGCCCGGGTCGACGCTGATGACGAGGGCTCGTCCGCCGGGCAGTTCCCGGAGGACGCTGACCTGGATGCCGTTGTCCTCGGCGCTGCCTCGCTGCCAGCCGCGCCGTTCCATGCCGACCAGCGTGCCGACCGGCACGGTGATGCCGTGGAAGCGTTCCAGCTCGGTACCCGCGCGCTCCTCCTCGGTCAGCGCGTACGTGGGGCGGCTCAGCTGCGGGAAGGGCTGGGTGATCTCGTAGTCGTCGAACACCTTGGCCCAGTCCTCCAGCCTGCCGGACAGGTGGAGCGGGTGGGCCACCCGCACCCGGGTCGCCTCGGTCAGGGTCAGCTCGTCGTCCTGGAGGTCGGCGAGCGACCTGTCCTCGGCGACGCGCAGCGCGCGGCCGTCCTCGGTGATCCACACCAGCCGCCGGGCGACGTGCCACACCAGCGGGTGTTCGACGATCAGAGTCCGGAACTCCTCGGCGGTCCACCGGCGCTGGGTGACCATGGCCCGTTCGAAGCGCCGGAGCTGCTCGCCGGCCACGGTCCGGACGTCCTTCTTCAGCGCGGCGAACCGCTTGTGGGCGGCCGGGGCCAGCTCCTGGTCGTCGCGGACGCCCGGCTTGGGGAGGCTCGCGCGCCGCCGCCCGGTGTCGTCGACGACGTACGGCCGGAGCTGCTCGTCGAAGCCCACGGTGAAGCCGCGCGGCCCGTAGTCGAGGAAGATCCCGCCCGTCTCGTCCAGCGCGAAGTCGGGGACCAGCCGGTCGCCGAGCTGTTCGGCGCTCAACCCGAGTTCTTCGGCCAGGGCGTTGATCCGCTCCTGCGCCTTCGTCCTGATGCCCTTGTACTTGACCTTGGTGGCGATGCCGTGGAGGTGCATCAGCGCCACCTCGCTGCCGATCGCGAGCAGGGCGTCCAAGCCCCTGACCGCCTTGTGGTGGCCGCCGTCGCCCGGCCAGGCGCGGATCACCGGCGTGAGTCGGCGCACCGTCTCGTCGTCGCCGAACGACCCGAGGGCCGTCAGCACCCAGTTGCGGTCTTGCGAGCTGTAGGTCTGCCCGCGCAGGCCCGACAGCTCGAACAGCCGCCAGGCGAGTTCGGCGAGGGAGGCGGGGTCGCAGATCTCCTTGACGACCTCGAGGCCCGCGTACGGCTTGTCGGGCTCGGAGATGGAGAGCATGGCGACGATGTGGTCGAGCGCGTCGGCGGGAAGCGCCAGGCCGTTCTCCCGGAGGAGCACCTGGGGGAAAAGGTGCGGATCCTGCCAGACCTCCCGCCGGGGCATCGCGGCCGGAAGGTCGTCCAGGGGGTCGGCTGCGAGCAGCGTCCTGACCGCCTTCGCGGCCTTGGCGCCGTATTCACCGGCCACCTCAAGGACCACTTCCTCGGCGATGCGCCGAAGGGCGGCCTCCGCCTTGAAACGCTGCGGGCCGGTCTTGCCCAGCGCGATGGGAATGAGGGCGCGGGCCGCCGCTCGTTCCTCCGGCTCCCCTGGCACTTTGGTGGTCAGAGGTTGGAGTCCCTTGACGGTCACCCGCTTGAACCTGGGACGCTCGCGCGTCCACGGCGGCTCGATGAGCAGCCGTGGCAGGGGCTCCGCGCCGGTCACCGGCGCCCACCCGGCCGCCAGCTCGTCGATCGACTCGACGGCGTCGCGGACCGCGGCGGGCAGCCGCGGCAGAACGGCGGCGGTGACGTCGGGATGGGCCGCCACATGGTCGCGCAGCAGCCGGACGGCGTAGGCGGAGATCGACGCGGGACCCGACGCGGCCGCCTCGCCGAGCAGCCGCACCGCCCGCTCGGGAAAGCGGCGAGCCGTCTCGATCATGGCCTTGTGCACGCGCGGCCGGTCGAGGCGGTCCACCAGAAGCCGGAACGCCTCGTCCGTCGCCAGCACACCGAGCGCCCGCAACAACTCGTACGGGTCGCGTCCGGTCTCGGTCTCTTCGTCGGCGACGGTGGCCAGCGTCGAGGCCAGCGCCGGGCCGACGCCGTCGACGGCCGTGGAGAGCACGCCCGGCCTGCCGTCGAGCCAGTACCACCCGCGCTCACGGGCGAGCAGCGTGGCGAGATGGTCGGCCGACCCCATCGTGCGCAGCACCATCATCCATGTGTGCGGCTGCAACTGGGGCAGGGTCGCGCAGAGTTCGTCGACCCACGCGGTCTGCGTCGGCACCAGGTACGCGGCGGTCAGGCGTCGCATGCCGTCATGGCGGCGCTCGCCCAGTGCCTTGACGACGCGCTCGTACTCCGGCTCGTCGGCGGCCGCGAGGAAGGCGCGAACGCGGCCCGCGACCTCTTCGAGGCAGTCCAGACCGCGGTTGTAACCGGAGTCCTGCTTGTCCAGGCGGCGGTTCTTGAGATGGCGCCAGTGCTTCCGCTCCCGCCATTCGTAACCGTCGACGAAGACGCCGCTGAGTTCGACCGCGGCCTCGGCGGCGAACACCAGGCCGTACTCGGCGATCCACGCGTCCGCGAAGGTGGCGAAGGGTTCCTCGTCGTACTCGTAGTCGTCCTGCAGGGGCCACTCCGCGGCCAGGACGGCCGCGAGTACGGCGGCACCCTGCGGGTTCGCCTCGCCCCGCAGGTGCGCGCGGGCGGATCCGACCAGGTCCCCCCGACTCGGCCGGGCGCCGAGCAGATGGTCGATCTCGTCGCGCGACTCCTTCACCCACTGCTGAACGGTGGAGGCGGCGTCCGGGGCGAGTTCGAGCGGGGGGCCGGGAGTCCCGCCACGACGCGGATGGAGGGTGACGCGCCAATCATCAGGAAGAGTGAGAAGGTCCTCGTTCTGGGTCATGCGGGGCAACGTAGCCCCAACGCCCGACAAGATCATGCGTAACGCGTGCGGGACCGTGTGGCATGATCGGAATCATGCTCAGGCGAAAGGGCACTCAGGCCGCGCTCCGGTGAACGCCCCGGAATGGCGAACGCTCGGCGACCCCATCGGGGACGGGCCTTCCTACTACGAACACGTCAGGCACCTGCTGCGGTCGTCCGACTCCGGGCCGCCGCCGGGGGACGGCTTCCCCGGGCCCGACTCGCACACGGCGGATCGTCCGCGCTCACCGACCGGATCCGATCTCGACGCACTGCTCGGCGCCCTCAGCGGTGTGCTCACCGACTGGCCTCCCAGCCGCGAGATGCTCCTGCGGCTGGACGAACTGCTGCGGCAGCTGCATCTGATGCATGAGCGTGGCGAGCTGCGGGCGCGGATCCTGGCGCGCGACGACTTCTCCGAGGATCGCCTCCGAACGCTGGGACGATGGCTCGCCAGGACCGGGGCCCACATCGGCGCGGTCGAGCTGGGGCTACTGCTCCTGGGGATCGCCGGGAACGACGACGACCGGGACACCATCCTCACCTTGAGCCTCCTGGAGGGTCCTTGCTGCTGCGCCGCGGACGCTCTCGCCGGCTCGCAGTCCCGTCCCTACGAGGCGCTGTTCGAGATGGCCCGTAAGCGCACGGGATGGGCTCGGATCGACGCGATCACGCACATGCGCGGCGCCACGGTGGACCGGCACATCAAGGACTGGCTCGTCCGCGAGGCCTGCGAGGGGTCCTTCCTCGACGTCTACATCGCCGACATCGTCGCAGAGACCGGAGACCTGGCCGCCGCGCTCACCACCGCCCCCGCCGACGACGATGTGCTGAACGGTGCCGGCTGGATTCTGATCGCCATGTGCGACCGCGAGTTCCCTACAACCTCCATCCTCACCTTCTCCGCTGCCGAGACGATCCTGACCGCGTACGCCCAGCGCGTCCTCGCGCGGCCGCCCACGCTCAGGCGGCTGCAGACCCTGATGTTCGTGGACGATTTCCTGCGCAGCGACCAAGCCGAACGTGCCCAATGGAGCCACCGCCTGCCCGTCATCCGCGGTCTCTACCAGAGCGTGCTCTCCTCGCCGTTCGCCCACCAGGCGATCGCCATCGGACTGAAGGCGACCGACCCCGCAACCGCCGGCCTGGCGAGATCGCTCGCCGAACTCCTCGACCTGCCCGACGCCCCCTAGCGTCCCGAGTCATCGGTTCGCGTGGAGAACTCGTCATCGATCTGCCATGCCGGTCCGAGTTCCGTGCGTAGACGGCCAAGGGCCTGACGCACCGCCTCGTTGAACTGGCGCCACTCCCCTTCCCGCCACGGCCCCGGATCCGGTGGGTAGTCCCAGTTGAATGACGTGTCGTACCGCGCTACCAAGCTCTCCAGCTCCTCGCGGAGGGGTCGGCTGATCGGCAGCCGGTCCAGGTCGACCGGATATCCCCACACGTCGCGGTCTTCCGGCGTGATGGCCCACAAGACCCCGCCCGATCCCGCATCGAAGAAGAACCTGGCACTGGGCATGGCACACGAGGATAGGGCGTTAGCGGTAGGCGTCGACGGCGGCGAGGTAGAGGCTCAACGTGGTGCTGGCGGCGCTCGCCCCGACGAGGACGGCTCCCGGCGCGCCGTCGGCGCGGTGGGCGGCGAGGCCCGCGGTCGCGCTGCTGGGCGCCCTCCAGGAGGCAGGGGTGCGAACGGGCGATCGGAGTGCTGCTGACCCGGGAGCCCGGCCGCCGCGTGGTGCTCTCCGGCCCTGGGGGGAAAGGGGCATCTGGTCCGAGGCCGTCCGGCTGCTCGTCGCTCTCCTGGACGCGGGCGCGGAGGACGAGGCGAGGACGCTGGCCGATCGCATCGTTGACCAGATCCTCGTGCTTGACCACGACGACCTGCTGAACCGGCATCAGGAGGGACGGCACCGAGCGGTGAGTCTCCTGGCCGACGGCTACGCCCACAGAGCAGACCTCACACTGCTCAGCAACCGTTGCGTGGAGACGCTTCGGGAGGTCGGCGCCGACCAAGCAGCGGATGTGCTGCTCCAGCGGTATTGGAACACCGGAAGGTTCAGCGTGCGGACGCCGTTGCGGGACCACTACTCGCCCCTGCGCGTGGACGCCGGGCAATGGCGCTATGGCCGCGATGCGACCGGCGCGCCGTCGCCACCGTGGCACTGGCACCAGCTTCACTGAGCTGGCCTGGACCCGTCCCACGATCGCAGGACGGGTCCGGGTAAGCCCTAGTGCGGTGACCATGAACGTTCACCGGGTCGGGACACGCCGGTCGAGGTCCACGGTCGGGTCGTTGCTGGGCCTCACCCCCGATGGCGACGAGATCGCTGTTGAGGGTGAGGTGGTGGGGGTGGCTGAGCCGGTGCGGGCACGTCGGCTGACCGAGGATGAAGGCCGCAGGCTGCGGCAGATCGCGCGGCGGGGCACCTGGGTTTCACAGGTGCCGTCCTGTGGGTGCGGTCAGGCTTGGCTGCGCGCGAAGATGACGGCTCCCGGGCCGTCCTCGTCCGGCCCGATGACCAGTTCGGCCTCGATCGTGAACCCCGCGTCACGAAGCCAGCCCGCGATCTTGCTCGGCCGGCGGTGGTGACTGTCAACGTTGATCGGGCGACCCGTGTAGCCCTCGGACGTATGTCGTGTCTCGTCACCGACGTGAAAGCCGACCAGTAGCGGACCCCCTGGGCGCAACACTCGGCGGAACTGCTCGAACACGCCGGGCATGGCGTGGTCGGGCACGTGGATCACGGACCAGAACGCGAGTACGCCGGCGACTGAATCGTCCGCCAGGTCGAGGTCGGTCATCGTCCCGACCTCGAAGCGTAGGCCGGGGTAGTCGCGCCGCGCGATGGCGATCATTTCCGGCGAGATGTCGATGCCGAACGCGTCCACTTCGAGGTCGTGGAGGTAGCCGGTGACATAGCCCGGCCCGCAGCCGACATCGGCGACCGGCCCGCCTCCGGCACCGTGCACCAACTCGGCGAACAACGCCAGGCTCGTGCGTAGGTAAGGCCTCTCACCGAGCAGTCCACGCACCTTCTCGGCGTATCCGGAGGCGTCGGTGTCGTACGAGGAGCGGGTATCGGACAGCCAGGTGTCAGGCATGGGCGACACGGTAGCCAATCCGTCAACCTCCGGCGCGGGCCGGGGCTGTCGATCATGAAGATCGCCCCTACAAGTGCGATGACCATGAAGGTTCGCCAGGTGCGATCACGCGGCCTTGGGGTGTGGCCGGCCCCAGCGGTGCTGGCGTTCGCTGCGGACGCGGGCGCGTTCGCGGCGTTGGGCGGCCAGCACATCGGGATGACGGGCGTTGGTGTTGCGCCACCGCAGGTAGGCCCGCAACTCGCGGGCTAGGACGGGGTGGTTGGGATGGTTGGAGTTACCCGGCACGAAGATGCGCAGCGGGCCGAAGTGCGCCTCGATCGGGTTGGTCCACGACGCATACGTCGGGGTGAGACAGAGTTCGACGTTGTTGCGGGCCGCCCAGGCCCGGATGCTCTTGAGTGCGGCCAAGGTGTTGGCGCCGCTTTTGCCGCGGCGGGTGACGCCCCACAGGGTGTCGTCGCTCAGGGAATGGCAGCCGTGGAAGTACCGGACGCCGTGGGCGCGGGTGTAGGTGGTCGGCAGCCGGTCCGGCCGCCCCTCGTCGGCCCAGCCGGTGCCGTGGCAGGGCCGGATCGACAACGGCCCGAACTGGTCGAACGCGAAACACCGGTCCGGGAACCGGCTGGTCACGTGCTCGATCCGGTCGAGCTTGGCGTCGAAATCGGGGTCGGTGGAGGCCTTCCAGGTGCGGGTGCGCTGGAAGGTGATGCCATGAGCGTGCAGGATCTGCCGCAGCCGCTCCCGCCCGATCTCCACGGTGCGGTCGGCACCGTGTCCTCATGCGCGGCCACCAGGCGGGTGATCGCCGACGCCATGACGATCATGGCCCGGCGCACCCGGATCGACTCGTGCTTCCCCCGCCGCACGATCTGCTACAGCCTGCGCCCCTCACCCTCGACAACGACCACATCGCATCGAGGGTGAGGCCCAACAACGACAAGACCGTGGACGTCGACCGGCGTGTCACCAGACCCGGCGAACGTCCATGGTCATCGCACTAGACGGTTGATTCCAAGGGATCGCCTGCGGAAATGGGGCGAGGGTGTCCATGGTCGGTTGTGACCCCAGACCTGAACACCCTCGCCACCGCACTGTATGTGAGGATCGACGACTGGTTGC
>NZ_JBHSON010000054.1:0-73856 GCF_042656285.1 Actinomadura rugatobispora | reverse complement strand
GGGCCGTTTCGGGCGCTTCGGGCCGTCCGCGCGGGTGCGGCGCGGGGCGGGCGGCCCCGGGTCGGCGAGCGCCGCGCGGCCGGGCGGGCGGTCGGCCCGGCCCGGCTTCGGCCCGCCCGGGGCCTTGGCCGCGCCGGTGGCGCCTCTGCCCGTTCTGCCCGCCGAAGTCTTGGAGGTCTTGCTCGCGGAGGTCTTGCCCGCGGGAGTCTTGCCCGCCGGGGTCTTGCCCGCCGGGGTCTTGCTCGCGGTCGTCTTGCTCGCGGGAGTCTTGCCCGCGGCGCTCTTCGCGCCCGCGCCCTTCCCGCCCGAGCCGCGGACGGGCGCCTTCTCGTCGGAACGCCGCCTGGCCTGGGCGCTCTTCTTGTCCCCCGCGGCCTTCCCGCCCCCGGACGCGGCAGCACCCTTGCGGGCCGGCCTCCGGGGGCCGGAGCCGCTCGGCGACCGCGGCGGATCGCCCGTCCTGCGCCCGGACGCGCGCGCCGCGCCCGGGCCGCTCCTGCCGTCGCCGGAGTCGTCGTCGCCCCCCTGGCCCCGGGACGGCCGTCCCTTGGCGCCGCGCCCACGGCCGGGCGGCTGTCCCGCCCCGCGTCCCGGCCCCGCCGTCACCCTGTCCCCCGCTCCGTCCCGGTCCGGCCGCCGATCACGGCGTACCGGCCCCCGTTCCCGTGCCGGCGCGCTCGCCCGCCGTAGCGCCGGGCGCCGTGCCCGTCGTCGTCCGCGGCGCGCCCGCGCCGCCGTTCGTGCCGCCGTTCGCGCCGCCGTTCGCGCCGCCGTTCGCGCCGGCGGTGCCGTGCGGGCGGACGGGCTCGGTGCTCATCGCGGGCAGGCCGTCGCCGGGCACCAGGGCGCCCGGGATCCCGACGACCCCGGCCGCGCCCGCGACCGCCGCGGAGGCGTGCGGCACCGGACGCACCGTGCCGCCGATCGGCTGCCCGGTGTCGCCGTCGATGAACGCCAGCCGCGTCGGCCGCTGCATGCCCAGCGCCTCGGCCTTCTGCGCGAGGCGCTCCGGCGACCCCTCGCGGGCGATCTCCTCCTGGAGCGCCTCCTGCTGCTGGCCGAGCAGCTTGTTGCTCTGCTGGAGGCGGGTCAGCGTGAAGGCGTCCTCGGCGAGCACGGTGTTGAGCAGCAGCAGGCTCACCAGGGCACCGCCCATGAGCCCGCAGATCAGCAGCACGAACGGGGTGCGCGGCGGCGCGGCCGGCCGTGCGGCGCGCCGCTCGGGCTCGGCCCTGGCCGCGGTCTCGGCCCGCGCCCCGCCCTTGGCCGGCGCCTTCGTCCTGGACGCGACCGTGCTCGCCGCCTTCACCGCGGCGTCGGCCGACCCCCCGGACCGGCCCTCGGTCGTCCCCTTGGACGGGCTCTTGGACGGGCCCTTCGCCGGAGCCTTCGCCGGGGCCTTGGCCGCCTTCGGCCCCCGCCCCCCGGGTCTGCCACGGCCCGGGGCCTGCGGTTCGGGCGCCGTCGTGGTACCGGGACGCTGCGCGCCCTCGGCCCCCTCGGCGGGGCGCGTGCGGCCCCCGCGGTCGCGGCGGGCCCGGCCCGGGGCCGGTGGCGTGGCGCCCGGCGGGCGCCTGGTCGTGGTCGTCATGTCGCCTCCCGGAGCCGCTCGGCGGCGCGCAGCCGCACCGATCCGGCCCGTGGGTTGGTCGTGGTCTCCTCGCCGGAGGGCAGCTCGGCGCCGCGGGTGAGCAGCCGGAAACGCGGCCGGTGCTCGGGCAGCGGGACGGGCAGCCCCGGCGGGGTGGTGTCGGCCGCCTCGGCGGCGAGGACCCGCTTGGTGATGCGGTCTTCCAGGGAGTGGTAGGACAGCACCACGATCCGGCCGCCGACCGGCAGCGCGCCGAGCGCGGCGGGCAGCGCCCGCCGCCAGATGTCCAGTTCCCCGTTCACTTCGATGCGCAGCGCCTGGAAGGTGCGCTTGGCCGGGTTGCCGCCGGTGCGGCGGGTGGCGGCGGGGATCGAGGTGCGCACCAGGTCGGCCAGCCGCCGGGTCGACTCCAGCGGCTCCTTCGCGCGCTCGCGGACGATCGCGGCGGCGATCCGCTGGGCGAACCGCTCCTCCCCGTACTCGCGCAGGATGCGGGCCAGCTCGGCGGGCGGGTAGGTGTTGACCACCTCGGCCGCCGTCAGGCTCTGGGTGCGGTCCATCCGCATGTCCAGCGGGGCGTCGTAGGAATAGGCGAAGCCGCGCTCCGCCTCGTCCAGCTGGGGCGAGGAGACCCCGAGGTCGAACAGGGCCGCGTCGACGCCCGGCAGCCCGATCCGGTCGAGCACGGCGGGCAGCTCGTCGTAGACGGCGTGCTCGAGCCGCACCCGGTCGCCGAAGCGCGCCAGCCTGCGGGCGGAGCGCTCCAGGGCGGTGGGATCGCGGTCGAGGCCCACCAGGCGCAGGCCGGGATGGGCCTCCAGCATGGCCTCGGCGTGGCCGCCCAGGCCGAGGGTGGCGTCGAGGTAGACGGGCGCGCGGCCGGTGACCTGCACCGCGGGCGCGAGCAGTTCCAGAACGCGACCGAGCATGACCGGTACGTGACCGGCCTCGGCAGCGTGGTCCCCCACGTCCATGCTCACACCCCCTTGTGCTGCCACTACGCTCGCGGACTGCGTGGCATCGTCGGGCCGGAAGCCCCCAGGGCACGGACGCGATCGGCAAGGCTCGGCCGAGCCCCGATCGAAAGGTGCCCCCCGGCGGGCCTCGCCCGGCCAGGTCCCCATCCGCTGCCCGTGAGGAAGATCACCGCGTCACCGCGGGGGGTCGCCGTCTGGCGCCGGGGAAGCTGCGCCAGCTGGCCGGAGAGCGGCTGGAGACCTGGCCGAACGTGGGCCAGTGCCGGTCATCGGACCGACGAGTGAAAGTTCACAGGATCCCGGGCAACACCTCCTCCGAGACATCGGCGAAGGCCTCTTCCTCCTGCTCGAGGTAGGCCTCCCAGGCCGCGGTGTCCCAGATCTCCAGGCGCGTGTTGGCCCCGATGACGGTGCAGTCGCGGGTCAGGCCCGCGTATGTGCGCAACGGCGGCGGGATGGTGACGCGTCCCTGTTTGTCGGGGACCTCGTCGGAGGCGCTGGCGAAGAACACCCGGCTGTAGGCCCGGACGGCCTTCTCGGTGACCGGCGCCGTACGAAGCGCCTCGGTGATGCGCTGGAACTCTGCCATGGGGAAGACGTACAGGCAGCGTTCCTGGCCCTTCGTGATCACCAATCCCCCCGACAGCTCCTCGCGATACTTCGCCGGCAGGAACAGTCGTCCCTTGTCGTCGAGGCGCGGGCCATGGGTGCCAAGAAACAACGGCCCCCACCTCCCGCACCGTGTGGAGCGCTAACGCCCCCCACGGCGCCCCACTCTACTCCACTCTTCCCCACCGTCAACTACGAAAACATCTCTCGCGCGCCGTAACGCGCCGGAAACCTGCAGGTCAGAGGGGGTGGTGCGGAGTGGGGCGCGCGGGGGGCGCCCCGCGCGCCCCGCTCCTTACCACCTTCCGCCGGGCCGCCCTCCGACGCCCTGTCAAGGAACGGTCAGAGGCCGGCGGGCGCCGGCCGCGTACCGTCGCGCGGAACGCACGGGGCGGGAGCGGGCCGGGGTGGAGCGAAATGGAGCGGCCGGCGGGGCTGTGATGGTCATCCGGGTGGAGCACAATGGCTCACGATCGACATGAACATCGCGACAGCGCGGCCCGACGACGTACTGTCATGGGGACAGGCACTCTCGTGGGGAGCACTGTCATCGTTGGGAGCACTGTCATAGGGACAGGCACATTGACCGGGGCGCGTGAACCAGGACGCAGGGCCATGCCGTACCGGGTCGCTGAGGAGGTCCCGCTCCCGCGGGGAGGCCGGAGGCCCCTGGCGCACCGGCGGCCCGCGGCGGGGCCGGCGACGGGAACGAGCGGCCGTTCGGCTGAGGAGGGTTGCTGGTGGCAGTAGGCACGCACGGTGAGTCGTACATGGAGACCGACTCCGCCGTATCCCCGGACCGCGCCCGCCACGGCGGCTCCGGCGCCGCCCCCGGCCGCGGCGGCTCCGGCCCCGACGGGCCCGGGCTGGAGGGCCTCGCCCAGGTCGCCGGCAAGATCCGGAACGCGGTGGAGTCGGTGATCGAGGGCAAGCCCTCGGCGGTGCGGCTCGCGCTGACGGTCCTGCTGGCCGAGGGGCATCTGCTCATCGAGGACGTGCCCGGGGTGGGCAAGACGATGCTGGCCAAGGCGCTGGCCCGGTCGATCGACTGCTCGGTGCGCCGCGTCCAGTTCACCCCCGACCTGCTGCCCAGCGACATCACCGGCGTCAGCGCCTACAACCAGGAGCTGCGCGAGTTCGAGTTCAAGCCGGGCCCGGTCTTCGCCAACATCGTGGTCGGCGACGAGATCAACCGCGCCTCCCCCAAGACGCAGTCGGCGCTGCTGGAGTGCATGGAGGAGCGGCAGGTCACCGTCGACGGCACCACCTACCCGCTGGAGCGCCCGTTCATGGTGATCTCCACGCAGAACCCGGTGGAGATGGAGGGCACCTACCCGCTGCCCGAGGCCCAGCGCGACCGGTTCACCGCCCGCATCTCGATGGGCTACCCCGACCCGGCCGCCGAGCTGGAGATGCTGGACGTGCACGGGCAGTCCTCGCCGCTGGACCGGCTGCGCCCGGTGGCGCACGCCGGCGACGTGCGGGAGCTGATCGAGGTCGTGCGGCGCCAGCATGTGGCGGCGCCGGTCCGGCAGTACGCCATCGACCTGGTCACCGCCACCCGCAGCCACCCCGACCTGCGGCTGGGCGCCTCGCCGCGGGCGACGCTGCACCTGGTGCGGGCGGCCCGCGCGTTCGCGGCGCTCGACGAGCGCGACTACGTGCTGCCCGACGACGTGCAGGAGCTGGCGGTGCCGGTGCTGGCGCACCGGCTGCTGCCGACGGCGGAGGCGCAGGTCGACCGGCGGCGGCCCGAGCACGTGGTGGCCGAGCTGGTCAACCGGCTGCCGGTGCCCGCGCCCAGGACGTGACCCTTGAGGAGAGCGCTGGCCGGCCTCACCACCAGGGGGCGGTCGTTCGTCGCCGCGGGGACCACCGCGATCGTGTGCGCGTTCGTGCTCGGCGAGCGCGATCTGCTGCGGGCCGGGGTGCTGGTGGTGGTCCTGCCGCTGCTGTGCACGCTGGCGGTCTCGCGCACCCGCTACCGGCTGGCCTGCGCGCGGCGGCTCGACCCGGCGCGCCTCCCGGTCGGCCGTGAGTCCCGGGTCGACCTGCGGCTGGAGAACGTGTCGCGGCTGCCCAGCGGGCTGCTGATGGTGGAGGACCAGGTCCCGTTCACGCTGGGCGGGCGGGCCCGGTTCGTGCTCGACCGGATCGAGCCGCAGGGGTCGCGGGAGCTCAGCTACCGGATCCGGTCGGACGTGCGGGGGCGGTTCCGGGTGGGGCCGCTGACCGTGCGGCTGGCCGACCCGTTCGGGATGGTGGAGCTGGTCCGCTCGTTCAGCCTGTCGGACGGGCTGACCGTGACACCCGCGCTGGTGCCGCTGCCGGACGCGCGGCCCGGCGGCGCCTGGGCCGGGGGCGGCGACAGCCTCGCCCGGACGGCCGCGGCGGCGGGCGAGGACGACGTGGCGCCGCGCGAGTACCGGCACGGCGACGACCTGCGGCGGGTGCACTGGCGGTCCACGGCCCGGCACGGCGAGCTGATGGTGCGGCGCGAGGAGCAGCACTGGCAGAGCAGCGGCGCGCTCTTCCTCGACACGCGGCGGGCGGCGTACTGGGGTGAGGGCCCGGCGTCGGCGTTCGAGCAGGCGGTCTCGGTGGCCGCGTCGGTCGGGGTGCACCTGGCGCGGGGCGGGATGGCGCTGCGGCTGGTGACCGACCGGGGCGAGACGCTGCCGCGGGCGGTGTCGTCCGAGGGGTCGTTCGAGGCGGCGCTGCTGGACACGCTCGCGACGGTCCGGACGTCCCGGGGGCGCTCGCTGACGCCGGGCCTGGCCGCGCTGGGCGGCGGGGCCGCCCAGGGCCGGGACGGCGACGGCCTGGTCGTCGCGGTGTTCGGCGCGCTGAGTGCGGAGGAGGCGCAGCGGGTGGCGGCGGCCCGGCGCGGCACCGCGGCCCACATCGCGGTCATCGTCGACGCGCCCCGTCCCGCCGGCGCCCTTCCGGCCGAGGACGGCGGCCCCGACGGCGCCGCGGCGGACGCGTGGGAGGACCCCTGGGCGGACGCGGCCGAGGGCGGCCGCCCCGTCCGCGACGCGCTCGGCGCCTCCGCGGAGGGCACGGCGCGGCTGCTGCGCGCGGGCGGCTGGCAGGTGGCCGTGGTGGAGTCCGCGCTCGACCTGCCCGCGGCCTGGTCCGCGACCGGGAGGACGGCGGCACGGTGAACATCCGGATGACGATCATGGCCGCGCTGGCCACGCTCGCCGGGTCGGTGGGCCTGTACCCGCTGTTCTCCAGCGGCCCCTGGTTCTGGTCGGGGTTCGGCGCGGTGCTCTCGGTGGTGGCGGGCGGGCTGCTGGTGCGGCGGTTCCGCGCGCCCGCGTTCCTCAGCGCCCTGGGCGGGCTGGCCGCGCTGCACGTCTACCTGACCGTGCGGTTCGCCGCGGGCGAGGCGTGGCTGGGGTTCGTCCCGACGCCGTCGTCGCTGGGGCGGCTGGGCGACCTGTTCGGCGAGGGCTGGGAGGCCGCCAACCAGTACGCCGCGCCGGTCCCGCTGGTGCCGGGGATCGCGCTGCTGGCCACGGCCGGGATCGGGCTGGTGGCGGTCGCCGTCGACCTGCTGGCCGCGCGGCTGCGGCGGGTCGCCCCGGCGGGGCTGCCGCTGCTGGCGATGTACAGCGTGCCCGCCGCGGTGCGCGAGGAGAGCATCAACTTCGTGGCGTTCGGGATCGGCGCCATGGGCTACCTGGCGCTGCTGGTGGCCGACTCCCGCGAGCACGTCGTGGGCTGGGGCCGGGTGGTGCTGACCCGGCGCTGGACCGAGGAGGTGCCGCTGGCCGGCGCGCCCGGCGGCCTGGACGCGGGCGCGGGCAAGGAGTCCCGGGGCGGGCGCCGGGAGCGGCCCGACTCCAGCGCGCTGGCCGCCAGCGGGCGCCGGATCGGGACGGCCGCCGTGGCGATCGCGGTGCTGCTCCCACTGGCCGTGCCGGGGATCCGGCCGCACGGCATGTTCGGGATGGGCGCGGGCGGCGGCCGGGGCGGCGGCACCCAGACGGTGACCACACCCGACCCCCTCGTCAGTCTGAAACGCGAGCTGACCAGGCAGGACGACTCGGTGGTGCTGACCTACCGCACCGACGACGAGAGCCCCGACTACCTGCGGCTGTACGCCCTCGACCGGTTCGAGGGCGACCGCTGGACCTACAGCGCGCTGGAGAGCACCGCCCGCGACCGGGTCACCGAGGGGCCGCTGCCCGCCCCGCCGGGGCTGAGCGAGGCCTCCACCAGCCAGGTGAAGACGTCCGTGCGGGTGCAGCGGCGGGTCCGGAACATGACGTTCCTGCCGGTGCCGTACGCGCCGTCCCGGCTGTCGATCGAGGGCGACTGGCGGGTGGACCCCGCCTCGCTGATGATCTACTCGCTGCGCGACTCGGCGAGCGGGCGCTCGTACGAGGTCACCAGCACCCGGGCCGAGCCGACGGCCGAGCAGCTGGCCGGCGGGCGGACCTACCCCAGCGAGATCGTCACCCCCTACACCCGGGTCCCCAAGAGCATCCCGCCGCAGATCCGGCAGCTGGCGCAGAACGTCACCGAGGGCGCCACCACCGCGCACGACCAGGCCGTCCGGCTGCAGCGGTGGTTCACCACCGACGGCGGGTTCCAGTACGACCTGAGCGCTCCCCCGCCGCAGCACGGCAACGACCTGGTCGACTTCCTGGAGCGCAGCAAGCGCGGCTACTGCGAGCAGTACGCCGCGGCGATGGCGCTGCTGGCCAGGATCCTGGGCATCCCGGCGCGGGTGGCGATGGGCTACACCGCGGGCACGCAGACCGAGCCGGGCCAGTGGGTGGTGCGGTCGCGCGACGCGCACGCCTGGCCGGAGCTGTACTTCCCCGGGACGGGCTGGGTGCGGTTCGAGCCGACCCCGGTGGGGGCGGCCGGGCAGGGCACGGCGAGCACGCCCGCGTACACCGACCCGGCGACCGGCGGGGACGGCGCGGCGCAGGAGGAGCAGGAGGCGCCGAGCCCGGAGGAGTCGCCGACCGCGCAGCAGAGCGCCGGGCCGGAGGCGACCGAGCGCAGGCTGCCGCAGGACCAGGGCCCGGCCGGGGCGCCCGCCGAGGAGGAGGACGGCGGCGGCGTGCCGACCGGCTGGCTGGCGGCGGCGCTGCTGGTGCTGATGATCCTGGCGGCGCCGGTGACCGCGCGGCTGCTGGCCCGGCGGCGGCGCTGGGCGGCGATCGTCCCGCGCGAGAAGGCGCCGGACGGCCTCGGCGTCGGCACCCGCCGGAGCGAGGGCGGTCCGCTGCCGGCCGGCCCGGTGGAGGCCGGGCCGCTGCCCGCCGACCCGGTGGACGCCGCGCACGCGGCCTGGGAGGAGATGCGGGCCGACGCCCTGGACCACGGGCTGACCTGGCGGGCCAGCGACACCCCGCGCGCCGCCGCGCGGCGGCTGGGCGAGCTGCTGGAGCTGGACGCCGAGAGCGCGGGCGCGCTGGGCCGGATCGCGCGGGCCGAGGAGCTGGCCCGCTACTCGCGGACGCGCGCGCAGGCCCCGGCCGAGACGCTGCGGGCCGATCTGAAGACGGTGCGGGAGGCGTTCGCGGCGGCCGTGGGCCGCAAGGCCCGGCTGCGGGCGCGCTACCTGCCGCCGTCCAGCATGGCCGCTTTCCGGTCGGCGGGCAGCCGCGCCCTGGAGGCGACCTCGCGGTTCGACCGCGTGACCGCCCGGCTGGACGGCCTCGCCGACCGGATCTCCACGCTCATCCGCACCCGCCGCCGCGGCTGATCGCCCCGCGCTCGCCCCTCACCGGGCCCGCGGGTCGCGCCGGAAGATCAACGCCCCGGCGGTCGCCGGACGGAAACGCGTGAGCCGCATGCGGCGCGAGGTCGCATGCGGCATCGGGGCCGGGCCGATCAGAGCCCGGAGCGCATCAGGGCGCGGCGTCGCCTGCGGAGAGCGGAGCCCTCACGGCCGACGGTGATCGCCCGGCCGGCGGCGCCGGTGGCGCTCGCCGTGCCGGGCAGCGGTCACTCGCCCTCGGTGCGGCGGCGCCAGCGCTCTTCCATCCGGTCCATGAATCCGGGCTTGGACGACTTGTCGCGGCGGCGGGCCGGGCGGCCACCGCCCCCGCCCCCTCCCCCGCTGCCGCCGCCGGCGGGATCGCCCGTGCCGGACGCGGCCGCCTCGGCGCCCACCCCGGTCATGCGCTTCCAGCTGGTCAACGCCCAGACACAACAAACGACCATGAGCAGGAATCCGGTCACGCTCACTGCGATGGTGACCGTGCCCGCGTTCATGACGAGCCCGGTCATCAACGTGGACACGCCCACCACGAACCCGAGGGCGGCCTTGACGATCCGGCGCTTGTAATGCACCTGGGGGTTGGTCGAGCGGACCGCATGAGCGAACTTCGGATCCTCGGCGTACAACGCCTGCTCGATCTGGTCGAGCATGCGTTGCTCGTGCTCAGAGAGCGGCACGGCGCCTCCCAACGACAGCCCCGCGACGGGGTATCCGATGCAGGACGAGAACCTCAACGGTGATATGCCCAGAATACGAGGCGGAACGAGGGGACGAAAGCGAACGGCCAAGCGAGCACCACTTGCGGGTCATCTCTGCGTCCACCGTCATTCCCGTACGTCCCGGTCGTCACCTGCGTCACCGCCGTGCGCGCGCCGGACCAGTGCGGCCGGCCGGACGGCTCCGCTGCCGAACCGGTGCGCGACCTGGTCCATCGCGCGCTCGGCCTCTCTCCAGCCGGTTTCCGGTTCGTCGAAGGCCAGCTGGCGGGGGGCCTGATCGGAGGGGCCCAGATTCTCCACCCGGACACCCACCAACCGGAGTCGTACCCGCTCCAGACCGGCGGCCTCGTAGAGCTCGCAGGCTGTGACATAGATCACACGGGCGAGATCGGTGGGCTCGCGCAGCGTGCGCGCCCGCGTGATCGTCTTGAAGTTCGCCATTCTCAGTTTGACGCTCACGGTGCGTCCGGCGTTCCCACTGGCGCGCAGCCGGGCGCCGACCCTCTCGGCCAGCCGCAGCAGCTCCCGGCGGATGATCTCCGGGTCGTCGATGTCGGTGTCGAAGGTCTCCTCGGCGCCGATGCTCTTGTCGGGCGTGTGCGGCACCACGGCGCGCGGGTCGCGGCCCCACGACAGCTCGTGCAGATGGTTCCCCAGCGCGTTGCCCAGCTCCCGCTGGAGCGTCGCCAGGGACACCTGGGCGAGCTGCCCCACCGTCCGCAGGCCCAGGCGCGTCAGCGCCTCCTCAGTGCGCTCCCCGACGCCCCACAGCGCGGCCACGGGCAGCGGGTGGAGGAACTCCTCGATCCCGTCCGCGGGCACCACCAGCAGCCCGTCGGGCTTGCACCGGGTGGAGGCCAGCTTGGCGACGAACTTGGTGGACGCCACGCCCACCGAGCACGTGATGCCCTGCTGCTCGCGGACCTGCTCGCGGACCATCCGCGCCACCTCGGCGGGACGGCCCAGGCGGCGCCGCGCCCCGGCCACGTCCAGGAACGCCTCGTCCAGCGACAGCGGCTCCACCAGCGGGGTGAGGCTGCGGAAGATCTCGAACACGGCGGCCGACACCGCCGAGTAGCGCTCGTGCCGGGGCGGCAGCACCACCGCCTGGGGGCACAGCCGCCGCGCCCGGGTCATCGGCATCGCCGAGTGCACGCCGTACTCGCGGGCCTCGTAGGAGGCCGCCGACACCACCCCGCGCGCCCCCACCCCGCCGACGATCACCGGACGGCCGACCAGCTCGGGACGCTCCAGCAGCTCGACGCTGACGAAGAAGGCGTCCATGTCGACGTGCAGGATCGGGCACCCGGAATCATCGCCCGGCGGCCCAGGCACCGGCCCAGGACGATGCAGTTGCTGCTTCCTACTCATTGCGGCGCCTTGGCGTCGGGCCTGGGAGGCCCTCCTTCGGCGGCGCCGCGTGCGATTGCTGCATCGCTCCGACTCGCCTTGCGGCTCGCTGCGCGATCAGGTTCTCGCAAGCTCGAACCTGGCTTCGCTCGCAATCGCAACGGTCGAGGTCACCGGTGGCTGAGCCGGGGCAGGGGCGCCGCATTTAAACGCGGTCCGCTACTACGTGGAGTTGGGTGGCGAGTTCACGCAGGACCGGGTGGACGGCGGCCACGGCCTCCAGGGCGATCAGCGACTCGGCGGCGTCCTGCTCGGCGTCCAGCAGCCCGTTGGGCACCAGATCGGCGAAGATCCGCACGCCCTGCAGCGCGCCGACCCGCAGCCCGGCGTTCTCCACCAGCGCCGACAGCGACTGGCGGGTGAACCGGCGCGGGATGCGGTCGTGCTCGCCCCAGTGGCCGGACGGGTCGGTCAGCGCCCGCCGCGCGTCGTCGAAGTGGCCGGCCACCGCGCGGTGCAGGGCCGCGGCGATCTGGCCCGCGACCAGCACGCTGACCGAGCCGCCGTGGCGGACGGTGCCGGTCAGCGCGGCCATCACCGCCGCCGGGTCCTCGACGTACTCCAGCACGCTGTGGCACAGCACCAGGTCGGCGGCGTCCGTGCCGACCAGGTCGGGCAGGTCGACGGCGTCGCCCTGCACGGCCCGTACCGTGACGCCCGCCTCGTCGGCGCGGCGCTCCAGGGCGGCCAGCGCGTCCAGGCTGGAGTCGACCACGGTGACCCGGTGCCCCAGCTCGGCCAGCGGCACCGCGAAACCGCCGGTGCCGCCGCCGACGTCGACGACGTCGCGGGGGCCCGCGCCGGGGTCGAGGCGGTCGAGCACCTTGCGCAGCGCGTCCCACAGGACGGCGTTGCGCACCCGGCCGCCGCCCCAGGGGCGTCGTCCCGGTCGGGCGGCCACGCCCATTCCCCTGGCGTCGTGCTCCTCAGCCCTCTTCATTGCCCTGTCGCCCTCATCATCCGCCCTCGCCAGTGGTCAGCTCTCCAGGGAGAGGGAGGGTTTGAGCTGCTGCAGCCGGGACAGCAGGCCGTTGACGAACCGGGGGGAGTCGTCGGTGGACAGGTCGGTGGCCAGCGCGACCGCCTCGCTCACCGCGACGCCGTCCGGGACGTCCTCGACCCACAGCAGCTCGAAGGCGCCCATCCGCAGGATGTTGCGGTCGACCACCGGCATCCGGTCGAGGGTCCAGCCGGTGGAGTAGGTGGCGAGCAGCTCGTCGATCCGGTCGCGGTGCTCCTGGACGCCCTCGACCAGCCGGACCGCGTGCCCGTGGGCCGACAGCTCGTCCTGGTTGGGCCGGCCGCGCTGGGCCAGCACCGCCGTCGGCTCCTCCTCGCGGAGCTCGGCGGCGAACAGGATGTCCAGGGCCAGCCTGCGGGCCTTGCTTCGTGCGCTCATCTGCTCCCGTCCGCTCGTGCCCGGCGGTCAGCCGCGGCCGAGGTAATCGCCGGATCGGGTGTCGACCTTGACCTTCTCGCCGGTGGTGATGAACAGCGGCACGTTGATCTGCGCGCCGGTCTCCAGCGTGGCCGGCTTGGTGCCGCCGGTGGAGCGGTCGCCCTGCAGGCCCGGCTCGGTCTCGGTGACCTCCAGCACGACGGCGGCGGGCAGCTCGACGTACAGCGGGTTGTCGTCGTTGAACGCGATCACCGCGTTCTGCTCGGGGAGCAGGTAGTCCGCGGCGTTGCCGACGACCCCGCCGGGGATGTGCGGCTGGTCGTAGGTCTCGGTGTCCATGAAGACGAAGTCCTCGCCCTCGCGGTAGAGGTACTGCATCTCCCGCTTGTCGACGCTGGCCACCTCGACCTTGGTGCCGGCGTTGAAGGTCTTGTCGACGACCTTGCCGGACAGGATGTTCTTCAGCTTGGTGCGGACGAACGCGCCGCCCTTACCGGGCTTGACGTGCTGGAACTCCTGGACGGTCCACAGCTGGCCGTCCAGGTTCAGCGTCATGCCGTTCTTGAGGTCGTTCGTCGTGGCCACAGCGTCCTCTCCCGGCGGGACCCGCCCGCCTCGGTCGTTCTTTCCGCTCGTGCTCGTGCTCGCCCTGGGCCAGGGCCCGCCCGCGCCCCGTCTTCAGAGGACGAGCAGGTCCTTGGTCGTCTCGGTGAGGAGCTCCGGCCCGCTGCCCCGGACGACCAGTGTGTCCTCGATGCGGACCCCGCCCCGGCCCGCGAGGTAGACCCCGGGCTCGGCGGTGATCGGAACTCGATCCATCAGCTTACCGGTCTTGTCGTACCCCATGAGCGGAGCCTCGTGGATCTCCAGGCCGACGCCGTGCCCGAGGCCGTGCGGGAAGTCCTCGCCGTGCCCGGCGTCGGCGATCACCTTCCGGGCGGCGCCGTCGACCGCCTTGGTCTCGGCGCCGGGCGCGGCCGCCGCGATCCCGGCCAGCTGGGCGCGCAGCACCAGGTCGTAGAGGTCGCGCTGCCAGCCGGCGGGCTCGCCCAGCGCGACGGTGCGGGTCATGTCGGCGTGGTAGCCGCCGTGCAGGGCGCCGAAGTCGAAGGTGACCAGGTCGCCGCGGGCCAGGACGCGGTCGCCGGGACGGTGGTGCGGGATGGCGCCGTTGGGCCCGGAGGCGACGATGGTGTCGAAGGCGGGGCGCTGGGCGCCGAGGTCGACCATGTGGCGGTCCAGGGCGATGGCGGCCTGGCGCTCGGTCATGCCGGGGGCCAGCCCGGGGAGGAGGGCGGCGAAGGCGCGGTCGGAGATGGCGCAGGCCTCGCGCAGCAGCGCCAGCTCGTCCTCGTCCTTGACCAGGCGCAGCTCCTCGACCCGGTGGCCGGCGGGGACGAACTCGGGGGCGCCGTCGAGGGCGGTCAGGGCGGCGTGCTTCTCCACGGTGACGGCGTGCGCCTCGAACGCGAGCCGCCGCACGCCCGTCTCGCCGGCGCGGGAGGTCAGGGTCTCGGCGGTCGGCCGCTCGACGACCAGCTCCAGGTCGGGGCAGACGCGGCGGGCGGTGCCGGCGTAGCGGGCGTCGGTGCACAGCACGGCCTCGCCGCCGGCGCCGACCAGCAGCGCGGCGTTGGAGCTCTCCAGCCCGGTCAGGTACCGGACGTTGACGAGCCGGGTGATGAGGACCGCGTCCGCGTCGGGGGCGATCCGCTCGGCCAGGGCCTCCCGGCGGCGTCGATGCTGGTCGGTCATGGCCGAACTCTAGTTCACCCGGGCGGGCCGGAGGCCGCAGGGCCGCCCGGCCCGGGCGGGCGGCGGGTCACACCTCGGCGGCCAGTTCCTTGATCTTCTCGATCAGCGCGAGGCGGCTCTTGTGGTCGCCGGCGATCGGGGTGACGTTCAGCGTGGTGACGCCGGACTCCTTGAGCGCGGCGAGCCGCTCGCGGATGTGGCTCTCGGGGCCGATGAGCGACATCTTCTCCAGGAGTTCCTGCGGGACCTTGGCGGCGGCCTCGTCCTTCTTGCCGTCCAGGTAGAGGTCCTGGATCTCCTCGGCCTCCTTCTCCCAGCCGTACCGGCGGCACAGGTCGTTGTAGAAGTTCTTGCCCTTGGCGCCCATGCCGCCGATGTAGAGCGCGGCCATCGGGCGGCCGAACTCCAGGAAGCCCTTCACGTCGTCGCCGATGGCCAGCGGGGCCTGGCCGACGATGTCCAGCTCGCCCAGCGCGGGGTCGCGCCTGGACCGGCCCGCCTCCAGGGACGCGCCCCACACCTCGCCGGCCTTCTCCGGGACGTAGAAGATCGGCTCCCAGCCGTTGGCGATCTCGGCGGTGAGCTCGACGTTCTTGGGGCCGATGGCGGCGACCAGGATCGGGATGTCGGGCCGCACCGGGTGGTTGATGATCTTGAGCGGCTTGCCCAGTCCGGTGCCCTGGCCCTCGGGCAGCGGCAGGCTGTAGTGCTTGCCCTCGTGCTGGAGGCGCTCGCGCCGCCAGACCTTGCGGCAGATGTCGATGATCTCGCGGGTGCGGCCGAGCGGGGCGTTGTACGGCACGCCGTGGAAGCCCTCGATCACCTGGGGTCCGGACGCGCCGATGCCGAGGGTGAAGCGGCCCTCGGAGACGAAGTCCAGCCCGGCGGCGGTCATCGCCAGCAGGGTGGGGGTGCGCGAGTAGATCGGCAGGATGCCGGAGGCGATCTCCAGCCGTTCGGTCCTGGCGGCGATGAAGCCCATCTGGCTCACCGCGTCGAAGCTGTAGGCCTCGGCCACGAAGACGATGTCGAGGCCGGCCTTCTCGAAGTCGGCCAGCTCCTCGACGGTCTCCTTGAAGCCGCCCGCGTAGTTGAGGGCCATCCCGATGCGCATCCGGCATCCCTTCCTCGAAACCGAACCTGATTCCAGTTGAACGTAACCTAGTCCGCCGCCCGGCCCCGCACCCGGGGTCAGCCCAGTGCGGGCCCCCGCAACGCGGCCAGAGCCGGACCGTACATGCCCGTGCGGATCCGGCGCACCACCGCACCGTCCTTTCCCGCCAGCGAGGCGGCCAGCTCCACCGCGGCGGGGAGCACGCCGGCCTCGTCGGCGGTGCGCGCCACCATCCCGGCGGCCAGCGCCTGCTCGGCGGTGTACCGGCGTCCGGTGACCATGGCCTCGTGCGCGACCGCGGGGGTCAGCCGGGCCTGGATCAGCGCGGACATCCCCGGCGTGAAGCTCATCCCCAGATCCACCTCGGGCAGGCAGAGGAAGCCGCGGTCGGTGCGCATCACGGCCAGGTCGTGGGCGAGGACGAGCATCGCGCCGCCGGCGAAGGCGTGGCCGTTGACGGCCGCGACGGTCGGCATCGGGAAGTCCAGCAGGCGCGCGTACAGCGCGTGCACCCGGCCGAGGTACTCCTCGAAGCGGTCGCCGTTGGCGCCCAGCCAGTCCAGGTCCAGGCCGTTGGAGTAGAACTTGCCGGTGCCCGCGGTCACCAGGGCGCCCGGCGAGCCGGCCTTCTCCACGGAGTCGAGGGCGTCCCCGACCGCGTCCAGGAAGCCGGGGCCGAAGCGGTTCTCACCGTCGTCGTAGCGCAGGACGAACACGTCGCCGTCGCGCTGCAGGTCGATCACGCCAGGTCTCCTTCGTGAGTGGTCGACCGAACCCTACTCGCCGGTAACGGCCGGGAGGACCATGCAGGTCGCGGTGCCGTGCGCCATCAGCCGCCCGGCCGCGTCGGTGATCCGCCCCTCGCAGGTCGCCACCCGGCGGCCCATGTGCACCGTACGGCCCTCGCACGTCAGCCGCCCGCCCTCGACCGGCACCGCGCGGACGAAGTTGACCTTGAGCTCCAGGGTCGTGTAGCCCGCGCCCTCCGGCAGCGAGGTGTGCACCGCGCAGCTCATCGCCGAATCCAGCAGCGTGGACAGGACGCCGCCGTGCACCGTGCCGAGCGGGTTGGCGAAGTCGGCCCGGGGCTCCATGGCGAAGACCACCAGGCCCGGCTCCAGCTTCTCCGCCTCCATGCCGAGCAGCGCCCCGATCCCGGTGCCGGCGGCGGCTCCGTGTTCCAGCGCCGCCCTGAGCTGCTCCAGTCCCGCCGTCGTCCCGCCGTTCCCCATCGCCGCGCTCCGTTCCATCGCCGGGCAGCCCGCCCTAGGTATGACGTCCGTCATATCCCTGCTTTTCTATGACCATCGTCATGCCGAACGCAAGAGCCATATGATGAATGTCATAATCGGGCCATGGGGACCGACAGCCGGGAACGCATGGTGCGCAGCGCCGCCTTCCTCTTCCGCGAGCGCGGCTACAGCGGCACCGGGTTCCGCGACGTCATCGCGCACAGCGGCGCCCCCCGCGGCTCGATCTACCACCACTTCCCCGGCGGCAAGGTGCAGCTGGCCGAGGAGGCGGTGCGCTACACCGGGGACTTCCTCAACGCCGGGATCCAGGCGGCCGTGGAGGGCGGCGACGCCGCCTCGGCGGTGGACGCGTTCGTGGGCTGGTGGCGGCAGGTGCTGATCAAGAGCGAGTTCCGGGCCGGCTGCCCCATCGTGGCGGTCACGGTCGAGTCGCACGAGGACGCGCCGCAGCTGGCCGCCGCCACCTCCGCCGCGTTCGGCCGCTGGCAGGACACCCTCGCCACCGGGCTCGGCAACGCGGGCGTCCCGGACGCGCGCGCCGAACGCCTCGCCACGCTCATCGTGTCCGCGGTGGAGGGCGCCACCATCCTGTGCCGGGCGCACCGCGACGTGACCCCGCTCGACAACGTGGTGGCCGAACTCAAGGAGATGGCCCGCGCCGCCGCCGAGGCCGCCGACACCTGACCTCCACCCGCCGGGCGCCCTGGCGGGGCGCGGTCAGGCTCGGGCGGCGGGTTCGGCCAGGAGCTCGGCCACGGCCTGGAGGGCCAGGACGTAGGACATGAGGCCGAAGCCGGCGATCGTGCCGGTGGCCACTCCGGCGACCACGGAGGTGTGCCGGAACTCCTCGCGCGCGGCCGGGTTGGAGATGTGCACCTCCACCAGCGGCGCCCGCAGCTGGGCCAGGGCGTCGCGCAGCGCGTAGGAGTAGTGGGTGAACGCCGCCGGGTTGAGCACCATCGGCAGCCGCTCGTCGGCCGCCTCGTGCACCCAGCGGATCATCTCCGCCTCGTCGTCGGTCTGCCGCACCTCGACCTGCAGGTCGAGGCGGCGGCCGGTCTCGCGGCACAGCGCGGTGAGGTCCTCGAACGACTCCGAGCCGTAGACGTCCGGCTCGCGCGTGCCCAGCCGGCGCAGGTTGGGCCCGTTCAGCACCAGCACGCGGTTCATCGGGCCACCTTCTTGTACGCGGCCTCGAGGAGCTCCTCGGGCGGGCCCTCCAGGCGGCCCGGCTTCGCCAGGCCGTCGAGGACCACGAAGCGCAGCGTGGAGCCGCGCGACTTCTTGTCGATGGTCATGGTGGCACGGAGCGCGGGCCAGGCCTCGGCGCCGTAGGAGACCGGCAGCCCGGTGGCGGTCAGCACCGCGCGGTGCCGGTCGACCGCGTCGGCGGGCAGGCGGCCGGCGAGCGCGGCCAGCTCGGCGGCGTAGACCATGCCGATCGCGACGGCGTGGCCGTGCCGGAACCGGTAGTCCTCGGCCGTCTCGATGGCGTGCGCCAGGGTGTGGCCGTAGTTGAGGATCTCCCGGAGCCCGGCCTCCTTGAGGTCGGCGGTGACGACCTCGGCCTTGACCCGGACGGCGCGTTCGACGAGTTCGAGGGTGTGCGGGCCGGACGGGGACGCGGCGCCCTCGGGGTCGTCCTCGACCAGGTCGAGGATGGCCGGGTCGGCGATGAACCCGGCCTTGATGATCTCGGCCAGCCCGCTGATGTAGTCCTCGCGGGGCATCGTCACCAGCGTGGTCAGGTCGCACAGCACCCCGGCCGGGGGGTGGAAGGCGCCGACGAGGTTCTTGCCCTCGGGGATGTTGATCCCGGTCTTGCCGCCCACGGCGGCGTCGACCATGCCCAGCAGCGTGGTCGGCACCAGGACGGCCCGCACGCCGCGCAGCCACGACGCGGCGGCGAAACCGGCCAGGTCGGTGGTGGCGCCGCCGCCGACGCCCACGATCGCGTCGGACCGGGTCATGCCGAGCCGGGCGAACTCCGACCACAGCCCGGCGAGCACGCCGACCTCCTTGGCCGCCTCGCCCTCGGGCACCGGCAGCGCGTGCACCCGGTAGCCCGCCTCCTCCAGGACGGCGCCGACCGGGCGGGCGATCTCCGCCAGCCCCCGGTCATGGACGAGCGCGACCGTGCGGACGCCGCCTCCGAGCAGGCCGGGCAGCTCGCCGAGCACGCCCGCGCCGATCACCACGTCGTAGGGGTCGGCGCCGCCGACCCGGATCCGGCGGACGCTCATCCCAGCTCCTTGAGGATCTCGCCGACGATCTCCTCGGGGGTGCGGCCGTCGGTGTCGACGTGCAGCGTGCCGAGCCGCTCGTAGATCGGGAGGCGCTCCTCCAGCAGTTTGCGCAGCTGGCTGCGCGGGTTGAGGACCAGCAGCGGCCGGGCCGAGGCCAGGCCGACCCGCTTGACCGCCTCCGACAGCCCCACCCGCAGGTAGACCACCGTGTGCCCGGCCAGCAGCTCCTGCGTCTCAGGGGCCAGGACGGCGCCGCCGCCGAGCGCCAGCACGCCCTCGTGCCCGGCGAGCGCGGCGCGCACGGCCGCCCGCTCCAGCTCGCGGAACCGCTCCTCGCCGTCGTCGATGAAGATCTCGCCGATCGGCTTGCCGGCGGCCGCCTCGGTGTCGGCGTCGGTGTCGCGCAGCGGAACGCCGAGCCGTTCGGCCAGCACCGTGCCGACCGTCGTCTTGCCCGAGCCGGGCGGCCCGATCAGGACCGCCTTGGGTCGCACCATGGTCTCCACCTGAAGTCGCGCCTTCCCTACTTGACGGCCAGGGAGGAGAGGTACCCGCGCAGGTTGCGGGCGGTCTCCTCGGCCGAGTCGCCGCCGAACTTCTCCAGGGCGGCGTCGGCGAGCACCAGCGCCACCATGGCCTCGGCCACCACCCCGGCGGCGGGGACGGCGGTCACGTCGCTGCGCTGGTTGATGGCCTTGGCGGGCTCGCCGGTGCGCACGTCGACCGTGTCGAGCCGGCGCGGCACCGTGGAGATCGGCTTCATCCCGGCGCGCACCCGCAGCACCTCGCCGGTGGTCATGCCGCCCTCGACGCCGCCCGCCCGGTTGGTGCGGCGGCGGATCCCGTCGGGGGTGTTGTCGATCTCGTCGTGCGCGGCCGAGCCGCGGCGGCGCGCGGTGGTGAAGCCGTCGCCCAGCTCCACGCCCTTGATCGCCTGGATGCCCATGAGGGCGCCGGCCAGCCGGGAGTCGAGCCGCCGGTCCCAGTGCACGTGGCTGCCGAGGCCGGGCGGCAGGCCGTAGGCGAGCACCTCGACGACGCCGCCGAGGGTGTCGCCGGCCTTCTTGACCTCGTCGACGTGCGCGACCATCGCGGCCGCGGCGGCGGGGTCGAAGCAGCGCACCGGGTCGGCGTCGACGGCGGCCAGGTCGGACGGCTCGGGCAGCGTCCCCTCGGGGGCGGTGACCTCGCCGAGCGCGAGCACGTGGCTGAGGATCTCCACGCCGAGGGCCTGCCGCAGGAACTGCCGGGCGACCTCGCCGAGGGCGACGCGGGCGGCGGTCTCGCGGGCGCTGGCCCGCTCCAGGACGGGCCGGGCGTCGTCGAAGCCGTACTTCTGGATGCCGACCAGGTCGGCGTGGCCGGGACGCGGCTGGGTGAGCGGCGCGTTGCGGGCTTGGGCCTCGAGCACGTCGGCGTCGACGGGGTCGGCCGACATGACCGTCTCCCACTTGGGCCACTCGCTGTTGCCGACCTCGATCGCGACGGGCCCGCCGAGCGTCACGCCGTGGCGCACCCCGCCGACGATCGTGACCTTGTCCTGCTCGAACTTCATCCGGGCGCCCCGCCCATGCCCGAGCCGGCGGCGGCGCAGGGCCTCGGCGATGTCGCCCGAGGTCACGCGCACGCCGGCCGGCAGGCCCTCCACAATCGCGGTCAGGGCCTGGCCATGGGACTCCCCCGCGGTCAACCAGCGCAGCATGGGGTCAATCCTCCCATCTCCCCGACCCTGAACGCGCACGGGCCTCAGCACGGGCCCGCTCAGCCCGTGCCGGTGAGCCGTCCCAGATCGGCCAGCGCCTCCGAGACGGGCACGGCGAGGGACGGGTCGTCCAGCGCCGCCGGATCGCCCTCGACCGTGACGCGCTCCAGGACCTGATCGTCCTCCTCGCCGCCGCTCCCGGCGTAGAGCCCGGTGTCCAGGACGATCTCGACGGACAGGCCGGCGGCGAGCGGGCGGGAGATCTCGTACTGGATGCCGTCGGAGTCCCTGGGCAGCAGCCAGCCGCGCCGTTCCAGGCCGCGTACGGCGCCGGAGGGCACCGTGGCCCCCTCGAAGCGGGCCAGCCGCCCGCCGGTCCGTTCCTCCTCGGTCAGTGCCGCGACCGGCCTGGCGAGCTGGGGGAAGGGCTGGAGGATCTCGTAGTCGGCGAAGACGTCCGACCACGCCTTCACCGCCTCGCCCAGCTCCAGCGGGTGCGGGATCCCCACGAGGGCGGTCTCCGGAAGGGTGAAGGCGTCGTCGGCCACGTCGGCGAGGGTGCTGTCCTCGGCGACGCGGAACGCGGTCGCGCGGCCGCCGTGCTCGGCGGTCCACACCAGCCGCCGCGCGATGTGCCGGACCAGGGGGTGGCCGGTGAAGTAGGTCCGGAACTCGGCCGGGGTCCAGCGCCGCCCGGTGACCATGGCCCGCTCCAGCCGCAGGACCTGGTCGGACGCGACGGCGCGCGCGTCCTTCTTCAACTGGGCGAACCTGCGGTACGCCTCGGGCGCGAGGTCCGGGTCGTCGCTCTTGGCGGGTTTGGGCAGGGCCTTGCGGCGTTTGCCGTCCTCGCCCGTGACGTACGGCGTCAGAGCCTCGTCGAAGCCGACGGTGAAGCGGCGCGGGCCGTAGTCGAGGACGAGGGCGCCCGCGTCGTCCAGGCCGAGGTCCGGGACGAGCCGGTCGCCCAGCTGCTCGGCCGTGAGCCCGAGCCGCCCGGCGATCTCCGCGATCTTCTCCCGGGCCCGGTCGCGGAGGCCGCGGTACCGCACCCGCTCGGCGATGCCGTGCAGGTGGACGAGCGCGGTCTCGGTGCCGATCTCCGCCAGCACGTCCAGCCCCCTGACCGCCCGCGCGTGGCCGGACTCCCCCGGCCAGGCGCGCACGAGCGGGGTGAGGCGGCGCACCGTCCCGTCGTCGCCGAGCGGGCCGAGGGCGGTCAGCGCCCAGGCGTCGGCGGACGGCGCTCCGGCCATCTGCCAGCGTTCGAACAGCGACCAGGCGAACCCGGCCAGTGACGCCGGGTCGCATTCCGCGGCGGCCCGCGCGACGCCGGGGTAGACGTCGCCGGGCTTGGACAGCGCGAGCATCGTCATCAGGGTGCGGGTCGCGGCGGCGGGCAGCGCCGCGCGCCGTCCGGGCAGCAGGATCTGGGGCAGCGCGGCCGGGTCCGCCCAGTCTCCGATCGCGGGCAGTCTGGCGGCGCGGACCTCCAGCGCGTCGGCCGCCAGCGTCGCGGCGATGGCGTCGGCGGCCTCGGCGCCGTGCGCGCGGGCGGCGTCCACGACGGCGGCGTCGCCGTGCTCCCCGGCCAGCGCGCGCAGGGCGGCCTCGGCGTCGCGGCGGGGGCGGACCGGCTTGCCGAGGGCGGCGGGCACCAGGAACGGGACGGCGTCCAGGCCGTGCCGCCCGAACCAGGCGAGCGCGTGCCGCTTCGTCTTGGTCTTGCCGAGCCATCCGGCCATGAGCGCCGCCACCTCGGCGTCCAGGAACGGCAGCAGCATCGTGTCCTGCGAGGCCGGGACGTGCAGCGCGCACTTGACCAGGGGCGGTCTCATCGCCAGGCCGTGCCGGGCGACGAGGGGCCGCCACCAGTCGCCGCGGAAGGCGAGCGGGGTGCCCGGGTCCCAGCCCTCCAGGAGCGGGCGCACCAGGTCATCGGGGCCTTCGGCGACCAGGCTGAGCCGCTTCTGCCGGTTCAGCTTGCCCGTACCGAACTTGCGGGCCATGACCTCGAGGTCGGCGTGGGGGTCCAGGGGCTCGATCAGGCCGTCCGGCACGTCCGCCCACGCCTCCCGTTCGCCCGGCTCCCAGCGCAGCGACCCTTCGGCGGGCGGCGCCAGGCCCTTGAGGACGATCGGCGCGCGGTCGCGGGCCCAGGGCGGCTCGGCGAGCAGCGCGGGCACCTCCGCGGCCGGGGCGTCCGGGACGCGTGCCACCGACGCCGCGATCTCCCTGGCCGCGGCGGGCACGGCGAGCCCGGGGTGCAGCCGCAGGTGCGCCTTGAGCATCTCGGTGGCCAGCGCCGCCGCCCGGGTGCCGCCCGCCGTCACCGGCGCCAGCACGCGGACGGCCCGCGCCGGGAAACGCTCCATCGCCGTGAGCAGCGCCTGCTGGGCGTGCTGCGACTCGATGCGGCCGGCCATGGCGGCGAACGCCTCGTCCAGCGGCAGCACGCCGAGGGCGGCCAGGACCTCGGGGTGACCGGCGGGCGGCATGTCGCCATGAGGGTCCAGCGCGGCCGCGAGCGCGGGCACGGCCGCCGAGCCCATGCCCTCGGCCATCGTGACGAACAGGCCCTCCCAGCAGTCCCGGTAGGTCAGGGAGAGCCAGAGGCCAAGCAGCTTGGCGTGGCGGGCCGTGCTCAGCGAGGCCAGCAGCATCCACCGCCAGCCGTGCGCGGGCGGCGAAGCGCAGCACTCGTCCACCCAGTCGCGCCGCGTCGGGACGAGGTAGGAGGCGACCACGCGCTGCCCGGCCGCCCGGCGCGCACCCGCGAGGAGCTCCTCGGCGGCGGCGTACTCCTCGTCGCCGCAGGCCGCCAGGAGCGCGCGGACGTCGCGCAGCGCCCCGGCGTCCGGCGGGCCGGTCCCGCCGGGCCGAACCCCCAGCCGCAGGTACATCACCAGGTCGGCCAGCTCCGCGAGCGCGCGGGCGGCGAAGGCCAGGCCGTGCTCCTCCGCCCAGCCGTGCGCGAACCGCCGCTCGGCCTCGGCGCGGTCCTGCCGCGGCGGCCCGCACACGATCGCGGCGACGACCGCCGCGCCCTGCGGGTCGGGCTCCCCGCCGAGGTGGCGGCGAGCCCGTTCGGCGAGTCCCGGATCGGTCTCGGAGTGGGCGAGGACCTCCTCGATCCGCTCGCGCCTGCGCTCGACCCCGCGCGCGATCCAGTCGGCCGAGCCGTCCTCGACGCGCACGGGCGCCCCCGCGGCGCCGCCGCGCCGCGGGTGCAGTGCGTCGCGCAGCGCCTCCGGCAGGATCAGAACGTCCTCGCCCACTTGATCATCCATGGCCGATCACCGTAGGACACCCCTACGACGCTCAACCGTTGCGATTGCGAGCGAAGCCAGGTTCGAGCCTGCGAGAACCTGATCGCGCAGCGAGCCGCCAGGCGAGTCGGAGCGATGCAGCAATCGCACGCGACGCCCGCCGAAGAAGGGCGTCCAACGCCCGACGCCAAGGGCGCCGCAATAAGGAAGAGCGATGCAGCAATCGCACGCGGCGCCCGCCGAAGGAGGGCGTCTAACGCCCGACGCCAAGGGCGCCGCCATGAACAAGAGGCCAATCCAAGGCGCCGTCGACCAGGTCGCGGATCGAGGCCAGCAGGCCGAGGCGGTTGGCGCGCAGCGCCGGATCCTCCGCCATCACCATCACGTCGTCGAAGTACCGGTCGATCGGCTCGGCCAGCGGCAGCGCGGCCTCGGTGAACTCCGGCAGCGGGGCCCGCTCCGGCAGTGCCTCTCGCACGGCCGCGAACGTCTCCTCCAGGCGCCGTTCGGCGGGCTCCTGGAACAGCCCGGGGTCGTAGCCCGCGGCGGTGCCCTCCGGCACGATCCGCAGCACCCGCTGCAGCGCGGCCGTGAGCCGCAGGAACCGCTCGTCGCCGAGCAGCTTGCCCAGGTCGACGGCCGCCCGCTCGGCGTGCGCGGGCGAACCGGCGTGGGGCAGCACGGCCCGCACCACCGGGATCGGGTGGCCGTCGTCCAGCAGCGCCCGCTCCAGGCGGCGGGCGACGAACCCGGCGGCCTCCGCCGCCGCGTCCGCGGTCACCTCGACCGGCTGGTGGCGCGCGGCGACCAGCAGGCCGTCCTCGACGGTCAGCGCGGCCAGCCGCTCGTGGCCGCGCAGGATCGCGGTGAGGCCCAGCGCGGCGCGGCGCAGCCCGAACGGGTCGGAGCTGCCGCTGGGCACCGACCCGACCGCGAACAGCCCGGCGAGCAGGTCCAGCCGGTCGGCCACCGCCAGCAGCGCCCCGGGCGTCCCGGACGGCAGCGCGTCGCCCGCCGAGCGGGGCAGCTCCATGTCGTACAGGGCGCGGGCGACGGCCTCGTCCTCGCCCGCGCGCCGCGCGTACTCGCGGGCCATCGTCCCGGCCAGCCCGGACAGCTCGATCACCATGGACGAGGCGAGGTCGAACTTGGCCAGCTCCCCGGCCCGCCGCAGCACCGCCGCCTCCTCCGCGCCGAGCCCGGCCCGCTCCGCCAGCTCGGCGGCGATCTCCCGGATCCGGCCCGCCCGGTCGGCCATCGACCCGAGCCGCTCGGTGAAGGTGAGCCGGTCGAGGCCGCGCGCGATCTCCTCCGGCGCGCTGCGCAGGTCCTGCTGGAAGAAGAACGCCGCGTCCTCGTAGCGGGCGCGCAGCACGGCCTCGTTGCCCGCCCGCACCGCCGCGTGGTCGCACTCGCCGTTGGCGACGGTCACGAAGTGCGGCAGCAGCCTCCCGGCGCCCCCGGGCTCGCGCACCGGCAGGTACCGCTGGTGCTTCTTCATGACGGTGGTGAGGATCTCCTCCGGCAGCTCCAGGTAGGAGGCGTCGAAGGAGCCCAGGATCGCCACCGGCTCCTCCACCAGGTTGACGACCTCCTCCACCAGCGCGCGCTCGCCCTGGAAGTCGATCGTGCCGCCGGCATCGGCGGCCAGCGCCCCGGCCGCCTCGATGATCTGCGAGCGGCGGCGCTCCACGGCGGGCTCGATGCCGTGCGCGCGCAGCGTGGGCAGCAGCGCGCCCGCGTCGGGGACGGACACGTCGGTGGTCGTGGCGGTGCGGTGCACCTGGGTGATGCGGCCCGAGGAGATGCCGCCCGCCTCGAACGGCACCTCGTGCTCGTCCAGCAGCGCCAGCAGCCAGCGGACGGGCCGGGCGAACGACAGGCCCGGGGCGTTCCACCGCATGTTCTTGTCGGCGCGCAGCCCCTCGACGATCACCGGCAGCAGCTCGGCCAGCACCTTCGCGGCGGGACGGCCCGTGATCGGCCGGACCAGCCCGGCGTACTCGCCGCCGCCGACCGTGACCGTGCCGACCTCGGACGGGTCGACGCCCTGCCCGCGCGCGAACCCCTGCAGCGCCCGGGTCGGGTTGCCGTCGGCGTCGTAGGCCGCCGACAGCCGCGGCCCCTTGACGACCTGCTCGGTGTCGGGCTCGCGCGGCGCGACGCCGCCGGCCACGACGACGACGCGGCGCGGGGTGGCGTAGGTGTGCACCTCGCCGGCGTCGGAGAGCAGCCCCGCCTCCTCCAGCCCCCGGGTCAGCTCGGCGGCCACGTGGTCGAGGGTGCGGCCGACCTCGTGCGGCGGCAGCTCCTCCACCCCGATCTCCAGGGCGAACACGCCCGGCGCGGAGATCTCGGGATAGATCGTCAGCGTCCCGGCCGCGGCCTCCGGCTCGGCGGCGCGGGTCGAGGCGTCGCCCAGCGGATGCCCCAGCTCGGCGCGGCGCTCCACCCACAGCTCGGCCGCGTCGTGGGCGAGCCGGCGCATCCGGGCGAACGCGCGGGCCCGCTCGGTGGTGCCGATCGCGCCGCGCGAGTCGAGCACGTTGAACGCGTGGGAGCACTTGAGCACGTAGGAGTGCGCGGGCACGGGCAGCCGGGCGTCCAGCATCCGCCGCGCCTCGGCCGCGTACGCCTCGAACAGCTCCCGGACGGTGCCGATGTCGGCGTCGTCGAGGTAGTAGCGGCTCATCTCGTACTCGGCCTGCCCGAACGCCTCCCCGTAGCTGATCCCGGGGGCGTAGGTGATGTCCTTGAAGTGCGACACCCCCTGGAGCGCCATGATGATGCGCTCCATCCCGTAGGTGATCTCGACCGACACCGGGTCGAGGGTGAGCCCGCCGGACTGCTGGAAGTAGGTGAACTGGGTGATCTCCAGGCCGTCCAGCCACACCTCCCAGCCCAGCCCCCACGCGCCCAGCGCGGGCGAGGCCCAGTCGTCCTCGACGAACCGCACGTCGTGGGCGCGCAGGTCGATGCCGAGGGCCTCCAGGCTGCCGAGGTAGAGCTGCTGGGCGTCGCCCGGCTCCGGCTTGAGGATCACCTGGAACTGGGTGTGGGTCTGGAGCCGGTTGGGGTTGTCGCCGTAGCGGGCGTCGTCGGGGCGGACGCTGGGCTCCACGTAGGCGACCCGCCACGGCTCCGGGCCGAGCACCCGCAGCGCCGTCGCCGGATTGAGGGTGCCCGCTCCGACCTCGGTGTTCATCGGCTGGGTGATGAGGCAACCGTGCCCCGCCCAGTGGTCGGTGAGCCGGATCAGGGCATCCTGCATGGTCAGCACGGGTCGTCTTCTCCTACACGGCCGGCGTTTCGGTCTGCGCGGTACTGGTCGGAAACCCAGCCTACGGGGATCAGCGGCCGAGACCCCGGCGGATCGCGTCCAGGACCGGTGAGCCGTCGCCGTCGAGGAGGTCGCCGGGCGTGCCCTCACCGGCCGGGCCCGGCGGCAGGAGCGGCGGCTGCGCCATGAACCGCGGCCGGGTGCCGCGGTGCGGCTGCGCCGCGTGCACCAGGAACGGATGGCACAGGTAGACGTCGCCGGCGCGGCCGGTCGCGTACGCGACGGGCCGGTCCTCGCTGGCGGCGGCGCCCGCCTCGGCCAGCGTCCTGAAGTCCAGGCCCTCCTCGCCCGCCGGTTCGAGGATCGGCGGGACGTCCAGATGGGAGCCGGCCCGGATCCTGGTGGGGGCGTCGTCCTCGCCCACGTCCGAGAACAGGAACAGCATCAGCAGCGCCCGCCCGCGCGACCGCAGGTTCGTCCGCCAGCTCATGAAGTCCGCGGCGTTCTCGCCGGAGAAGCTCGCCTCCACGTGCCAGCCGCCGTCGCCGGGGTCGTCGGGGCTCGGGAACCGCACCGGGAACGTGCCGAGGCTGCCCTGCGGCTGCCACCGGCCCTCGCCGACCAGGGCGTCGAAGGCGGCCCGCAGGCGCGGCGTGTCGGCGGCGGCCCGGAACGGCTCCTGCGCGTAGTGGCCCAGCCGGACCACCGGCTGCGTCCAGGTCGCCGGGTCCTCGGGGTCGCACCCGGTGTCGCGCCAGAGGATCGCCCGGCCCTGCTCGGCCAGCTCCCGGGGGAACGCCTCCTCCAGCCGGACGAACCCGTCCTCGACGAAGGCCTGGATCTGCGCATTGCTCAAGGTGTCGGTCGCGGTCACCGCCCCAGCCTGCCGAACCGGGCCGCGGGCGGGCCAGCGATTTTCTACCCGGCGTGGACGAGGATGCCGATCAGGGCCCCGGCCAGCATGAACGGCCCGAACGGCAGCTCCGACTTGCGCCCGGCCCGCCGCAGCGCCAGCAGCGTCACGGCGAACACCCCGGACGGCACGTACATGGCGAGCACCCCGAGCACCCAGGCGCCGTACCCGACCCAGCCCAGGTACAGCCCGAGCACCCCCGCCAGCTTGACGTCACCGAGGCCGATCTTGTCGGGCACGACGACCCACTGGACGGCCAGCAGCAGCCACAACCCGGCCAGGCCGAACAGGGCGTACAGCAGCCGGGCCCCGCCGTCCTCCGTGGCCGGAGCGGCGACGGCCAGCAGGGCCGCCCCGGCCCCGTACATGGGCAGCGTCAGCGGGTCGGGCAGCCTCTTCGAGGCGATGTCGACGGCGCCCAGCACCGTGCCGACGGCCCCGAGGACGAGAAAGGCCGGCAGGTCGGGCCGAACCTCGACCCGCCACACCAGCAGCCCCGCCACGACCACCGCGACCACCGCGATCGGCAGCGCGCGACGCCGCACCACCCCCGTCCAACCACCCCGCACCCACCACGACTCGCGGGGGGTGTTCTCGGTGGTGTCGGGGGAGTCGTTCGCGGGGGCGTCCACTGGGGCGTCAGCGGCGGGCGATGGTGAGCTCGACGCCGCCGACGACGCGGCCGCGCAGCAGCTCGGCCAGCCGGTCGGAGACGCGCTGGACGGCGGCCCGCTCGTCGTGGCCGGGCTCGACGGAGAACCGGATCGCCAGCTCGGCCGCGGTGCCCTCCGACAGCCGCACGCCGGTGACCGCCTCCTCCGACCCGAACGCGGCCTCGACGGCGGCCAGCACCTCCGGGTCCTCGTGCGGCGGCGGGATGGTGCGGCCCTCGGCGAGCAGATGCAGCCGCAGCCCCTCCACCGCGAACGGCACCGGGCCCGCCACGTCGACCACCAGGGCGTGCGCGCCCTCGTCGAGCGCGGCCAGGCAGGCCTGCCTGGCGTGCACCGCGACCGGGCGCGCGTCGGGCCGCCACGCCTTCATCGTCTCGGCGGAGGTGAAGCCGAGCACCCCGCGCCGCCCGTCCCCCCCGACCAGGGTGGGCAGCGCCATGTCACTGGACTTCTCCCGGCGCAGTTCGCCCGGGGCGACGTCCTCCTCCTCGGTGAGGACGGCCACGACCGGGACCAGCAGCCGCGCCTCGTGCAGCCGGTTGATCACGCCGTGCGCGCCGACGCGGCCCGCCGCGTATCCGGCGAGCGCCTCGCGCAGCCGCGGGTCGGCGGCGCCGTCGTCCGCGGGGAACTGAGGTTCGGGAATGGTCAGTCCGGGCACGGGACGAGGCTATAACCTCCCGCCGCCGCGCACGCACGAGAATCGGCACTCCCCGCGACGATCCCGTGACACTGCGTGGCATCGCCCCAGGTCAGGGTTCGACGATGGCGGCGACCGTTCCGCCGCCGGAGGGGCCCTGGTGGACGGCGGCGACCGACACGAACACCGCCGGATCGCCCGTGACCGACGCCGCGACGCCGCCCACGCACGCCTTGATCTGCCGGTGCCAGTGCACGTCGGAGTCGTCCAGCATGATGTTGCGGCGGCCCCGCACCGAGCCGCCCGGGTCGGCCTCGCACTTGATGAAAGCGTTGACCAGCCGGCCGCCGAGGTCGTCGGGGTGCGGGCGGTCGGGCAGGTCCAGCCCGGCGGAGCGGATCGCCGACCAGATGCCGTCGGCGTCCAGCGCGTCCCGCATCACCCCGTGCCCGGCCCGGTAGCGGCCGCCGATGCCGCGCACGTTGCCGACCAGCACGATCTGCGCCCGGTCCAGCTCCACGCCGGAGGAGCAGGACGCCACCGAGGAGAACAGCGACAGGTCGCGGTGAATCCGCTCCGCCGCGGGCGCCTCGATCTCGCCCAGCGCGACGGCGATGCCGAGCGCGGTGGTGGAGTTGGAGATGTCCATCGACTTGAGGGTGTCCTCGGTGACCACGTCGCGCCCCCGCGACTTGGCGTCGTTGATGGTGTCGAGGGTGAGCAGCGGGGTCTTGGTCTGGACGTAGTGCACGTCCGCCGGATCGTCGATCCCGGCGGTCTTCATGGCCTCGCGGACGCCCGCCGCGACCGTCTCCACCATGGCGGGACGGCCGATGTCCTCGGGCAGGATGATCTCGCTCATCGCCACCCCGACCGACAGCCGCGGCTCGTCGGAGGCCGGCGCGGCGGCCGGATCGACGGTGGCGAAGACGGTGGCGTGCGGGCTGAGCACGCCGTCGGTGCCGCCCGACCACACCAGCGGCACCCCCTTGACCTCCTCGGCGGTGCGGGTGCCCCGGGCGGCCAGCACCTCGCGGAACGCCCGGTCGGCCAGCAGCCGGGTGTAGTCGTTGACGCCGCCGTTGCCCTCGGTCTTGCCGACCACCGCCAGCACCCGGTCGGCCTCGATCACGCCGTCGTCGATCAGCCGGGCCAGCCCGGAGGCGTCGGTCACGCTCTCGATGGGGATCTTGCGTACTTCGATCGGATCGGGCACGTTCGCTACTCCTCGATGATGGTTCCGGCCTTGCCGTGCGCGGCCTCGGTGATGCGGTCCAGCGAGGTGATCGCCGCGCGCCGCCCGCCGGCGGCCAGGAAGCGCAGCACGGCCTCGACCTTCGGGCCCATGCTGCCCCCCGCGAAGTGCCCGGCGGCGGCCAGCGTGCGCAGCTCGGCGGCGGTCGTGCGGCGCAGCGGGCGCTCGGCCGCGGTGCCGTACCCGGCCATGACGTGCTCCACGTCGGTGGCGATGACCAGGGCGTCCGCGCCCAGGCGGCGGGCCAGCAGCTGCGCGGCCAGGTCCTTGTCGACCACGGCCTCCACGCCGCGCAGGGCGCCGCCGGCGTCGCGGACGACGGGCACTCCCCCGCCCCCGGCGGCGATCACGACGTGCCCGGCCTCCAGCAGCACGGCGGCGGCGCCCGCGTCCAGGACCTCCAGCGGCTCGGGCGAGGCGACCACCCGGCGCCAGCCGCGCGGGCCGAACGACCGCCACGACTGGCCCAGCGCCATGAACCGCTCGGCCTCGTCCCTGGGGAAGGACCGGCCGACCGGCTTGACCGGGTCGGTGAACCCGCGGTCGGCGGCGTCCACCAGCGTGCGGGTGACCACGGCGGTCACCGGACGGGACGCGCCGCGGGCGGCCAGCGCACGTTCCAGCGCGTCGACCATCAGCACGCCGATGGTGCCCTGGGTCTGCGCGCCGCACCAGTCCAGCGGGACCGGCGGGACCACGTGCGCGGCGAGCTGGTTCTTGATGAGGAGGTTGCCGACCTGGGGGCCGTTGCCGTGCGCCAGCGCGACCCGGGCGCCCGCCGCGACCAGGTCGGCGACGTGTTCCATGGCGCGCCCGATGGCGGCCTCCTGCGCCTGCGGGGTGGCGCTGCCGTCCGGTCCCGTCATGGCGTTGCCGCCCAGCGCGATCAGGACCCGCCCGAGTCCGGGGTCGTCCCCGCCGTCCCTGCCGTCCCCGCTCACGGGCCGACCGTATCCGCGCCGCCGCCCGTGCTCACCGGCGAAAAACGCCCAACCCGCGCCAAGGTTTCGGCAGGTCGCGCTGACACGGCGAACGAAAATCCGGGCAGATCGGACGCTCCGCATGGTTTCGCCCGCTACACTCCCGGCGTGCAACCGACGACCGCCGCCCCGCCCGTCCCCACCGGGCGCGCCGCCCTGGACGCCTGGCGCGAGCTGGACCGCGGCCTGCGCCGCGACCTGCTGCGCGGCGACCGGGCCCATCCCGACCCGACGACCGCGGTGATCGCCGTCGGCTACGCCCGCGCGATGCTGGGCGTCCCGTACTGGCGGCGCGCCTGGCCCGTGCTGGTCGCGGTCGTGGTCTGGGCGGTCGCCGTGGTGATCGTGACCGAGATCGCGGCGCCCGGGGTGTCGTTCGGGTGGGGCAGCCCCGCCGGCCCCGCCGCCGCCGTGCCCGCGGTCGCCGCCGTGCTGCTCGCCATGCTGCGGCTGCGGCGGCGGTCGCTGGCCTGGCACCGGCTGGAGAGCCTGCACGCCGCGGCCCTGTGGGTCACCGAACAGCCTGCGCCGTATGCGGGAACGCCGGGCGCTCAGGAGATGGCCGTGCGGTACGACCGGGCGGTGCTGCGCCGCCAGTACTTCCTGCTCGTGGCGATCGCGGCCTTCGCCGTGGCGGCCGCCTCGGCGTGGAACCCGGCCGTCGGGCTCGGCATCGCGGCGATCTTCGGCGTGCTCGTCACGCTCACCGTCGTCCTGACGATGCGCTCGACGCGGCCGCACCTGCCCGCGCTGCACCTGCGGGCGGACGGCTTCGAGGTCCCCGCCCTGGAGGCGCGGGTGGCGTGGAGCGAGCTGGGCGAGATCCGCGTCGTGCCGTACCGCGCCCCCGCCGGCGGCCTCGGCGCGAAGGGGCGCAACCGGGTCGTGGTGTTCGTCGCCGCCGACGCCGGGACGCTGATCGCCCGGCTGCGGCCGCGCGCCGCCCGGCGCGCCCGCACCTGCATGAAGGCCTACGGCGGCCCGCTGGCGTTCGCGGACGTGGCCCTCGAACGGTCCGCCGAGGAGATCGCCGCGGCGGCGTCCGCGCTGAGCGGCCTGCCCGTCCGGCGGTTCGGCCCGTAGGACGCCTCAGGCGAGCCGCGCCAGCCGCTCCACCGCCTCGTCGATGACCTCGTCCTTCTTGCAGAACGCGAACCGGACGAAGTGCGCCCCGGCCTCCGGGTGGTCGTAGAACACCTGCGTCGGGATCGCCACCACCCCCGCCCGCTCGGGCAGGGCCTTGGCCAGTTCGATCCCGTCGGTGAATCCGAGCGGGCGGATGTCGGCCTGCACGAAGTAGGTGCCCTGCGGCCGGTACGTGGCGAACCCCGCCGCCTCCAGACCGCTGATCAGCCGGTCGCGCTTGGCCTCCAGCGACTTGCGCAGCTCTCCCACCCACGGCAGCTCGTTGCGCAGGCCGTAGGCGGCGGCGCGCTGCCAGGGGCCGCCGGTGGCGTAGGTGAGGAACTGCTTGACCGTCTGCACGGCCCGCACGTACCGGGCCGGGGCCGTCACCCAGCCGGTCTTCCACCCGGTGACCGAGAAGCTCTTCCCGACCGACGACACCGTGACGGTCCGCTCGCGCATGCCGTCCAGCGTCGCCAGCGGGACGTGCTCGACGCCGTCGTAGGTGAGGTACTCGTACACCTCGTCGGTGACGGCCACCAGATCGTGCTCGCGGCACACGTCCGCGATCACCTGGAGCTCGTCCCGGGTGAAGACGGTGCCCGCCGGGTTGTGCGGCGAGTTGACCAGGATCAGCCGCGTCCTGGGGCCGACGGCCGCGCGCAGCTCGTCGGGGTCGAAGGTGAACCGCCCCTCGACCGGCCGCAGCAGCACCGGCCGCCGCACCGCCCCCGCCAGCGCCACCGTGGCGGCGTAGGAGTCGTAGTACGGCTCGAAGACGATCACCTCGTCGCCGGGCCCGGCCAGCGCCATCACCGACGCCGCGACGCCCTCGGTGGCGCCGACCGTCACGTACACCTCGGTCGCCGGATCGAATTCCAGGCCGTACCGTTCGAGCCGCTGCGCCGCCACCGCCTCCCGCAGCTCGGGCAGCCCGGGGCCGGGCGGGTACTGGTTGCCGCCGGACCGGATCGCCTCGACCGCCGCCTCCAGCATCGCCGGAGGCCCGTCGGTGTCGGGGAACCCCTGGCCCAGGTTGATCGACCCGGTCGCCACGGCCCGCGCCGACATCTCCGCGAAGATCGTCTCGCCGAACTCCCGCATCCGCGGTACCAGCGGTTCGCTCACGCCGCCATCCTCTCCCGGCCTCGGCCGTCCCTCGCACTCACCACGTGTATCGAATCGGTCTCCGATCCATGAAGACGGTATCGACCCACGCCCCGGCGGTGATCTACCGGCGATGACCCCCCGCGAGGAATCCGGTGCTCCCCCGGACACCCGGCTGCGGCGCGAGCTGCGGCCCCGCCACCTCCGCATGATCGCGCTCGGCGGGATCATCGGCGCCAGCCTGTTCGTCGGCAGCGGCGCGGTGATCCACACGGTGGGCCCGGCGGCGGTGCTGTCGTACGTCATCGGCGGCCTGCTCGTCGTGTTCGTGATGCGCATGCTGGGCGAGATGGCCGCCGCCCAGCCCACCCTGGGCTCGTTCATGGAATACGCCCGCGCGTCCCTGGGCGGCTGGGCGGGATTCACCGTCGGCTGGCTCTACTGGTACTACTGGGTCGGCATCGTCGCGTTCGAGGCCGTGGTCGGCGCGCAGATCCTGCAGAAATGGATCCCCGGCGTCCCGCAGTGGACGTTCGCGCTGATCCTCATGATCGCCCTGACCGCGACGAACCTGGCCTCGGTCCGCTCGTTCGGCGAGGCCGAGTACTGGCTCGCCTCGGTGAAGGTCGCCTGCATCACCGTCTTCCTCCTGGTCGGCACCCTCTACGTGGTCGGGCTGTGGCCCGACAGCACCGGCTCGGTCACCCACATCGCCCAGGACGGGTTCCTGGCCGAGGGCGGGTTCGCGGTCGTGCACGGCGTCGTGATCGTCGTCTTCTCCTACTTCGGCGCGGAGATCGTCACCATCGCCGCGTCCGAGTCCAAGGAGCCCGCCAAGGCCATCGCGACCGCCACCGTCACCGTCATCTGGCGGGTGCTGCTGTTCTTCGTCGGCTCGGTCACCCTGCTGGTCATGATCACCCCGTGGAAGGAGATCCCGCACGACGGCACCAGCCCGTTCGCCGCCGCGTTCGACCGCTTCGGCATCCCGGCGGCCGAGACCATCATGAACATCGTCGTGCTGACGGCCGTCGTGTCGGTCCTCAACTCCGGCCTGTACATCGCGTCCCGCATGCTCTTCGCGATGCGCGAGCACGGCTGGGCGCCGGCCTGGGTCGGCGACACCAGCCGCCGCGGCGTCCCCTGGAAGGGCATCCTGCTCAGCACCGCACTGGGGTACGTCGCGGTCATCATGAGCTTCGTCTCGCCCGACCGCGTCTTCTACTTCATCATCAACTCCGCCGGAGCCGTCGCGCTCTTCCTGTACGGCATCATCGCCCTCTCCCAGGTGCGCATGCGCAACCGACTGGAACGCGACTCCCCGGAACGCCTCAAACTGAAGATGTGGCTCCACCCCTGGCTGAGCTGGGCCACCTTCGTCTGCGTCGTCCTGGTCCTCATCTCCATGGCGATCGTGGAGGACACCCGCTCCCAGCTATGGCTGAGCCTGATCAGCCTGGCGGGCTTCCTCGTCGCCTACGCCATCGTCACCCGCCGCAACCAGCCGAACGAGCCCAGGTAGAGCCCCGCCGTCGCTGCCCGGGAGGCGTGCTGCGCACCCTGGCCCGTCCGGTGGATCGACCATCCCGCCCGCGCCGCCGTCGCCGAGCGGGCGTCGGGGAAGTGTCATGTGCGGTCGGGGTATGCCCGCGGTTCCCGGCGTGTCGGCCGGGTGATGCTTTCCAGCCGGGCGGCGAGCTCGTCCGGGATTTCCATGCTCATCGCCGCCAGGGCGTCCTCCAGGTCGGGCAGGCCCTGGACGTCGACGAGTGTCGAGGCGACGGATCTGGTCCGCTGCCAGGCCAGGGCCAGTTGCGCCATCGAGCAGCCCAGGTCTGACGCCCCCTTCCTGAGGGCGGCGATGGCGCCCGGTTCGCCGGTGTTCAGGCTCGATGTCCCGGTGACAGAGACGTTCTCGCTGATGAGGCCCAAGCCTTCGTCTTCCAGGAGCGGAAGGTGTTCGTGTTCCAGACCGCGCGCGGTCGGACCGTAGGGGGCGTGCAGTGAGACGAATCGTGCTCCGGCGCGCCGGTCGCTGAGTGACAGCGCCTTCATGAGCCGGTACGCGGGAGTGCCCGACGCTCCGAGGTAGAGCACCTTTCCGGCGCGGACGAGGCCGTCCAGCGCGTCCATGGTCTCCTCCAGCGGGGCGTCCAGCGTGCCGAGGTGGACCTGGTAGAGGTCGATGTGGTCGGTCTGGAGGCGGCGCAGGCTGGCCTCGCAGGCGGCGCGGATGTGGCGGCGGCCGTTCGCGCCGTCGCCCCCGGATGCCGCGAGCCGCGTGGACAGGACGACGTCCGTACGCCTGCCCCGCAGGACCCGTCCGCAGGTCTCCTCGGAGACGGCATCGACCGCGGCGATGAGGGTGCCCCCGGCGTCGAGGTAGCGATGGGTCAGCCTGGCCGCCGTACGCTCGTCGCAGTCCGGTCGCGCCCGGAGGCCGAGCCGGGAGACGTACAGGCCGCTGCGGCCCACGCGGTTGCGCGCCAGCGGTTCGGGCGGCGTCCGAGTACGGTGACGGCTCTCTCCCGGCGCCGCGGGCGGCCTGTCCTCCGCGCCGCCCGTGACGCGCTGTGGTGGTTCCGTCGCCGCATGCCCGGGGGGTCGGCGGATGAGCAGCCCGTTGAGGAACAGGTCGATGGCATGCCGGAGGTGTCTCTCCTCGTCCTCGGGCGTGCGGTGGACGCCGTGGGCGGCGAGCCAGGCCGGCATGGCGCCGACCATCGCGAAGAACTGCTCGGCCGCGAGTTCGATGTCGCCGATGGTGATGGCGCCCGCGTCGTGGTGCCGCCGCAGCAGGTCCATGATCATCTGAATCCGCGGGGACCAGGAGACGGCCTGCGTGCTGGCGGCGAACTCGGGGAAGCGGTGCGCCTCCGCGATCGCCATCCGGTTCAGCCGGACCAGGTCCGGGTCGACGGAGCGCGCCAGGATGGCGCGGGCGATCACGGTCAGGGCGGCGGCGAGGTCGTCGGGCAGCGGTTCCAGCACCCGTTCGTGGCGTTCGTGGCGGGTCAGGGCCCACGCGCCGACGGCGATGAACAGCGCTCGCTTGTCGGCGTAGCGGCCGTACAGGGTGCTCTTGGTGATGCCCGCGGCCTGCGCCACCGCCTCCATGGTGGTGCCGTCGTAGCCGTGCTCCAGGAACGTGTCCACGGCGGCCCGCCGCAGCCGGTCGGTCAGCCGGGCGGCCTCCATCGAGGTGGGCCGCCCGGTACGCGGGCCTTCGCCGCTTGCAGTGGAAGTCACCCCGAAACCCTACGAGACCGTCTGGTTCCTATCAAGACGGTTTCGTCCGGTTAGCCGCCTCCCTTCCCTATAACCAGACGGAACCGTATGATTTCGTGGCATCGCACCCACGGCCCGAGCCGCTCGGAGGCAGACTGATGGCGCACTTCCCCAAGCCCGCCGAGGGCAGTTGGACGGAGCACTACCCGGAGCTGGGCACCGGGCCCGTCTCGTTCGAGGACTCGATCTCGCCCGAGCACTACGACCTGGAGCGCAAGGCGATCTTCGAACGGACCTGGCTGAACGTCGGCCGCGTGGAGCAGGTCCCCAGGAAGGGGAGTCACTTCACCAAGGAGATCCACGCGGCCCGCACGTCCCTGATCATCGTGCGCGGCGCCCAGGGGGAGGTGCGCGCGTTCCACAACGTCTGCCGGCACCGCGGCAACAAGCTGGTGTGGAACGACTACCCGCAGGAGGAGACACGCGGCACCGCCCGCCAGTTCACCTGCAAGTACCACGGCTGGCGCTACGGCCTCGACGGCGCCTGCACGTTCGTGCAGCAGGAGAAGGAGTTCTTCGATCTCGACACGTCGGAGTACGGGCTCGTGCCGGTGCGCTGCGAGGTGTGGGAAGGGTTCATCTTCGTCAACCTCGACGACGACGCCACGCCGCTGCGCGACTATCTCGGGCGCCTCGCCCAGGGCCTGGAAGGCTATCCGTTCGGTGAGATGACCGAGGTCTACCGGTACCGGTCCGAGGTCGGGAGCAACTGGAAGCTCTACATCGACGCCTTCGCCGAGTTCTACCACGCGCCCGTGCTGCACGCGAAGCAGTACGTGGGCGAGGAGTCGCGCAAGCTCATGGGGTACGGCTACGAGTCGCTGCACTACGACATCGACGGGCCGCACTCGATGCAGTCGGCGTGGGGCGGGATGGCGCCGCCCAAGGACCTGAACATCGTGAAGCCGATCGAGCGTGTGCTGCGCAGCGGCAACTTCGGCCCCTGGGACCGCCCCGACATCGCCGGCCTGGACCCGCTCCCGCCGGGCGTCAACCCCTCCGGCCACCCCGCCTGGGGCCTGGACTCCTACGTCTTCTTCCCCAACTTCATGATCGTGGTGTGGGCGCCGGGCTGGTACCTCACCTACCACTACTGGCCCACCGCCTACAACAAGCACATCTTCGAAGGCACCCTGTACTTCGTCCCGCCCAAGACCGCCGCCGACCGCCTGCGCCAGGAACTGGCCGCGGTCACCTTCAAGGAGTTCGGTCTCCAGGACTGCAACACCCTCGAGGCCACCCAGACCATGCTCGAATCCCGGGCGGTCACGCACTTCCCCCTCAACGACCAGGAAATCCTCATCCGGCACCTGCACAAGAGCGCGGCTGATCAAGTCGCCGCCTACCTGGACCACTAGAGGGCGGTGTTCTCCGTGGCGCGGTTGAAGCGCGCAGCGCCCCCCGACCTACGGGACTGCTGGACCGGCCCTGAGAACCCGCCAGACGCCCGTTCGTCCGCCGGCACCGGCGCTCGTCGTCACTCCTCCCCGGAGAACCGCTCCCAAGCGGATTGGCGGGTCATGCCGAGGGCCTCCCTGATCGGCGACCGCGGCGACGTGGGGAAACCAACCTTTCGCGCTCCCAGCCCTCACTTCCTCCGGGTGGCGACCCGGTCAGGGCGCCAAGGTCAAGGTCGTGCCGGTGAGCCGGCTGAGCAGATCCGAAAGGACGGCGTAGATCTCGGCGCCGTCGATCCTGGAAACCCAGCGGTCGCCGTCCAGAGAGAAGTTGTCGTCCAGGCGCCTTCCAGTGACGAACAGCCGCCCTTCGGCCGGCTGGACGTTGATGACCATGATCAGTTCACCCTCCCGGTAGAGGGAGAGGATCAGGTCGGGGATGCGGCTGCCCTCGATGGCGACGCCGACGTCGTCGGCCGCACGCTGGACGCTCCGCTCGATGCGAACCAGTTCCTGGACGGCCTTCTCGTTGCGCTCTGCGAAGTCCATCCTTGGATCCTCTCGCGAGCGGGATGGACGGCTCGGGAAGCCATCGGCCTGATCGACGACCGTTGGGTCAAGGTGAGCACCGAACTCGCCGGGATCTACGTCGATCACCCGGCTACCGCGAGGGGTGGCCACCCGCCACGACAGGACACCTGGTTCTCGCTCGGTTTACAGGGAGCGTGGTCATTTCTCCAGGCCGGCCAGGCCCAGGCGGGCGAGGCGGTCGGGGTCGGAAAGGATCTCGATCGCGGTGATCTTGTCGTCGGTGACGGTGAAGCTCATGACCGAGAACAGTTCGCCGTCGACGCTGTTGACGAACCCGGCCGCTCCGTTGACCAGCACGGGACGGCTGGTCGCCAGGGTCGCCATGCGCTGGAAGGTGCCGGCCTGGCCGGCCACCGCCTCGCGGCCGCGCAGAACCCGCATGCCGCCGGGCAGGGCCTTGCCGCCGTCGGCGCGCAGCACGACATCGGGGTCGAGGACGGCCACCAGAGCGTCGAGGTCGCCGCCGCGCGCGGCGGTGAGGAAGGCGTCGACGACACGGCGCTGGGCGACCGGGTCGGGATCGGGTTCGGGCGCGGTGCCCTGGACGCGCCGGCGGGCGCGGCTGGCCAGTTTGCGGGCCGCGACCGGGCTGCGGTCGATGATGGGGCCGATCTCCTCGAACGGCATGCCGAACATGTCGTGCAGGACGAAGGCCAGCCGTTCGGGCGGGGTCAGCGCTTCCAGCACCACCAGCAGCGCCAGCCCCACCGAGTCGGCGATCAACGCCTCGTGCTCGGGGCCGGCGGCCGGTTCGCTCACGATCGGGTCCGGCAGGCGGGCCTCCAGCGAGGTCTCGCCCCGTCGCGTGCGGGAGCGCAGCATGTCCAGGCAGACCCGGCCGACGACGGTGGTCAGCCAGCCGCCGAGGTTGCCGATCTCGCCGGCCTCGGAGCGGGCGAGCCGCAGCCACGCCTCCTGGACGGCGTCGTCGGCCTCGGTCAGGGAGCCGAGCATCCGGTAGGCCACCGCCTTGAGATGCGTGCGGTGCTCTTCGAATCGTTCGGCCAGGAAGTCGTGCCCGTCCATGATCGCCTCTCATCATCGCCCGCCGGCGCCGGCACTCGCGACACTGACGAACCCCACGCCGCCGATGTGACGCACGCATCCGGTCACCTTCACCGCGACCCGTTCGTCATGGCTGCGATCAACGACGAACGGAGCAGGAAACGATGAGCGGGTTCGAGATCCACGGGACGGTGGCGGACGGTTTCGAGGCGGTGCGCGAGGAGTTCGCCGCCGCGGTGGCGGCCGAGGACGGCGAGTCCGGAGCGCAACTGGCGGCGTACGTGGGCGGCCGCAAGGTGGTCGATCTGTGGGCCGGGGACGGAGTCACCGGCGACACCCTGACCGGTGTCTACTCCTCGACCAAGGGCGCTGCGACCCTCGTGGCGGCGCTTCTGGTGCAGGACGGCACCCTCGACCCGGATGAGCCCGTGGCCGTGCGCTGGCCGGAGTTCGCCGCCGCCGGCAAGGCCGGGATCACGTTGCGGGACGTGCTGTCGCACCGGTCCGGTGTGATCGGTGTCGACGGCGGGCTGACGGCGGCCGAGCTCGCCGATGACCGGATGATCGCGGAACGGCTGGCCGGGCAGCGTCCGTACTGGCGGCCGGGCACGGCCTACGGCTACGGCGGGTTCGTATCGTTCGCGATCGTCGGCGAGGTGATCCGCCGGGTCGCCGGCCGCTCCCTCCAAGAGATCTTCGAGGAGCGGGTCCGCGCACCTCACGGGCTGGAGGTCCACCTCGGGCTGCCGGAGTCGCTGGAGGACCGGTACCGGGAGGTGCTGCCGGGCCTGGCGAGCCCGGAGGCGCTCGCCGCGTTCTGGGCGAACGTCCCGGGCCCGCACAGCATCACCGGGATCGGCTACGGCCTCGACTCCACCCCTCCCCTGGACCAGGTCGCCTTCATCAACACCCGGCGGGTGCGGGCGCTCGGCCAGGCCTCCGCGGGCGGCGTGGGCAGCGCGCGGGGGCTGGCCGCCATGTACGCGGCGGCGGTCTCCGGGCTGGACGGCCGCGCCCCGCTGCTCAAGCCCGACACCCGCGACGAGTTCGCCATGCTCCACTCCACCGGCGGCGACCTGGTCGTCGGCCCGCAGGGCCAGTACGCGCTGGGATTCCAGGCCAAGGGGCTGCGCTACCCGTTCCTGAGCGCCCGGGCGTTCGGCCACGGGGGCTCGGCGGGCTCGGAAGCCTTCGCCGACCCCCGCAGCGGCATCGCCTTCGGCTACACCCGCCGCCGCTTCTCCTTCGACTGGTCCTACCCCGAACACGACCGGCTGGCCGCCGCCGCCCACCGCGCCGCCACCCTCTCCTGAGGAAACCCCTGATGACTTCGCAAACCCGAACCCGCCCCGAGGCCGAGAGGACCGGCCTCGCGCTGCTGGTGATCGCGGCCGCGCAGATGCTGATCGTGATGGACGGCACCATCGTCACCGTCGGGCTGCCCGTCATCGGCTCCGGCCTGGGCATCGCGCAGGCCGACCTCGACTGGGTCCTGACGTCCTATGCGCTGGCGTTCGGCGGGATGCTGCTGGCCGGCGGCCGCGCCGGTGACCTGTTCGGCCGCCGCCGCCTGTTCCGGGCCGGGCTGGTGGTGTTCCTGCTCGCCTCCCTGCTGGGCGGTGTCGCCCAGAACGGCGGGACGCTGATCGCCGCGCGCGTGCTGCAGGGGGTGGGCGGCGCCGTCATCGCCCCGGCCGCGCTGTCCCTGCTCGCGGACACCTTCCCCGCCGGCCCCCGGCGCAACAAGGCGCTGGGCGTGTACGGGGCGATGGGCGGCCTGGGCTCGGTGGTCGGCCTGCTGCTGGGCGGCGCGCTGACCGAGTACCTGGGCTGGCGATGGATCATGTTCATCAACGTCCCCATCGCGCTGGCGGTGCTGGCGGGCACGCTCGCCGTGGTCCCCGGCACCCGTGAACGCGGCGGAATCGACCTGCCCGGCGCGATCACCGTCACCCTCGCCCTCGGCTCCATGGTCTACGCGATCAACCGGGCCGGATCCGACGGCCTGGCCGACGGGCGGACCCTGGCCTTCGGCGCGATCGCACTGGTGCTGGGCCTGGCGTTCGCCGTCATCCAGCGCCGCGTCCGCGCCCCGATGCTCCCGTCCGGCGTGCTGGCCGACCGCGGCCGGCTCGGCGCCAACCTCGTCATGCTGCTGATGGGCGCGGGCCAGCTGGCGACCTTCTACTTCCTCACCCTCTACATGCAGACGATCAAGGACTATTCGCCCATGCTCACCGGGCTGGCCTATCTGCCGTTCGCGATCGGCATCGGCATCGGCTCCGGCGCCGTCGGCCCCCGGCTGCAGGCCCGCGCCTCCCCCCGCACCGTCCTGGCCGGCGGCATGGCGGTGGCCGCCGCCGCGATGGTCTGGTTCAGCATGCTCACCCCGGACCAGAACGCCCTGGCCGTCCTGCTACCCGCCCAGCTGGTCGCGGGCATCGGCCTGGGCATCGGGTTCGTGGCGGCCACGATCGGCGGCGTGCAGGACGTCGCCCCCGGGGCGTCGGGCATCGCCTCCGGGCTCATCAACACCAGCCAGCAGATCGGCGGCGCACTGGGCCTGGCCGCCCTGGCCGGCGTCGCCGTCAGCGCCACCGAGAGCCGGCCCGCCGGAACAGCACTCCCTGAGGCGCTCACCCACGGCTACACGGCCGGCCTGCTCGGCGCGGCCGCGTTCTACCTGGCCGCCGTCCTCACCGCCGTCCTGCTCATGCGGCCACGCCCCGGCCGGCGCGACCGGCCGTCGACCACGCCCGAGAAGGCGGCCGTCTCTCAGCGGTGACCCGACCGCGAACCGGTGCCGATCACCGGTCACATCCGGACCTTGCCGTCCGTCGGACAAGCGACGCGTCGCTGAAGATCGAAAGGAAACCCGTCATGACCGCCACCATCGAGAAGTCCGAGTCCCGGCTCCCCAACCCCGCCGTGCTCGTCCCCGAACTGGGCGAGATCGGCCAGGCGCTGTTCAAGGCCGTCGGGAACGGCTCGATCCCGCAGGCCACCATCAGCCTGGTGCAGCTGCGCGCGGGCCAGATCGTCGGCAGCACCTACCTGACCGTCCTGCACACCGGCAACCTCCGCAAGGCGGGAGAGACCGAGGAGCGCATCACCGCCGTGGCGTCCTGGAAGGACGCGCCGTACTTCACCGACGCCGAGCGGGCCGCGCTGGCGCTGGTGGAGGCCGTCCTCACCCCCGACCCGCACGGCGAGCGCGTCCCCGACGACCTGTACGCCCGGGCATCCCGGCACTACGACGACAAGGCGCTGGCCACACTCACCATGGCGATCGGCCAGGTCGGCTTCTTCACCCCCCTCGCCCTCATCGGCAAGCCGCTGCCGGGCGTGGCCCCCGCCCAGCAGTGGAGGAGCGAGTAGCACCCGGCCGGACCCGACGAACCGTCAACCGTACGGCGGCGCCGCGCGGCGCCGCCGTACGTGCCGAGGATCAGCCGGACGGGACGGGGTCGTCGGGCGAGTCGAGGTAGACGTACTGGCGGTCACGGGTGACCGCGAGGCCGAAGCGCCCGGTGACCGGGCGTCCCTTTTCCTCCCACCACCGGTAGGCGGCTTCGATCTCCGTCCACAGGGAGCGCGGCCCGTGCTGGCGTACCCGGTGCGTGGACGCGCCGTCGGTGACGTCGACACACGCCCAAGACGCACCGGCGAACGCCCAGAAGGTGAAATCGTCGCCGCCGTCGTCGGCGTCCACGAAACGCCTGCTGACATCGGGCAACCCCGCCCCGACCGCGAACGAGGCGTTGAGGTCGTCCCAGGCGACCGCGTCCGGATGCAAGGTCGTGGTCGACTCGGCCGCGCCCGCCAGGTCGGCCGGCGGCGCGGGGCGCGGGGCGCGCTGGGCGCGCAGCCACATGAACGCGACCGTATTGTCGACGAACCGGCCGTGCGCCACACCGTGCTCGTCAACCACCAGCCGGACCAGCGCGCCGTTGTCAAAGGCGGTTCCCCACGGGGTGAGGATGACACCGCCAAGTCGGGTCTGAGCCACCCACGAGTAGGGGACCTCCTGCACGGCCGCGGTAGCGATGACCCGGTCGTAGGGCGCGCCCGGAGCGTGGCCGTCCGCGCCGTCGCCGGTGACCACTGCGGGCGACACCCCCGCCTCCGCCAGCGCCTTGCGGGCCCGCTCGGCAAGCTCGGCGTCGACCTCGATCGTGGTGACGTTCTGTTCGCCGAGACGGGCGGCAAGCAGCGCGGCGTTCCAGCCGGTGCCCGTCCCGATCTCCAGGACACTCATCCCGGCCTCCACCTGAAGGCGGTCGAGCATCATGGCCACGATCGAGGGCTTGGAGATCGAACTGGTGATCCTCCGGCCTGCCCCGGTGTCGGGCGTGGCGCCGTCGTCGACCTGCGTGACGATCGCCTCATCGGCGTAGACGGCCGCCAGCCACGCCGCCGGATCCTCGTCGCGGCGGCGTGCGGTCAACACGCCGCCGTCGGCGTCGTCCCAGACGACACCGGGCACGAACAGGTGGCGGGGAGCGGCCAGGAACGCTCCGCGCCAGCGGTCCGGCAGCACACCGGCGGCCGAAAGCTCGTCGACCAGCCGCCGGTTCAGGGCCGTGTATTCGGTCACTTGCCCTTACCGCCCTTGCCGCCCTTGCCCTTGCCGCCCTTGGTGGGATCGACGAAGGTGCCCTGCTTGTCCTTGTCCCTGCTGCTGTCCCGCTCGTCTCCGCCCGTACCGTGCTTCCCCATGTTCCTACCTCTCCTTCGTGGATGAACAGCTCATCGGGTTCGTCCCAGCGGATGCGCCGACGGCCCGCACGCGGCGGGCCAGTTCGGCCGGGTCGGGCGCCTCCACCAGGCGGTGGTGGCCGAAGGCGTCGCGGGTCATCGCCCACCATTGGCCTGTGGAACGCCCCCACCAGGCCAGAACGCCCGGGAAGCGGCGGCCGAACTCGGCGGTGATGCGGGAGACCTCCGCAGGCGGCGGAACCATGGTGTTCACCGCCCGCCCTCCAGCGCGCGCCGGGCGAGGTTGCTGCGAATGATCAGGGCGGCGTCCACGATGTGGTTCGCCTCGGCGATCGGTTCGCCCCACGACGTCCAGAACCAGAGCCGTCCGCCGTCTTTGCGGCGCGGACCGCAGGTGATCGTGTCGGCCGCGTTGGCCGAGCAACATCCGGTGATATCCCGATTGATCACCTTGAGGCCGCGCTTGGTGCGTTCGACTTTGAGGCCCTGGCCGAGCAAGTATCCGGCCAGGGCCTCAAGCGGATCGGGATTCGTCGTAGCATCGGTCATAGGTCGGACCACTTTCCGGCCGAGGCCCCGGGTCCCCTGGTGTTCGCCCACCAGGCCGGGGCCGCTTTCCTTTTCACCGGCTATGCAAGCGGTCTCCGGGTTACCTTGGAAGACGTTGAGCGTTGTCAGCCCCGCGTTGTCCGCTGTCCCTCCGGCAAGAAATGCGGACACCGCCCCATTCAGGCGAAATGGTGGGTAGCAATGTCCTTCGGGGAAACCCTGCGCAGGCTGATCGCCGAGCGCGAGATCGGAGTTCGGGAACTGGCCAGGCGGGTTCCGTGCGACGCGGGACACCTGTCGAAGATCAGCCACGGCATCAAGAGACCGTCCGAGCAGCTCGCCTCACGCCTGGACGATCTTCTGGACGCCAACGGCGAACTCGTTGCCCTTTTCACAACAACATCGGACAATACTGGTCAAGCCACTGGCGCGGGTTCCGAGAAGACCCGTTTTCCCGACCGCGAGGAGGACGACGAAATGCAACGACGTCGGCTTTTGCAGTCTCTGATCACCCTCGGCGCCGCGTCCTCCCCGGCCGTCGAGGCGCTCCAGCACATCCGCGACGGCGTCGACCGCGCCATCGGACGCGACGAGGGCAGCCACCTGGACGACTGGGAAGAGACGGTCGCCGAGTACGGCTACAGCATCCTGCAGCTCCCGCCTCACCGGACCATCCCGGAACTGGCCGCCGATCTGGTGACGGTCCAGCGGGTGGCCTCCCGCCATGTGGGCGGGCGGCAGTACCCCGCGTGGTGCCGGGTGAACAGCAACCTCTCCATGCTCATGGCCAAGACGCTCGGCAGTGCCGGCCAGCCACGCCTGGCGCGTGACTGGTGGACCACCGCCGAGCACGCCGCCACCACCTCGGGCGACGCCGACCTGAGGGTCATGGTCACCGCCGAGCGCCTGATACAAGGCATGTACGAGGAGCGTCCGGCCGCCGTCATGCTGCGCAGGGCGGACGCGACCCTCGCCCGCGCGCCCCGCGCACCCGGTCGCGGAACCGCCCAGCTCCACACGGCCCGCACTCAACTGCTCGCCCTCCAGGGTGACGGCGCGGCGGCGGCAACCGCGCTGCGCACCGCTGAGGAGTACCTTCAGCAGCTCCCCGCCTCGGTGACCCGCAACAGCCCGTCGGTCTTCGCGTATGGCGAGGACCGCGTCCGCTACACCGAGGTATGGGCGCATGCCTACGTCGGCGGCAGCCTGGGCGAGCTGGAAGAGGCGGTGGAGCGCGCCCTGCACGCGCTACCCGACGACGAGCCTCCTCGGCGCCCCGCCCAGCTCCGCCTGCTGCATGCGGCCGGACTCGTGCGCGCCGGGGACGTCACCGAGGGCGTCAGGCACGCGCACGCCGTGTACGAGGCCCAGCCCGCCGACCAGCGGAGCACCATGGTGACCAGCCTGGCCAAGCAGGTGATGGAGGCCGTCCCGGAGGCTGGCCGCAAGCAGCCCGGCGTCGCCGCCTACGGCGAGCTGCTGGCTTCCGGTCCGCGCAGGTCGATGGCGTAGAGGTCGAACCACGGCTCGGTCTCGCCCTCTTGGCCGGGCACGCGGCCGACCTTCCTCCAGCCCCACCGCTGGTACATCTGCTGGTTCTCGTGCTCGTCCATCCCGGTCGCCAGCGTCGCGCGTTCTTCGGTTCGCCCTGTCAGCAACTCGTCCATGAGCCGACGGCCCAGGCCCCGGCCGCGGTACGCGCTGCGTACGGCCAGGTCGATCACGGCGAACGTCCGCTCCCCCGTCTCGGTGGTGAAGCCGTCCGGTGGGGGCGGCTCCAGGCCGTCCCACCAGGCGGAGCGGGTCAACGGCAGGCCGTAGACGAACCCGGCGAGGGCGCCCGCGTCCCGGGCCGTCACGGCCTCGAAGCCGCGGGCGGGGATCTGGTGACCCATCCGGGTCCGGTAGTCGTCGAGGTCGTATCGGGGGAACGCCTCGGCGTACACGCCTTCGATCTCGGCGAACCGCTCTTGCACCGCCGTACCGTCCAGGTGCTCCAGGTCCATCTCGCCATGAGAGCACACGGACCGCCGTCCGTCAGGCCGCGGCCGTTACCAGCCAGGCGGTGCCGGGAACCTGGACGCCGGTCGGGCCTGCGAAGGGGGTGAATGCCTGGGTCAGGGCTGTTCGGGCGGGTTCGGTCGCCTCCGGAGGCAGGTGATGGCGGACCGGGCCCCAGCCGCTGAGGAACTCGGCGGCGTCGGCGGGGTCGCGGCCCCAGAGTTGCGGGGCCTCTACGTGGGTCGCGGTGATGTTGCGGAAACCGGCTCTGGTCAGCAGCGCGTCGACGTGGGCCGGGTCGGCCAGGGATGTGGGGCCGGTGCGCGGCGGGCCGGTGACGGGGCCGGGGTGTGGGAGGAATGGCTTGAGGGCGTTCAGGACGGCGCCCAGGGCGGTGTCTGTGAGGTCGTCCATACACAGGAAGGCGAGTCTGCCGTTGCCGGTCAGGGCGCGGTGGACGTTGGTGAAGGCCGCGACCGGGTCGGCGAAGAACATGATGCCGAAGCGGCTGATCGCCACGTCGTAGGCGCCGTCGGGGAAGGGGTGGACCTGGGCGTCGCCCTGGTGGAAGGTCACGTTCGGTACGTCTTCCTGCTCGGCGCACGCGCGTGCTCGGGCGAGCATCGGGGCGGACAGGTCGACGCCGGTCGCCCGGCGGCCACGGCGGGCGGCGAGCCTGGTGACCTGGCCGTTGCCGCAGCCGATGTCGAGCACGCGGTCGCGGTCGCCGATCGCGGCCGCCTCCAGCAGCCGGTCGTTGAAGGCGCCGTTGAGGGTGTCGTAGCGGTCGTGGCGGGCGGCCCAGTGCTCGCCCTCGTACCCGTTCCAGGCGGCGGACTGGTCCACGTTGACGATCTCGGTCATGCCCGGCTCCTATATGAACATCGGTTCATGAACATGGGTTCATAATGACGGGCGTGGCTTCGTCCGTCAATGTCCGAAGGAGTACGGGGTCAGACCCAGCCCATTTCCCGGGCGGTGTGGACGGCGGCGACCCGGTTCGGCTCGCCCAGCTTGGCCATGGCGGAGGACAGGTAATTGCGGACGGTGCCCTCCGACAGGTGGAGGAGGGCGGCGATCCGGGCGGTCTCGGTACCGGCTCCGATGAGGCGGAGGATCTCGCGCTCGCGGGCGGTCAGCGGGTTGTCGCCCGCGGCCATGGCGCTGGCGGCCAGTTCGGCGTCCAGGTAGCGGCCGCCCGCGTGGACCTTGCGGATGGCGGCGGCCAGCTCCTCGGTGGGGGCGTCCTTGGCGACGAAGCCGCGGACGCCGGCGGCCATGGCGCGGCGCAGGTAGCCGGGGCGGCCGAAGCTGGTGAGGATGCAGACCGCGCAGCGGGCACCGGACTCGCTCAGCCGCTCGGCGACCGTCAGGCCGTCCGCGCCGGGCATGTCGATGTCCAGGACGGCCACGTCCGGCGCGTGCTCGGCGACCGCGGGCGCCACCTCGTCGCCGCGGCCCACCTCGGCGACCACCTCCAGGTCGGGCTCCAGGCCGAGCAGGGCGGCCACGGCGCCGCGGATGAGGTGCTCGTCGTCGGCGAGCAGGACGCGGATCATGGCTCCCCGATCGGGACGACCGCGCGGAGCAGGAACCCGTCGCGGTCGCGGTGCCCGGCGGTCAGGGTGCCGCCCAGCACCTCGACCCGCTCGGCCAGCCCGGCCAGGCCCGAGCCGGGCGCGCGGCGGGACGGGCGGGCGCCGTCGTTGCTCATCTCCAGCACCACGGAGTCACCATACGGCGCGATCGTGACGGCGCAGCGCCCCGCCTCGCTGTGCTTGATCACGTTGGTGGCGCCCTCGCGGATCACCCACGCCAGGACGGAGCGGACCTCCGGCGGCAGGTCGGCGGGCGGGTCGCCGATCTCGCAGCGCACGCCCGCGGCCTCCAGCACCGCCCGCACCCCGGCCAGTTCGGCGTCCAGCTCGACGGCGCGGTAGCCGCGGACGGCGGCGCGGACCTCCCGCAGCGCCTCGCGGGCCGCGTGCCGCACGTCGGCCATCTCGTCGCGGGCGCGGGCGGGGTCGGCCTCGGCCATCCGCATGGCCAGCTCGCTCTTCACCGCGATCAGCGACAGGCTGTGCCCGAGGAGGTCGTGCAGGTCGCGGGAGAAGCGCAGCCGCTCCTCGGTGACCGCCAGCCGGGCCTGGGCCTCCCGGGCGGCGTCGGCCTCCTGGTGGAGATCCCACATCCGCTGGTAGTAGCGGTTGACGTAGAACGTGCCCCAGAACAGGGCGGCGAAGAGGGCGAACAGGAAGAACGGCCGGTACCAGTGCCACTCCCCGTACAGCGAGGCGATGAGCGCCGCGACCGCCGCGCTGCCCAGGCAGAACGCGATCTTGCGGGAGCGGCCGCGCACCCACAGCGTGACGGTCGACACCCAGAAGACCGGCACCAGGCACCACATCGGATGGGTGATCATCATCAGGCTGAGCAGGAACGTCACCGCACCGCCGGCGACGAGGTCGCGGTTCGGCAGCCGCCCGGCCAGGCCCAGCCTGACCACCCTGGCGTAGTGCCAGATGAACACCGCCGTCCCGCCCGCGGCGGCGACCGTGAGCGGGAGGCCGATGTCGTCGTAGGACTGGCTCAGCGCCATCCCCGCGGGGATGAGCACGCCGACCACGGTGAGCAGGAACGTGCGGTAGATGATGCGGCGGTAGCTCTCCAGCCGTCCGGCCGCGCGCTCTTCCAGTTCGGCGGTCGTCGCCGCTCCCATCCGGCCCCCCTTCCGTCGTACGGTACCGGCTCAGGAGTGCCGGGGTTCCCAGCGGAACCAGCGGGCCGCCAGCATCCGGCCGATCGCCGCCCAGGCCAGCAGGATCGCGAACGGCCGCAGGCAGGCCCGCCAGGCCTCGGCGAAGCCCAGGTCGGGGTGGGCGGCGCCGTACACGGTGAAGTCCTGGCCGAAGTAGGCGGTGCGGACGATCTCGACGACCGGGGTCAGCGGCAGCAGCCGGCACGCCTCCAGCACCGCCTCGGGAGCGTCGTCCAGCGGCACCATCACCCCGGCGCCGGCCATGCAGCCGAACAGGACCGGCAGGACGGTCAGCTGGGCGAGTTCGGCGGTCGGGGTGAGCCCGGAGACCGCGAACGCCAGCAGCGCGAAGATCACCGCCCCGGCCGCCAGCCCGGCCAGGAGCAGCAGCGGGTCGGCCGGGAACGCGCCGTCCAGCGCGGTGACCAGGAGCGCCAGCAGCAGGACGGCCTGGACGAGGTACATCCCGGCGGCGGTGAGGACGCTGCCGCCGAGGATCTCCACGTCGCTCAGCGCGGTGCCGCGCAGCCGCTTGAGGGTGAGGTCCTCGCGCCGGGCGGTGAAGACGCTCGTCAGGTGCATGAACACCACGAGGATCAGGAAGAAGCCGAGATGGCCGGTGCCCTGGAAGACGGCGCCGTCGATCCCGCCGATGTCCTGGCCGCGCGCGGGCAGCAGCAGGCCCGCGAACAGCAGCGGCATGCCGATGACGGTGAACAGCGCGGTCCGGTTGCGCCACAGGAGGGTGGCGTCGAGCCGGGCGATCCGCAGCAGGTTTCCGGGACGGACCGGGCCGGCGCTCCGGAGCGTGGCGGCGTCCCGGGGCATTCCGGTGAGCAGGTTCATCACGCGGCCTTCCCTTCGGCGGTGCGCAGGAACACGTCTTCGAGCGAGGCGCTGCGGGCCTGGAGGCCCTCCAGGACGAGGGCGTGGCCGTCCGCCCAGCGCAGCAGCTCGTGCAGGGCGGGCTGGAGGCCGCCGGGCCCGATGCCGTAGGCGGCGACGGTCCGCCCGGAGTCGACGGAGATCGCGGCGGCCGCGCCGCCCAGCACGGGCAGGTCGGCGACCTGGAGCCGGTCGGGCACCGCGAAGCTGATCCGGTCGCCGTGGCCCGCGACGACCTCGGCGACGGTGCCGGTGACCTCGATCCGGCCGCGGTGCATGATCGCCAGCCGGTCGGCGAGGTGCTCGGCCTCCTCCAGGTAGTGGGTGGTGAGGACGACGGTGGTGCCGCCGGCGACCACGTCCCGCACGGTCCGCCAGGTGGCGCGGCGGGCCTCGGGGTCCATGCCGGTGGTCGGCTCGTCCAGGAAGAGCACGCGGGGGCGGCCGAGGAGGGCCAGGGCCAGGTCGAGGCGGCGTTTCTGGCCGCCCGACAGCTGCCGCGTGCGCACCTTGGCCTTGGCGCGCAGGCCGGCGAGGTCGAGGGCCTCGTCGCGGGGCCGTGCTCCGGGGGTGAAGCCGCGCCAGTGGTCGACGGTCTCGGCGACGGTGAGGTCGGCGAAGAACCCGGCCTCCTGGAGCATGATGCCCAGGTGCGGCCGGACGGCGCGGCGGTCGCGGTGCGGGTCGCGTCCCAGCACCCGGACCGTTCCGGCGTGCGCCGGGGTGAAGCCTTCGAGGGTCTCCAGCGTGGTGGTCTTGCCGGCGCCGTTGGTGCCGAGGAGGGCGTACAGCTCGCCCTCCCCGACCTCGAACGAGATGCCCGCGACGGCCTCGAAGTCGCCGTAGCGGCGGCGCAGGCCGTCGACGTGGATCGGGGGGTCGTTGTGCATGTGTCCAGGGTCGCGGGCGCGGTCCCGGCCGGGTAGAAGCCGCTGTCACCGGTCGGGGACGCGCCTGTCAGGCGGACGGCATGACACCTGTCACGTCGTGCGGTCGCCGGGGCGGCGGAAGTCGACCTCCTCGGGGTCGCGGCCGGGCCAGCGCAGCAGGGTCGGCGCGGGCGGGGTCTCGGCGACGATCCGGCCGCGCGCGACGACGTGCGAGGGGCGGGTCTGGCGGCGGACGGCGTCGTACGGCGACTCGGCGGGCAGCACCACCAGGTTCGCCGGGCGGCCCTCCGCCAGGCCGTACCCGTCGCCGAGCCGCAGCACCCGGGCGGCCCGCTCGGTGACCATCGCGAACGCCTCGTCGATCTCGGCGGGCCCGGTGAGCTGGGCCGCGGCGATCCCGGTCAGGGCGACCTGGAGCGGGAAGGCCGTGCCGAGCGGGAACCACGGGTCCATGACGTCGTCGTGCCCGAACGCGACGTTCACCCCGGCGCCCAGCATCTCCTTGACCTGGGTGACGCCGCGCCGCCTGGGGTAGCCGTCGAACCGGCCCTGCAGGCACAGGTTGGCCATCGGGTTGCAGACCAGGTTGATCCCGGCGCGTGCCAGGATCCGCTGGAGCTTGTACGAGTAGGCCCCGTTGTAGGAGCCCATCGCCGTCGTGTGCGAGGCGGTCGCCCGGTCCCGCAGGCCGCCGCGCCGGGCCAGCGTCGCCAGCACCTCCACGAACCGGGACTGCTCGTCGTCGATCTCGTCGCAGTGCGCGTCCAGCAGCAGCCCGTGCCGCTGCGCGACGTCGAAGGCGATCTCCAGCGAGCGGACCCCGTCCTCGCGGGTGTCCTCGAAGTGCGGGATGGCGCCGATCGCGTCGACGCCGCGCCGGGCGGCCTCCTCCAGCAGCTCCGCGCCGTCGGCGAAGGAGACGATCCCCTCCTGCGGGAACGCGACGAGCTGCAGCGTGATCACGTCGGCGACCCGCTCGCGGACCTCCAGCATCGCGTCCAGGGCCACCAGGCCCGGATCGGTGACGTCGACGTGGCTGCGCACGTGCAGCACGCCGTTGGCCGCGTACCAGCGGAGCACCTCGGTAGCGCGGGCGATCACGTCGTCGCGGGTGAGGGTGCGCTTGCGCTCGCTCCAGACGGCGATGCCCTCCCACAGCGAGCCCGAGGCGTTCCAGCGCGGCTCCCCCGCGGTGAGGGCGGTGTCGAGGTGGACGTGCGGCTCGACGAACGGCGGGCTCACCAGCGCGCCCGCCGCGTCCAGGAGGACGCCGCCGGCGCCCAGGCCGGCCGGCAGGATCCGGCCGAGGCGCGCGCCGTCGATCTCGATGTCGTGCAGGCCGTCCCGGCCGGGCAGCCGGGCGTTGCGCAGCAGGTCCAAGGCGCTCTCCTCCGGGTCCGCGATCTTCACCCAGCCTACGGGCGGGTCCGCCACCGGACGAGGGCGTCGTCGCGCAGCGCGGCGAGTTCGGCGGCGCCGGGGTGGTGGCGCTCGGGGACGAAGCCGGGGACCGCGCCGGTGCGCTCCCCGGTGAAGGGGTCCCAGATCTCCAGCCCGTCCGCGCCGGCGGAGTAGAGGCGGCGGTCGTCGGCCAGGAGCGGGCGGCGCGGCCCGGCGAACCGGGTCACCTCCGCCCCGGTCCCGGCGTCGAAGATCTGCACGCCGTCGAGCAGGTAGAGGTCGTCCCGGCCGATGCCGGAGAGGGCCACCAGGGTGTCGGAGACCCAGCACATGGGCTCGTTCCAGGAGTAGTCGCGCCAGCACAGCCGCTGCCGGGACGGCCCGTCCTCCGACTCCCAGGGGTTGCCGTCCAGCCAGCGGCGCAGGTCCCACACCGCGGGCACGCCGACCGGGGCCCAGACCCAGCCGTCGTCGGCGATCCAGCGGCCGTCCGGGGAGACGTGCAGGGCGCCGTGGAAGTAGTCCAGGTGGTGCTCGGGGAACCGCTCGCCCTCCTTGGCCTCGGGGTGCTCGCGCCGGGTGAGGAGGGCCCCGGTGGCGGGGTCGGAGACGTCGAGGCGGTTCCAGTCGGTGCGGTGGACCACGACCTCCCGTCCCTGGTGCTCGGCGAACGCGAGCGAGAACGGCACGTGCTCGGTCCGGTGGTCGCCGCCGTTCAGGGTCATCATCACCTGCCCCGAACGCAGGTCGACCAGCGTCCCGCCGGTGCCGCGGTCGTGGACGACCGCCGCGAACCGGCCGCTGGGCGACACGTGCAGGCGGAGGCGGGGGCGCCGGTCCGGCTGCCTGTCCTCGCCCTTCTCCCTGCGCAGCGGAACCCTGGTCAGGGCCTCGTGCTCGCCGGACGCGGCGTCGAAGCGCACCAGGCGCCTGCGTTCGGTGAGGAACAGCCACACCGGGCCGCTCTCCCCCGCGATCGCCGCCCAGTCGAGCGGGTCGCGCAGGGCGCGCGGCAGCGGCGTGACGGTCAGCGCCGGATCGACGGGCTCGGGGCGCTCCAGGATCTCCGGCTCGCCGCGCCAGCCGACCATGCTGCGGTTGTCCTCGTCGGCGACCCGCTCCGCGCAGCCCTCGCACACCTGGATCAGCTCCGGGTCGCCGCCGGCCTGGTCGCAGTCCTCGCAGGCCATGTCGTACTCCAGGCCGCGGCCGGTGAGGAGCCGCACGTGGTCGACCTCGTCGCCGTCGGGGCCCAGCAGGTGCCGGCACATCCGGCTGGTGCTCGCGTAGGCCACGTGCCCGCACGGCAGAACGTCCATCGTCGCTCTCCCCAGCCCTGCTCAGCCGCCGAGGCGGGTCTTGACGACCTTGCCCATGGCGTTGCGCGGCAGGGCCTCCACCAGGTGGACGGTCCGGGGCCGCTTGTGCGCCGAGAGCCGCTCGGCGACGAAGTCGATCAGCGTGCGCTCGTCGGCCCCCGTCCCGGCGACCACGTAGGCGGTGACCTGCTCGCCGAGGTCGGGATGCGGGGTGCCGACCACGGCGGCCTCGCGGACGGCGGGATGGGCCAGCAGCGCGTTCTCCACCTCGCCCGCGCCGATCCGGTAGCCGCCGCTCTTGATGAGATCGGTGGACGCGCGGCCGACGATCCGGTGCCAGCCGTCCGGGCCGATCGTGGCGATGTCGCCGGTCCGGAACCACCCGTCGGCGGTGAACGACGCGGCGGTGGCCTCCGGGCGGTTCAGGTAGCCGCCGAACAGCATCGGGGCGCGCAGCTGCAGCTCGCCCGGCGTCTCGCCGTCGGCCGGGACGGGACCGCCGTCCTCGGCCGCCAGCCGGGTCTCCACGCCGGGCAGCGGGAGGCCCACGTACCCGGGCCGCCGTTCGCCGCCCGCGCGCGCGCTCACCGTGATCAGGGTCTCGGTCATCCCGTACCGCTCGACGGGGCGGTGGCCGGTGAGGTCGGCGAGGCGTTCGAACACCGGGACTGGCAGCGGGGCACTGCCCGAGACGAGCAACCGGGCCCCGCGCAGCGCGCGCGCCGCCTCGGGCTCCGCGCAGACCCGCGACCACACCGTCGGGACACCGAAGAACAGCGAACCGCCGTCGGCCTGCGCGGCCGCCGCGTACGCCTCCGCCTTGGGACGACCCGTGTGCACGAGGGGCGACCCCACGCGCAGCGCGCCGAGCACCCCGAGCACCAGCCCGTGCACGTGGAACAGCGGCAGCCCGTGGACGAGTACGTCGTCGGGCGTCCACTCCCACGCCGCGGCCAGCGCGTCCAAGCCCGCGGCGATCGCCGAGCGTGAAACGAGCACGCCCTTGGGCGCGCCCGTCGTACCGCTGGTGTAGAGGATCAGCGCGGTCGCGTCCCCGGGCGCCTCGTCCTTGACCGGGCCGCCGCGGCCCAGCTCGTCGACGGGCACCAGCGGCGGCTCGCCCTTCACCGGCTCGTACGCGCCGCGCGCGGCCAGCAGCAGGCCCGCACCCGAGTCGCCCAGGATGTGCGCGCGCTCGTCGGGCCCGGAGTCGGGCGGCAGCGGCACCACCGGCACCCCGGCCAGCAGCCCGCCGACCACCGCGACCACGGTCTCCACGCTCGCCGTGGCGTGCACCGCGACGGCCCCGGCGCCCGCGATCTCCGCGGCGACCCCGGCGGCCCGCTCCAGCAGCTCGGCGCGGGCCAGCCCGCGCTCCCCCACCCTGATCGACTGGTCCTCGCGCGGCCCGTCCGCACCCAGCAGGTCCCTCACGCGTCCCCCTCGTCCGGCCACGCTGACATTGTCCTCTCCGGGAACGCCCGGCCCGGTCACGCCGTTTCCTCCGGCAGTATGCCTTTCGTGCCAGAGCCGAGCATGACGTATCCAGGACTGGCCACGCGCCTGCTCGCGCGGCCTCCGTCCTGCGGGCCCGTCCGGGTGGCCGCCGTGGACGGGCCCAGCGGCGCGGGCAAGTCCACCTTCGCGACGCTGCTGGCCGCCGCCCTGGAGGACGCGGGCACCCCGGCGCCGCTCGTGCGGTCCGACGACTTCCGGGTGCCGTGGGACGCCGACCCGCTCACCTGGTGGGCGCCCCTCACCGAGGCCGTCCTGGCGCCCCTGGCCGCCGGACGGCCCGGCACGCTGCGCCGCTACGACTGGCACCGGGACGCCTACGGCCCCGAGGAGGAGATCCCGCCCGCGCCCGTCCTGATCGTCGAGGGCGTGGGGGCCGCCTGGCGGGAGTCGCCCGCCGCGTACCGGATCTGGATCGACGCCCCGCGCGCCCTGCGCCGCGCCCGCGTCCTGGAACGCGACGGCGCCGAGTACGCCGCCGCCTGGGACGCCTGGTCCGCCCGCGAGCACCGCCACTTCACCGCCGACGGCACCCTCGCCCGCGCCGACCTGCGCGTGGACGGCGCCTCCGTCAAGGCCCGCGTCCTCACGGGAGGCTGACGCTCAGCGCTCCAGGTCGTCGACGTCCGCGCTGGTCCGCCCGCCGCTGAGCAGCGGGAACCCCGGCCCCCGGTCGAAGAACAACGGCTCGCCCCGCTCCTCCCGGAGCCGGTCGCGCAGAGCACGGGTGGCCTCCTCGTCGGGGACACCGCCGCTGAGGACGACGCCGTAGTCGTCGCGTGCCCCCTCGGCCGACACCTTGCCGTCCCGGACGTCGGCGGCGACCCGCGCCGGATCGCGGTCCAGCGGGTCGCCCCAGCCACCGCCGCCCGTCGTGCGGATCCGGATCACCTGCCCCGCCCGCACCGGCCGGTCGTCGACCAGCCCCTCCATCTCCTCGCCGTCGATGTCCACGCGGAACGGCGCCCCCGCGCGGCCCCCGTTCACCCCCCAGCACGACAGGATCGACCGGTCGGCGATCGACATGTAGTGCGCGTCCCGCAGCATCCGCAGGTGCTTGTCGTACCCGAGGCCGCCGCGGAACTCCCCCGGACCGCCCGAATCGGTCGCCAGCCCGAGCCGCTCCACCACGAACGGCCAGCGGGCCTCCGCGAACTCGGCCGGGATGTTCCGCGAATCGGGCACCACGTGGATGGTGTCCTCGCCGTCGGCGTAGTGCCGCCCGCCCGACCCGCCGCCCAGCACCTCCCGCATCAGGTACGGGCCGCGGTCGTCCTCGCCGTACACGCCCGTGTACCGGATGGTCTCCTGGTCGGCCGGCATCCGCCCCCCGGTGGCCTTGGCCAGCACCCCCGCCAGCACGCCCAGCAGCCGCAGGATCACGAACGTCCGCGCGTTCGTCGGCGCCGGGAACACCGGGGTCAGCAGCGTGCCCTTCTCCGGGAACCGCATCTCGATCAGCGGCACCACGCCCTCGTTGACGTCCAGCTCCGCCGCCCGCTCGGGCGTGTCCGCCAGGTTCCGCAGCACGGGCGCCAGCCACTTCTTCAGGAACACCCCGTCGGCGTAGTCGCCCGCGTGGTTGATCGGCCCCTTCGCCTGCGGGGACGTCCCGGTGAAGTCGATGACCAGCGGCACCTCGGCCGCGTTGTCGACCGTCAGGGTGATCCGCTGCGCGTGCAGCCGGGGCGGGTCGACGCCGTCGTGCTCGGCGTAGTCCTCCCACACGTAGGTGCCGTCGGGGATCTTCGCGAGCAGCTCGCGGCGGAACGTCTCGGTCGTCTTGCCGATGATCGCGTCGAAGCACTCCTCCACCGCCGCCCGGCCGTACCGGGCGAACAGCTCCGCCAGCCGCCGCGCCCCCATCAGGCACGCCGAGCACTCCGCGTCCAGGTCCCCGGCCAGCGAGTCGGGCATCCGCGAGTTGCGCGTCATGATCCGCAGCGCCGCCTCGTTCGGCACCCCCTGGTCCCACAGCTTGATCGGGGGCACCATCAGCCCCTCCTCGAACGCGCTGCGCGCATGACTGGGCATCGACCCCGGCACCGCCCCGCCGATGTCGTCGTGATGCCCGAACGCCTGCACGAACGCCACGACCTCCCCCTCATGGAAGACCGGGACCGTCACGCACAGATCGGGCAGATGCCCGATGCCGCCCTCGGACAGGTACACGTCGTTGTGGAAGAACACGTCCCCCGGCCGCATCCTCTCCAGCGGGAAGTCCCGCGCGATCGGATGCACCAGCGCCGAGTACGACCGCCCCGTCAGCTTCCGCAGCCGCCGGTCGTGGATGCCCGCCCGGAAGTCGTGCGCGTCCCGGATCATCGGAGACCGCGCCGTCCGCGCGATCGCCGTCTCCACCTCCCGCTCGACCGACGCCAGCGTCCCCTCGACGATCTCCAGCAGGATCGGATCCGTCATCGGGTCACCGTCAGGTTGCCGTAGGGGTCCATCTCGGCGCGGAAGCCGGGGTGGAGGGGGAGGGTGGAGCCGAACTCCTGGATGATCGCGGGTCCCTCGACCACGTCGCCGGGGGCCAGGCGGGCGCGTTCGTAGACGGGCGTGTCCGTCCAGCCCTCGCCGAAGTGGACCGGGCGCGAGGACGCCAGGGCGCGGGACGGGTCCTTGTCGCCGGGCGGGCGCTCCCTCAGCCGGGGACGCTCGATGGGGCCGATGCCCGAGACGCGGTAGTTGACCCACTCGACCGGGTGCCGCCCCGGGTCGTCTCGGTAGCAGTAGCCGTACAAAGCCTCGTGGGCGTCGTGGAAGCGGCGGACGACCTCGGCGCGGAACCCGGCCGAGCCCGCCGGGCCGTCCGGGACGGCGACCCGCACCTCGAACGCCTGGCCGTAGTAGCGCAGGTCGGCCGTGCGCGCGAAGCGGCGCCGGCCGGGCGGGAAGCCCTCGCGGTCGAGGGCCGCGGCGGCCTCGGACTCCAGGGCGGCGAACGCGTCCGCGAGGACGCCCGGGTCCAGTTCGGTGTCGCGCATGACGCGGGTGCGCACGTAGTCGTTCTTGACGTCCACCGTGAGCAGCCCGAACGCCGACACGTTGCCCGGGTTCTCCGGGACGACCGCGGCGGGCAGCCCGAGCACGTCCAGCAGGCGGCAGGCCAGCAGCGGGCCCGAGCCGCCGAACGCGACGAGGGGGTAGTCGCGCACGTCCAGGCCGCGCTTGACGGTGATCTGCCGGATCGCGTTGGCCTGGTTCCAGGCGGAGATCTCCAGGATGCCGGTGGCGGCGCGTTCCAGGGTGAGCCCGAGCCGTCCGGCGAGTTCTTCCAGGCCCGCGCGGGCGGCGTCCACGTTCAGGGGGATCTCGCCGCCGAGCAGGTGGGGCGGGATGCGGCCGAGGACGGCGTGCGCGTCGGTGACGGTGGGCTCGGCGCCGCCGCGGCCGTAGCAGAGCGGGCCCGGGTCGGCGCCGGCGCTGCGCGGGCCGACCTTCATCGTGCCCTCCGGCGACACCCAGGCGACCGAGCCGCCGCCCGCGCCCACCGTCACGATGTCGATCATCGGGATCTTGACCGGGTGGCGGCCGATGGACCCCTCGGTGGTCAGCGTGGGCTCGCCGTCCAGGACCACCGCCACGTCGGTGGAGGTGCCGCCGCCGTCCAGGGTCACCACCGAGCCGCGCCCGGTGCGGGCCGCGACGAAGGCGGCGCCGAGCGCGCCCGCCGCCGGGCCCGACAGGACGGTGGTGATCGGCTGGTGCGCCACCTCCTCGGCCGACAGCACCCCGCCGTTGCTCTTCATCACGTGCAGCGGCGCGGGCGCCCGCTCGGCGATCCGCCGCAGGTAGCGGGACATGACCGGTTTGACCGCCGCGTCCACGAGGGTCGTCACCGAGCGCTCGTACTCGCGGTACTCGCGCAGCACCTCGCACGACAACGAGACGACCGCGTCCGGGTGCTCGCGGCGCAGCACCTCGCGCATCGCCAGCTCGTGCGAGGGGTCGGCGTAGGAGTGCAGGAAGCACACGCCGATCGCGTCGATGCCCTCGTCCCGGAACCAGCGCGCCGCCGCGACCGCCGACTCCTCGTCGAACGGCCGCAGCTCGGCCCCGGTGTGGTCGAGGCGGCCGCCGACCGTGCGGACCCGGTGCACCGGGACGATCCGCGGCGGCTTGACCCAGAAGTAGGAGTTGCCGTAGCCGTCCGGGACGCTCTGCCGCGCGATCTCCAGCACCTGCTCGAAGCCCTCGGTGGTGACGAACCCCAGGTCCTCGATCCGGTCCTCCAGCAGCCGGTTGGTCGCCACCGTCGTCCCGTGCGACAGCCCGGACGCCGCTCCGCCGCCGGCCGCCTCCAGCACCTTGGCCGCGGCGGTCAGGAAGCCCTCGGCGGGATCGGCCGGGGTGGACGGCGTCTTGGTCGTGACGATCTCCCCGGTGTCCTCGTCCAGCGCCACGACGTCGGTGAACGTCCCGCCCGTGTCGATCCCGATGCGCAGCCGTCGCCCCATGCCCTGAGGTCTACCGGACGCGGCCCCCCGCGCGAACCGTCGCAATATGCCAATCAGCGGGTCCTTCTTTGGCGAGTCGCGTCGGGCACTAGGCTGGGCGCGTTCTTTTCCACGAAACCACTGATGAGACCGCTGGAGCCCGCCGATGGCGCTTGAACGGCCCGAGATCGACTTCCCCGAGGGGCAGCCGCCCGCCTACCTCGACATCACCGACATCACCGAGGGCGACGGCGCCGAGGCGGCCAAGGGCGACACGGTGCAGATGCACTACGTCGGCGTGTCCTTCTCCACGGGCGAGGAGTTCGACGCCTCGTGGAACCGCGGGAGCACCTTCGAGTTCTCGCTCGGCGGCGGCCAGGTCATCAAGGGCTGGGACATGGGCATCGTCGGCATGAAGGTCGGCGGCCGGCGCAAGCTGGTCATCCCGCCGCACCTGGCCTACGGCAACCGCAGCCCCAGCCCGGCGATCAAGCCCGGCGAGACCCTGATCTTCGTCGTCGACCTGGTCGCGATCGGCTGACCCCGCCGCGCGGCTCAGTGCGGGAAGGACGTCTCGGCCGGGGCGACCAGGTCGGCGGCGTGCTTCTCGTACAGGGCCAGGTTGCGCTCGGCGAGATGGTCGAAGCCGTGCCGCACCGACGACCCCGGGGTGAGCGAGCCCATCGCCGCCTCGGGGTCGAGCCGGGCCGCGGCCCAGCCCTCGTGGGTGGCCGCCCGCGCCACCACCTCGGCCACCGGCGACACGATCATCGAGTTGCCGAAGTAGAGCGTGCCCCCCGGATCGGCGCCCACCGCGTTGGCGCCGACCACGTACACGTGCTCGTCGTAGGCGCGGGCCCGGCAGGTCAGCTCCCAGATGTCGGCCGAGCGCAGCAGCGCCGACGGGCGGCAGACCAGCTCGGCGCCGCGCACCGCCTGGATCCGCCACAGCTCGGGGAAGTCCCCGTCGAAGCAGATCGCCATGCCGATGCGGCCGAGGTCGGTGGGGACGACGCAGACCTCCGTGCCGGCGGTGGCCCAGCCGCCGTGCCGGGAGTCCTCGACGCGGAACGGGTGCGTCTTGCGGTAGACGCCGAGCACCGAGCCGTCCGGCCCGATCAGGACGGCCGAGTTGTAGACGGTCGCCGGGTCGGGGCCGCGCTCGTAGGTGCCCAGGCACAGGTGGACGCCCAGCTCGCGCGCCGTCTCCTGGAACGGCTCGGTCACCGGCCCGGGGATCTGCGAGACCACCTCCCACAGCCCCTCCGCGGGAAGGCCGGGGACGAACCCGGTGGTGCAGGTCTCGGGCAGCACGACCAGTTCGGCGCCGGTCTGCTCGACGCAGCGCCGCGTCCAGGTCGTGGCCTTGTCGATGTTCGCCCGGACGGAGTCGCGCGTGAGCGGCCCGGGAGCCGGGGCGATCTGTACGGCGGCGGCGGTGAACGCTCTCATGGGTGCCTCCTGGTGCGACGTCCCAGGACATACCCGATGACGACGCCCGCCAGTGCCACCGCGCCGCCCGCACCGAACGCGGCCAGCGTCGCGCCGGAGCCGGGGGCCGCCGCGGCCGCCCCGCCCATGTAGACCGCCCCGGGCCGCGCGGGTTCAAGTGCCGGAGGGGCCTCCTGAGCCGCCTGCGTCCGCGCGGCGGGCATCGGGACGACCTCGGCCTCCTCCGCGCCGGCCGGTACCGCGACGCCCAGGGACCGCTCGACCGCCGCGAAGAACTCCCCCGCCGTCTTCTTCGCCACCGAGCCGAGCATCCGCTGCCCGACCCCGCCGATCATGCCGCCGACGACCGCGTCCGCGTCGTAGTCGACGCGGGTGCCGTCCTCGCCCGCCGACAGCCGCACCAGGACCGTGGCGTCGACCGTCCCCGGCGCGCCCTGGCCCCTGGCGCGCAGCACGAACGAGCGCGGCGGGTCGGGGTCGGCGAGCTCGACGCTGCCGACGTAGGTGCCCTTGACGGACGCGACCCCGGCGGTGACCGTCATCCTGTACGCGTCCCGTCCGGTGGCCTCCAGGGAATGGCAGCCAGGGATCGTCCGGGCCAGCACCGCCGGGTCCTGCAACGCGTCCCACACCCGCGGGAGGGGAGCCGCGATGGTGGCGCTACCGGTGACCTTCATGTCCCGACCTTAGAGAACCCGCGGCGGGCTCCGTACGGCAACTTGTGCCGAGCACACGCCGAAGGTTGGTCAGATACACCCCGTTCGGTCCGGGGACGTACAGAATGTCCCCTGGAGATCATCCAGAATGTCCCCTGGAGATCATCGCTCGGCGGACGCGAACCCTCCCGGGGCTTCGCGCGTCAACCGAAGCGACGGCCCTGAATCGGACCGGGCCCGGAGCGGGCCCGCGGCGGACGGAGAGCGCGGCTGATGCTAGGGAAGATGCCCGTGGTCGCCACGGTGGCGGCAGGCGTGATCGGCGTCGGGGCGGGCGCCTGGCCGACCGTGCGCGGGTCGACGTCCGGTGACGAGGGCCCCTCGGTGCGGACGCAGCTCACCGGCGCGCTGGCGGACCAGCAGTGGGCCAAGCCCAAGCCGGGGTCGTGGACGCCGCCCAAGCCCGCGCCGGACGGCCTGCCGCCGGTGATCCGCAGCATCGGCACGCAGGACAAGGTGGTCTTCCTGACCATCGACGACGGCTACGAGTACGATCCCGAGTTCGTCGACCTGGTGCGCAAGGAGCGCGTGCCGATCATGACGTTCCTGACCTCCCAGTACGTGAAGGGGCAGGGGCAGTACTTCTGGGCGCTGCGCAACGCCGGGTCCCAGATGGAGAACCACACGGTGCAGCACCTCAACATGGCGATGCAGCCGCCGGAGAAGCAGAAGAAGGAGATCTGCGACGCCTCCGACACCATCGCCAAGCAGTACGGGCGGCGCCCGCAGATCTTCCGGCCGCCGTTCGGGAGCATGAACGAGAGCACCCGCAAGATGGCCAAGGAGTGCGGGATCAAGTCGATCCTGATGTGGTCGGCGGAGTTCTACAACGGCACCTCCGGACCGGGCGTCGGCTTCAACGGCTTCGCGCGCGGCGACGGCTCCGGCAAGAACTTCCGTCCGGGCGACATCGTCCTGATGCACTACCGCAAGGGGCTGGCCGAGCAGTTCAAGATGATCCTGGGCTGGATCCGCCAGCAGGGCTTCCGTCCCGCGGCGGTGGAGAACTACCTGCCCAAGTCGCTGGGCGGCAACGCCCCCGACCAGCCCGCTCCCGGGCAGACCGCGGGCGTGCCGTAAGGCCCGTCACGCCGGTGGGGCGAAGGCGCGCAGGAAGGTGTCGGCGGCGGCCGCGGTCACCGCGTCGAGTTCGCCGGCGGAGGCCGGCCGGGCGCCCATGCGGGTGCGCGCGTCCACCGGGCCGGTGAGCAGGGCGAGGAACTGCTCGGCGGCCACGACCGGGTCGAGCGGGCGCAGCCGTCCGGCCAGGGAGAGCCGGGCCAGCCGGTCGGCGACGGCCTCGGTGAGGCGGTCGGCCCCGTGGCCGCGCCCCATGTCGAGCAGCTCGGGGCACCAGGCGGCCTCGACCTGGGTCAGCCGCCGCAGCGCCCGGGCCCGTCCGTCGCAGTGGACGCGCAGCATCCGCCCGCCCACGTCCTCCAGCAGCGCGCGCAGGTCCTCCGCGTCGTCGGGACGGGCGGCGAGGTCCTCGACGGCGGCCAGGTGCTCGGCCAGCACCCGCTCGGAGGCGGCCGCCATCGCCTCGCGGAACAGCGTGGCCTTGTCGCTGAGGTGGTTGTAGACGGTCGGCTTGGCGACCCCCGCCTCCTTCGCGATCTCCTTCACGCAGGCCTGGGCGTAGCCCTGCCGGGCGAACACGGTGAACGCGGCGTCCAGGATCGCCTCGCGCTTGTCGATACGACCGCGTGAGGGGGTCGCCTGCCTCGTCGCGGACGGGGTTCTCGCAGCTGCCACGCCCCGCATCGTACCGTCGCGCGGCGCCGGTTTGAACCCACGGGTTCAGTGAAGTGGTTCCGGTGGTTGTGCATGGTCAGGAGAGCCCATTACTTTGAACCCATGAGTTCATTTTGGGAGGTCCATCCATGACCCGCGGACGCGACGCCCTCGATCCGGCGCTGCTGCGGCTGATCGGCGTGATCCTGCTCGGCGGGATGCTCGGCATCCTCAACAGCACGATGGCCGCCGTCGCCACCGGCACCCTGGCCGCCGAGTTCTCCGCCCCGCTGAGCACGATCGGCTGGGTGTCCACCGGCTTCCTGCTGGCGGTCACCGCCGCGATCCCGTTCACCACCTGGGCGGTCGACCGGTACGGCGGCAGGCGGCTGTGGCTGGCCGGGCTGGGGCTGTTCCTGGCCGGCTCGCTGGGGTCCGGCCTGGCCTGGGACACCGGGCCGCTGATCGCCTTCCGGATCGTCCAGGGGCTGGGCACCGGGATCCTCGACCCGCTGGTCCTGGTGCTGCTGGCGCGCGCCGCCGGCCCCGCCCGCGCGGGACGCGTGATGGGCCTGATGGGCGTGGTCCTGTCGCTCGGGCCGGTGCTCGGTCCGGTCGCGGGCGGGCTGATCCTGTCCGGGCTCGACTGGCGGTGGATGTTCCTGCTGAACGTGCCGCTGGGCCTGGTCGCCGTGCTGCTGGCCCTGCGCGTGCTGCCCGCCGACGCGCCGGGCAACGGCGACGGCGGGGCGGAGGGCCCGCGTCTGGACGTGCTCGGCCTGGCGCTGCTCGGCCCGGGTTTCGGCGTGCTGGTGCTGGCGATGACGCAGTCGGCGGAACGGGACGCGTTCGCCGTCTGGCCGGTGCTGGCGCCGCTCGCGGCCGGCGCCGCGCTGCTCGGCTGGTACGGGCTGCACGCGTCGCGCCCGCGCCGCGACCGGAGCCGGCCCCCGCTGATCGACCTGCGGCTGTTCACCAGCGTGGGTTTCTCGGCGAGCGTGGCGACCATGACGCTGGTCGGGCTGGCCACGTACGCGGCCCTGTTCGCGCTGCCGCTGTACTACCAGCAGGCGCACGGGCACGGCGTGCTGGCGGCCGGGCTGCTGCTGGCCCCGTTCGGGGCGGGCTCGGCCGTGGCGATGCCGCTGGCCGGGCGGCTCAGCGACCGCATCGGCTCGCGGGGCCTGGCCCTCGGCGGCGCGGTCGCGGCCCTGCTCGCCGCGCTCGCCCTCACCCGGGTCGGGGCGGGTACGGGCGAGGCGTGGCCGGCGGTCGCCTCGCTGGTGCTGGGGCTGGGCCTCGGCTTCGTCGGCGCGCCCACGATGGGGTCGATGTACCGCACCCTGCCGCCGCCGCTGGTGCCGCAGGGCAGCTCGGTGCTCTACATGCTCAACCAGCTCGGCGCGTCGGTCGGCATCGCGGTCGTGACGCTCATCCTGCAGGCCGCCGGGCCCGGGGAGGTACTGGACGGCGTGCGCGGCGTCTTCTGGTTCGGGGCCGGGGCGACCGCCGCGATCCTCGCCGCGGGCTCGCTGCTGCCCGGCCGTCCCGCACCCGCCTCCGGTGATGTTCCAGGTCCGGTACGGCGCGCCTCCACGACTTCACGCTGAATTTGCTGTGTGGTTGGCTCCGGAGGGCCTCCTGTCAACGAGCGGCAGTTTGGGAGGCCCTCCTCCGCCCCTCCTCCGTGCGCAGCGCCACGTCGTCGCGGGCGCGCAGCCGCAGCCGGAACAGTTCGTCGGGCCCCATCGGCATCGCGGCGACGCGGATCCCCTCGGCGTCCTCGACCGCCGAGGCGATCACGGCCGACACCGGGATGACGCCCGCCTCGCCCGCGCCCTTGATGCCGAGCGGGTTGAGCGGCGAGGGCGTCTCCAGGTGCCCGGTCTCGATCCGGGGGATCTCCGTCGCGTACGGCATCAGGAAGTCCATGAACGAGGCGTTCAGCAGCTGGCCGGACTCGTCGTAGGCCATCCGCTCGTACAGCGCGCCCGCGACGCCCTGCGCCACTCCCCCGTGGATCTGCCCCTCCACGACCATCGGGTTGATGAGCCGCCCGCAGTCGTGCACGACCGCGTACCGCAGGATGCGGATCTCGGCGGTCTCCGGGTCGGTCTCGACGATCGCCGCGTGCGCCCCGGCCGCGAACGTCGACCGGACGGGCGAGTAGTAGTCGCGCCCCTCCAGGCCGGGCTCCTCGCCGCGCGGCACCGGCGGCCGGTCCGGCGGCGCGGCCGTGGCGAACTGGGTGGCGCGCCGCGCCTCCTCGTCGAAGGCGTACCGCAGCGGGTTGGACAGCACCGCCACCGTGCGCAGCGGGACGGCCGCCGACCGGTCGCCGCGGACGTGCACCACCCCGTCGGTGATCTCCAGGTCCTCCGGGTCGGCCTCCAGCGCCTCCCCGGCGATCCGCAGCGCCTTCTCCCGCACCTTGCGGCAGGCCAGCGCGATCGCGTTGCCGCTCATCACGGCGGCGCGGGAGGCGAAGGTGCCGACCGCGTACCCGAACCGGCGGGTGTCGCCGGTGGTGACCCGCACGTCGTCGATCGGCACGCCCAGCTCGGCGGCGGCGATCTGCGCGAACACGGTCTGGTGGCTCTGCCCCTGCGAGGTCAGCCCGGTCGAGACGTGCACCCGCCCGCCGGAGTCGATCTCCACGTGGCCGCCCTCGTACGGGCCGACGCCGGTGCCCTCGACGTAGCAGCCGAGCCCGATCCCGATCCGGCGGCCCGCCGCCTCCGCCTCGGCGCGCTCGCGCGCGAAGCCGTCCCAGCCGATCAGCTCCCTGACCTTGCGCAGCAGCTCCGGGTAGTCGCCCGAGTCGTAGATCAGCGGGCGGCCGTCCTGGAACGTCAGGCCCTGGTCGTAGGGGAACTCGTCGGGCTGGATGAGGTTGGCCTCCCGCACCTCCGCGCGGTCGCGGCCCAGATGGCCGGCGATGCGGTCCATCGTCCGCTCCATGCAGAACACGCCCTGCGGGCGGCCCGCGCCGCGGTACGGGGTGACGATGAGGGTGTTGGTGTAGAGGCTGAGCACCTCGGCCCGGTAGGCGCCCAGCTTGTACGGGCCGAGCAGCTGCGTGGACGAGATGATCGGGATGATGATCCCGTACGGGGTGTAGGCGCCGTGGTCGTGCAGGATCCGCACGTCCATGCCCAGCACCCGGCCCGCGTCGTCGAACCCGACCCGGACCCGCTGCACCTGGCCGCGCTCGTGCGCCGCCGCCACGAAGTGCTCGCGCCGGTCCTCGGTCCACTTGACCTCACGGCCCAGCAGCCGGGCCGCCCACGGGACCAGGATCTCCTCCGGCCACGGGTGGACGATCTTGACGCCGAAGCCGCCGCCGACGTCGGGCGCGATCACCTCGACCTTCGCCGGGGCCAGTCCGAGCTTGGCGGCGACGGCGGCGCGCACGCTGGTGGACGCCTGGGTGGAGGAGTAGACGCGCAGCGACTCGTCGTCGGGGTCCCAGCGCGCGTAGACCCCGCGGCCCTCCAGCGGCATCGACGCGCTGCGCTCGATGTCGAGCCGGAACTCCAGGACGTGCGGGGCCGCCTCGATGGCCGCGTCCACGTCCCCCACCTCCTGGTGCAGGACGGCGCCCACGTTGCCCGGGACGTCGTCGTGCACGAGGTGCTCGGCCCGTTCCGCGGCCTCGATGCCGACGACGACGGGCAGCGGCTCGTACTCGACGCGGATCCGCTCGGCGGCGTCCTCGGCCAGGTAGCGGTCCTGGGCGACCACCATGACGACGGGCTCGCCCACGTGCCGGACGACCTCGCGCGCGAGCGGATGGCCCGTCCGGCCGTGGGTGAGGGCGGGGTGCGGGATGAGCAGCGGCAGCGGCTCGCCCACTCGCCCGGGAAGGTCCTCCCAGGTGTAGACGGCGACGAGGCCGTCCACGTCCAGCGCCCCGGACACGTCGATGTCGACCACGCGGGCGTGCGCGTGCGGCGAGCGCACGAACGCCGCCGCGAGGGCGCGGTGGCCGAGATCGTCCAGGAACCGCCCCTGGCCCGTGAGCAGCCGCGGGTCCTCCCGCCGCTCCACCGGCTCGCCGAACCCCATCAGGACTCCTCCAGCAGCTCGGCGGCGCGGTGCACGGCCTTGACGATGTTCTGGTAGCCGGTGCAGCGGCACAGGTTGCCCGAGATGCCCTCGACGACCTCCTCGTCGGTCGGCCGCGGCGTCTCGCGGAGCAGCGCGGTGACCGTGCAGAGGAAGCCCGGCGTGCAGAAGCCGCACTGGAGCCCGTGGCACTCCCGGAAGGCCCGCTGGACCGGCGACATCGCCCCGTCCGGCCCGGCCAGGCCCTCCACGGTGGTGATCTCGTGGCCGGCGGCCGTGACGGCGAACATCAGGCACGAGCGCACCGGGTCGCCGTCCAGCAGCACCGTGCAGCAGCCGCACACGCCGTGCTCGCAGCCCACGTGCGTGCCGGTGAGGCCCAGATCGTGCCGCAGCAGGTCCGACAGCAGCCGCCGCGCCGGAGCCCGCGCCGTGCGGTGCACCCCGTTGACGGTCAGCGCGATCTCGAACGTCTCCTCCATCAGCCCGGGTCCTCCCTGCTCAGCGCGTCCGCGGCGGCGGCGCGCAGGGCCCGGCCGGTGAGCACCCCGGCCAGGTGCCGCCGGTACTCGGCGCTCGCGTGCACGTCGCCGCCGGGGTCGAGCCGCTCGGCCGCGTACGCGGCGGCCTCGGCCCAGTCGCCGGTGCGCACGGCGGACGCGGCCGGCCCGGTCAGGTCCAGCACCACCGGGGTGCCGCCCACGCTCAGGTAGCCAGCGCGGGCCGCGGCCACCCGCAGGTCGTCGTCCAGCGTGACGACGGCGGCGACCCCGGCCAGCGCGTAGTCGCCGTGCCGCCGCGCCGTCTCGGTGAACGCGGTGCCGGTGAGCCGGGACGCGGCCGGGAAGAACGCCGACACCGCCAGCTCGTCCTCCCGCAGGGACGACTCCAGCGGCCCGGCGAAGAACCCGGCCGCCGGGATCGTGCGGCTCCCCCGCGCCGAGACGGCCTCCACGGTGCCGCCGAGGACGGCCAGGACGGCGGGCAGCTCGGCGGCCGGGTCGGCGTGCGCGAGGCTGCCGACGACCGTGCCGCGGTTGCGGATGACGGGATGGGCGACGTGCCGGAGCGCCTGCCGGAGCAGCGGCTGCGCCTCGGCCGCCGCGGCGTCGCGCTCGACCCGGGCGTGCCGGGCCAGCGCCCCGACCCGCACGCCCTCGGCGGTGGCGCGCACGGTGTCCAGCTCGGCCAGGCCGTTGATGTCGACCAGGCGGGCGGGGGCGGCCAGGCGCATGTTGAGCAGCGGGATGAGGCTCTGCCCGCCCGCCAGCACCTTGGCCTCCCCCTGGGCCAGGGCGTGCAGGGCCTCCTCCGTCGTGCGCGGGGCGCGGTACTCGAACGGCGGCGGCTTCACGGCCCGGCGTCGCCTCCCGTCCCGGCCGCCGGCGGCGAGGCCACCGCGGGAGCCGGCCCCGAGAGCCGGTTGGAGATCTGGCGGAGCAGGTGGTATCCCACCAGCACGACGATGGTGCCCAGCGCGATTCCCTCCAGCTTGAAGTCGTCGGTGATCTGCTGCACGACGGGGCCGATCGCCAGGATGATGCCCGCACCGGCCGGGACCATGTTGACCGGGTCGGCGAAGTCCACCCGGTTCTCGATCCAGATCTTGGCGCCGAGCAGGCCGATCATCCCGTACAGGATCACCGTGACGCCGCCCAGCACGCCGCCCGGGGTGGCCGCGACCAGCGCGCCGAACTTGGGGCACAGCCCGAACAGGATCGCGATCAGCGCCGCGATGTAGTACGCGGCGGTGGAGTAGATCCGGGTGGCGGCCATCACGCCGATGTTCTCGGCGTAGGTGGTGGTGGGCGAGCCGCCCACCGAGCTGGTGACCACGGTCCCGACACCGTCGGCGAAGATCGTCCGGCCGATCAGCGGGTCCAGGTCGGTGCGGGTCATCTCGCCGACCGCCTTGACGTGCCCGGTGTTCTCCGCGATCAGCGCGATCACGGCGGGCAGCACCAGCAGGATCGCCGACATCTTGAAGTCGGGCGCGTGCATCTGCGGCAGCCCGAACCAGGCGGCGTCCCCGACCGCCGAGAAGCTCACCCGGTCGTGCGGGAACGCGGTCGCCACGCAGTAGACGCCCTCCGGCCGGCACGCCTGCCCGGCCGCGTCCCGCAGGTTCTGCCCCGGCAGCACGGAGGTGATCGGCCCGGCGGCCAGGTCCAGCACCCACGACAGCGCGAACCCGAAGACCAGCCCGAGCAGGACCGCGATCCGGCCGAGGAACCCGCGGAACACCACCATGGCCAGGAACACGAACACCATGGTGATCAGCGCGACCCACCCGTCCTGCGGCCAGTAGGTGTCGGCCACCACGAACGCCAGCCCGAACCCGATCAGCATCACCACCGCGCCCGTCACCACGGGCGGGAACACCTGGTGGATGATCCGCGGGCCGAGCACGTGGATGATCACGCCGCACAGCGCCAGCACCGCGCCGGCGACCAGGATCGCCCCGGTCACCCAGGCGTCGGTCTGCGCGCTGTCGACCCCGGCCCGGATCGCGAACACCCCGCCCACGAACGAGGCGCTGGTGCCCAGGTAGCTGGGCACCTTCCCCTGCACGATCAGCAGGAACAGGATCGTGGCGACGCCCGACATCATCACCGCGAGGTTGGGGTCCAGCCCCATGACCAGCGGGAACACGAACGTGGCGCCGAACATGGCGATGACGTGCTGGGCGCCGATGCCCGCGGTGCGCGGCCACGACAGCCGCTCGTCCGGGGCCACGACCTCGCCGGGCGGGGGCGTCCTGCCGTCCCCGTGCACCTTCCAGCCGGTCGGTTTCCACCCTGTGGCCATCCGCGCCCTCCCTCGGGGTGCCTGCCTTGCGCGCAACCTAGAACGACCCTGGTGAGCAGGCATCGGCGACATCTGCCAAAGCACCGCTCCCGGCTTGGCAGACGGCACCCTGTGGGGCTTCCCCCGGCGGCCGTCCCGACGCATGGCCTCCGGGTGCGCGGCGGAACGGCTCAGATGCCGCGCATCCGGAGGACGTGCAGGGCCAGGGTCAGGTTGAGCCGCAGGTGCGCGTCCTCGGTGAACGGGCCGAGCATCCGCTCCAGCTTCCCGATCCGGTACCGCAGGGTGTTGTAGTGGAAGTGCAGCCGGCGGGCCGTCTCGGCGACGTTGAGGTTGGTCTCCAGCAGCACCTGCAGGGTGCGGCGCAGGTCGACCAGCTCCGGCTCGTCGTCGGCGGCCAGCTCGCCGAGCGTCTCGCGGACGAAGGCGTGCAGCTCCGCCGCGTCCGACACCAGGCTGAGCAGCCGGTAGACGCCCAGCTGGTCGAAGTGCGCGCGGGCGCCGGCGCCGTGCAGCTGGCGGCCGACCCGCACCGCCTTGACGGCCTGCTCGTAGGCCTCGGGCAGGCAGGCGGGCGAGGAGACGGTGCGGCTGATCCCGGTGGAGAAGGTGCGGCGGTGCTCGGCGAGCACCGCGGTGGCCTCCTTCACCATCGCCTGGACCGGTCCACTGGTGACGGCTGCCGCGTCGTCGCCCTCGACCCCCACGACCGCGACGACCTCGTGCGCGAAACTGGCGACCGCGGCGCCCCGGTCGTGCCGCCGCACCGCCGTCGCCCAGGCCGCGGCGAGCCGCTCCTGCGCGGTGCGCTCCTCGGCGCCGCGCCCGGCGGCCTCGCCCCGCCCGGTCTCGCCCCGCCCGGCCTCACCGCGCCCGCCCGCCTCGCCGCGCCCGCCGCCCTCGCCGCGGGCGCCGCCGGACTCGCCGCGCGGACGGTCGGGATCGGCGCCCCGCGGACGCCCGTCCAGCTCGGCGACCAGCACCGTCACCGGGCGGTCCAGGTTCCAGCCGAACCCGGCGCAGTGCGCCACCACCCGGTCGTCGTCCCCGGCCCGGCCGGCCAGGATGTCGCGCAGGAAGTCGGCGCGGTACTTGCTCTCGACCGCCGCGACCGCCTGCTGCTTGGTCACCACCAGCGCGGCGACCGTGGCGGCGCGCTCCAGGATGGTCAGGTCCGTCTCGCGCAGCGCACCGCTCGGGCTGTAGGCGACGATCTTGCCGTGGTCGAACCCGCCGGCCACCACGGGCACCACCAGATGGTCGCCCTCGACGGCCGCTGACGGCCGCCCCCCGGCCGGCGGCGCGCTCTCCTGCGGCAGGCTCCGGCCCAGCGCCCGCACCGCCTGGACGTGCTCGTCCGGCCCGGCGGCGGCCAGCACCCGGTGCTCGCCGTCCAGCGCCACCACGGCCACCTCCAGCAGCACCGCGACCTCGTCCACGACCTCCTGGAGCCCGCCGCCGCCCAGCACGATCTGCACCAGCGCCCGGTGCACCTCCTCGGTGCGGGCCAGCACGGCCGCCTGCCGGTTGAGGATGTCGGTGAGCACCTGGTTGAGGATGTCGTCGAAGCCGACGTCGTCGGCCAGCAGGATCAGCGGGAAGCCGCGCCGGTCGGCCTGCTCGATCATCTCGGCGGGCAGCGAGTCCAGGTAGCGGCCCAGCTTGATCGCCAGCGCGGCCAGGCCGCGCTCGTCCAGGTCCGCCACCAGGTTGTCCAGGGACTGCGGCGTGTTGCGCAGCGGGTAGCCGGTGGTCAGCAGCAGCTCGTTCGGCTTGACCCACGCCAGGATGTCGGGGACCTCCATCACGTTGAGCCGCTGGACGACCCGGCCCAGCCCGGAACGGCCCGCGATCAGCCGCGCGCCCTTGAGGGTGGAGACCCCCAGGACCTCGCCGACCGGCAGCCCGTAGGTCAGGGTGCCGGTGCTCGCGAGCCGCAGGGCCGGCGGGCCCGGGTCCACGGGGATTGACATCAGATGACTCCCAACTGGGTCGGCTCCGGCGGCGAGTTCTTCGTCCGCCGAGGTGCGCGGGCCGGGCCCTGGTGGGGCCCTCCCCGCTCGGCCCGGGCCGTGCCGTGCCGGGCCGGCGCGGGGTGGCACGCGCGGCCGGGTGCGGCACCGGTCGCCGTCACTGCCGATCTGGAGCGAGGGGCCCGCGGCGCGCCCGGCGGTCCGCCGGGCGGCCCGCCCCGCGCACGCCGCGGGGCGAGGGGTCCGGGTGAGGCGCTCATGGACGCTGGCTCACGGGAACGGTCACCTCGCTCTTTGGTGCTTACATCGCCCGCCAGGGCGTGATCGCTACCGCTTCCTGATCAACACTGACAACAAAGACGAACGATGACAACCAGTCTTGGCAGCTTTCTCCATACGTCCCCTCCCGCGCCCGGCCGTACCGTCCCAGCTAGAGAGGCCCGGACCCGCCGGTGAGACCCGCCGGCCCGGCCTCGGGAGGACCACGTGACTGCCCTCGTGCGCGACCCGATGCGCGATCCCCTGCCGCCGGCGCCCCGGGCCGGTCGGCGGCCGCCCGCCGCCGCCCCGGCCAGCCT